>JBFKKR010000019.1:0-37227 GCA_041682035.1 Pseudomonadales bacterium | reverse complement strand
GCATCTTCCTGAAGGGAGTCGGCGACGTGTACGGTGGCCCGGTCACGGTCGGCAGGGACGGCACCGCGGTGAGCCTGCCCGCGGGCAGCAGGACCATCCGCGTCGACCACTGGCTGCCGTGGTGAGGGGGCCGGGCGTTATTCCCCTCGCCGGGCGGGTGCATGCATGAGCAGCCGCTACAAGGCCTACGTCTCACACGTCTCCTACTTCAGCGGCAAGCTGGAGTCCTACCTGCGCTACAAGGAAATTCCGCACGAGCGGATCGAACTGGATGGCGGCATCCTGAAGAACATCATCCTGCCGGCGACCGGCATGATGAAGATGCCCGCGATGCAGTGCCCGGACGGCAGCTGGCTGAAAGACACCACGCCGATGATCCAGTACCTGGACCGGCAGTTCCCGGAACACCCGGTGTACCCGGCCGGTGCGGCCGAACGGTTTCTCGCGCTGCTGGTCGAGGATTACGCCGACGAATGGATGTGGCGCCCGGCCATGTACTACCGCTGGCAGTTCCGGGATTCGCACCAGTTGCGACGGCGGCACATCGGCGAGGAGTTCGCGCGCGGCACGCCGCACCCGGCATTCCTGCTCGGCTGGTTCATGCGCTGGCGGCAGTACCTGGTGTTCGTGCGCGGCGACGGCGTGCGCGGCAGCAACCGGGCGCACGTGGAGGGCAACTACCACCGTACGCTGCAGCAGCTGACCACCCTGCTGCGCGACCGCCCCTTCCTGCTCGGCGACCACCCCACCATCGTCGACATCGGTTTCTTCGGCTCCATGTTCCGCCACTACGCGCTGGACCCGTACCCGGCGCGGATCATGGTGGACACCGCGCCGGCCGTCTACGAATGGGTGGCGCGGATGTGGAATGCGCGGGCATCCCGGATCACCGGCACGCAACTGGACGATTTCTCCGCAGCGGGCTGGCAGCCCGTTTTCGAGAGCATCGCCCAGGAGTACCTGCCCTACCTCGACGAGAATGCCCTGCGCTGGGAAGCCGGTGACGAACGCTTCGACAGCGTCGTCCACGGGGTGACCTACCCGTCCGTGCGCGTGATCCGGTACCGGGTTGCGTGCCGCGAGAACCTGCTGAAGGAATGGCAGGCGCTGGACCCGGCCGACCAGGAAACCGTGCGCGCGCGTACCGGAAACAGCGGCATCGGCGCCTGGCTGGACGGCGCGACGATCATTCCGTCCGGCCTCGACGACGAATTCGTCATGCCGCTGCCGAACCAGTACCCCGCGGCGAAGGGACTCTACGGGCTGCGTCTCTTCTTCGGCACGCCCTGGGACCGCCCGCGCCCCGGCACGCCACGCAGGAACTGATCCCGGTTTCTTACCGCTCCAGCACCTCGCGGATCCGCGGCAGCGCCGTCTCGGCGCAGCGGCGCCCGACTTCCACGCAATGATCGAACTTCGAGAAGTCTGCCCAGAACACGTCGGCGGTTTCCACCGGGATCACCACGTCGGCCTCCTGGATGATCAGCTTCTTGAGCCGGAAGCGGGAGATGTCCGCGGCGCGCATGGCCATCTCGTAGCTGTTGTTCAGCTGCGAGAGCGGATCCGGCTCGGGGCTGAGGTCCACGCCGATCACCACGTCCGCGCCGAGCTGCCGGGCGACGTCGCACGGCACCGGGTTGACGATACCGCCATCCATCAACTGCATCTCGTCGCGTTCGATCGGCGGAAACACGCCCGGGATGGCGCAACTCGCCATGACCGCCTCGAGCAGCGGGCCCTCGGTCAGCACCACCTCCTTCCCGGTGCAGAGGTCGAAGGTGACGATGGCCACCGGCAGCAGGCTCTCCTCGATGTTCACCGGGGGGATCAGGTACTGCACGTTCTTGCGCAGGGTCTCCTCGCTGAACAGGGATGTCTTCGACAGCGAGGTGGCGAACACCGCGCCCTGCGCAAAACGGATCTTCAGCTTCTCGTAGAGGTTCTCGCGGCTCTCCTCGCTCTGGCGCAGGTAGGCCAGCTTGGTGTTGTCGTAGAGCTCGGAGTGGAGGTAGTGCCGGAACTGGGTCAGGCTCGGCGCGACCTTCGGCCGGAACGCATACATGGAGCCGACCGCAGCGCCGACGCTGGAGCCGACGATGAGGTCGATGGGGACGCCCTCACGCTCAAGCACCTCGATGACGCCGAGATGTGCGAAACCGCGCACGCCACCGCCGCCCAGTGCCAGACCGACCTTCATGATCCGTTCGTCCCCCAAAAAATGCACCACGCGCGGGCGTGGGTCCGCACCCAGATTATGGGGGCGAAAGGCAGAAGCTCAAGTTCGGCGCGCGCGGCCCGGTCGCGCGTGGCGCGGCACGCCGACCGACGGTGCCAGTGGGCACGGTCAGCGCTAGACTGCGCAGTATCGCGGCCGAATGACGGGTTGGAACATGCATGCCGAAACGCAAAGGGGTACGGCCAGCCGCCGGCAGCCCGGCCGATGGACGGGCCCCGTCCGGGCAATCGCCTGGCTCCTCCTCGTCGCGCCACTCTGCCACGCGGCCGACCCGGTCGCGCGCATCGAGTTCGTCTACGCCGGCCACCGCTTCTCGGTACCTGCCGGCTTCGCCGCCATGGGCGCGTCCGGGAACGAGACCAATTTCGTGGCGTTCCGCTTCGGCAGCAGGCCGGGCGAACGCTACCTCGCGTTCAGTGATCTCAGCCACGAAGCGGACGAGAAATACGGCTGCGCCGCCGCCGATTTCTTCGCGTCGGCATTCGGCAACAGCATCGTGGGCAGTTGCCGGGCCGGCGACATCGCGGCGTTCCGGGAGCAGATGCTGGCCGGCCACCCGCGCGGCACCTGGAAGGGCAAGGACACGCAGGTCCACCATGTCCAGCACGGTACGGAGATCTACCTGTTCCTTCTCGGCGGGAACCGCCGGCTGCTGCAGATCGACTCCGATTTCCTCGACCGCGCCGCGATGAAGCAGGTACTGGCCGGTTACGTCGATTGAACCGGCAGCTTTTCTACATTTCGCACGAACACACACACGCCGTTGCGATGCTCATCATTTTCGGATTCCGCTGACTTCTATCTCTCCTAACCTCCCGAAAACTGGCAGGTTCCTCGCGACTGGCTAGACTCAGAACAGGTTGTTCAGAAACCTGTCAGGCATGAAAAATCTCCGTCTCGTCCGGTCGTTTTCCCTGTTTTATTGCCTCGCCTGCCTGGCGGGTTCCGCCCACGCCCTGGACCTGGAGTTCTTCGACGGCGATGTCAGTCTCAACATCAAGAACGAGTTCAACTACGGGGTGTCGATCAGCACGCAGAAGGCCAGCAAGCGGTATATCTACGGCATTCCGGCCGGCAACCACCCGTACTCGCTGACTGGCGAGCAGGCAACGGCCAAATACCAGGCCAACCGGGATGCTTCCCAGGACCCGACGCGCACCTTCACCGACCACGTGATCAGGGGCAACGGTGGCCGTGCCGGCAACCCGGCGCTGGACGACGGCCGGCTGGCCTACGGGCGCGGCGTGTACCAGAACCAGGTGCGCGGCACGACCGACTTCCGTCTCAGCTGGGAGGATTTCGGCGCCCGGGTGAAGGCGCTGTATTTCTACGACACCGACTTCATGGACGAGAAGCGGCAGATCCACCCGGGTTACAAGGAGGAGATCACCACCACCGACCGGGTCAAGCGCATCCTGGGACGCAACATCACCACGCGGGAAGCCTTCGCGTACTGGGATGGATACATCTTCGACATGCCGATGACCGTGCGCATCGGTGACCAGGTCATCAGCTGGGGACAGTCGCAGTTCGCGCCCGGGATCGACCAGATCAACCCGCTTGACATCAACAACCTGCTGGTGCCCGCATTCGATCCGCAGAACGCGCGGGAGCCGATCGGCCTGGCGATGTTCAACGTCGCGCCGTTCGACTGGCTGACGGTGGAAGCCTACTACCAGTACGAGCGGGCGATCATCGGCGCGCCGCCCGGCGCGACTTTCCTGTCGCTGGCCGACGTCTCCGGCGCGGGCGTGCAGGAATTCGCCGGCACCGGGAACCTGTGTGTCACCACCAACAACGACCAGCCCTACGACAGCGACCCGTCACTGTCGCCGTTCGGCGCGCCGGGCGCCTGTATCCCGTTGCAGAAGACGCGGATGCCGTCCGCCGGTGGTCAGTTCGGTCTGAACATCGGTTTCCAGATGCCCTTCCTGCCCTGGGTCAGCAATTACCAGTTCAATGCCTACTACGTCAAACACCACGCCCGCCTGCCGATGCTCGGTGTCTGGCGCGCCGGGGTGATTCCCAACGCGGTGCCCTGCATCCTGTCGCGGCCGGCGCTGGTGTCCAGTCCCGACCCCGAGGGCCGGCGATTCGGCGAGGCGCTTTCCTCCACCACGGGCGGTGATCCGCAGGACCCTGCCTGCCTGAACCAGCCCAACTTCAACCAGCAGAACTGGAACCCGAACGACTTCATGCAGGTGGGTTTCACCTTCCCGGAGGACCAGCAGGTATTCGGCTTCTCCTGGCGCGGCCCGATTCCGTTCGGAGCGGTGTTCGCGGGGGAATTCGCCTTCCGCAAGGACACGCCGGTGCAGGTTTCCCCGGTGGACATCCTCAGCGCGGGGAGCTTTGTTGCCCTGAGCGGGAACGTCTCGGACGTCAATGGCCAGCTACAGGACTTCAATACGACCGGGGTGGACCCGGTGATCCTGGCGGCGATCCTGGGCACGGGGGCGCAGATCAAGACCGCCTCATCGGCGCGCGAGTCCGATGACCTCAGCGGCAATATCATCAACCTGCCGCGGCGGCTGAACTGCACGGACTTTTTCGGCATGGACCCGAACCGCTGCAATCAGCAGTTGCAGAACGGCCGTGACCCGGCAGACGGTGACGGCTACCCGGGCGGCTATGACGGCACCTGGGGCTTCCTGCAGTCCACCCTGGGCACACCACTTGAAGGCTGGGTCGAACTGGACGTCATGCAATTGACAGGAAGCTTCCTGAAGCTGTTCCCGAACGTGCTGAACGCGGAGCGGGTGCTGGCGCTGCTGGAAGTGTCCTACATGCAGATCAACGACATGCCGAATACGTTCTACCTGGCGCGCACCAACATGACCTGCGCGCAGGCCATGGACGTGTGCGTGGAGAATGCCGACGACAAGGCCTGGGGCTACCGGCTGCTGCTGCAGGCCAACTACGACAACTGGTTCGGCAGCAAGTGGCAGTTCCAGGTGCGCAGCATCTTCTTCCACGACGTGAAGGGATACGTGCCAGACAACCTGCTGCTGTTCAAGGAAGGGCGCATGAACCTCGTGCTCGATTTCCAGTTCAAGTATGCCAACTTCATCAGCAACGTGCGCTTCCTCGGTTTCACCGGCGCCAAGGAAGCCAACACGCTCTCCGACCGCGACACCCTGCAGATCAATTTCCAGTACCTGATGTAGGTCAGGTTGCTGCCTGACTGTGGATCCTGATTGTCAGACTGAAGTCTGACCTGCGGGGCGGGGGACCTCGGTGGCTTCCGGCAGGGGCATGCCGGGCAGGTATTCACGCCGCGGGACGGCCCGGTAGAGGTGCACCGCGCATTCGCCCGCCCGTTCCCGCAGGCGCTCTGCCAGCGGTTCGATCTGCGCGGGGTCGTCCACGCGGAAGAACAGGTTGTACTTGTAGGTGTGCGGCTGCGGGTCCGACGGCAGAACCGGTTCGGTGGCGGGCAGCGGCGCGTACTCGCGCAACTCGATGACCTGCTCCAGCCCGGCGCCGCGCAGTTCCGCGCCGAGGCGGTCCAGGTCGCGGCGGGTTTCCGGGTTGCCGTGCAGTCCCACCAGGTAGCGGGCGTGGATGTGCGCCGGCGCATTCCTGCCGTGCGCGCGGCTGAAGGCCGCCTCGAACCGTTCCACGCCGGCTTCCCGCAGATCGTTGATGATCGTGTAATACGGGTTCAGGATCATCGCCAGGAAACGGCGATGGCTGGGGTAGCGGACGATGAGCAGGTTCCCGAACCGGGCCTCGCCCCCGATGCTCTGAACGTGCCTGCCCACCCAGACCGGCATGCCGCCGAGCAGGCGGACCAGCGGGTAGACGAACAGGCCGTACCAGCGGTAGGCGGAGAAATTGCGGTAGCGGATCAGGTTGATCACGTACACCGGCCGCGCGCTCTCGGTCTGCAGCAGGTCCAGCGCACTGCGCCAGTTGGTACGCCTCAGCAGGCTGAACATCAGGCTTTCCTCCGTCGACGCCAGAACACGAACCCGGCCAGCAACAGTAACACGAGAAAAATACCGGGCGCGCGGGCGCGCAGCTTCGGTTTCAGGTTGTTCTCGATGTAGTTTTCCAGCACCTGGTCGAGGTAGAAATACCCCTCCGGCATGGGCAGCACGCCGTAGGCCTTCTCGTAGGCACGGTAATCGGCCAGCAGTTCCCGGTAGCGCTCCGGCAACTGTTTGCTCAGATCGTTGGTTTCACCCGGGTCGCGGCGGATGTCGTACAGGCGGAACTCGCCGTCACCCATCGGCGGCAGGTTCCGCATGAGCTTGTGCGGCCCCTTGAACAGCGCCGCGTTCCCCGCCAGTTCGTAGCCGATGGCCTCGCGGGACGGGTGGGTCCTGCGGGCATCACCGATCAGCACCGGCAACAGGCTGCGGCCATCCAGGCGTTCGACCTCCCTGCCCTTGTACTCGTTGCCCGGATGCTCGATGCCGGCCAGGTCCAGCAGCGTGGGCACCACGTCCAGCAGGTGCGCGAACTCGTCGTGCACCACGCCGCCCGGAAAGCGCCCCGGCCAGGAGACCACCAGCGGCACGCGCAGCCCGCCCTCGCCGGCCCAGAACTTGTAGAACAGGCCCGGGGAGGCAGAGGCGCTGGCCCAGTCCGGCCCGTAGAACGCGTAACTGCCCTTCTCGCCCAGTGTCTCCAGGTCGGTGTCGTAGTGATACAGGATCCACAGGCGTACCGGCAGGCTGACCGTCGGATCGCTCGGTTCCGGGCCATTGTCACTGAGGAACAGGAAGATCGTGTTCTCGTATTCTCCGATCCTCCGCAGGTGTTCGATCAGCCGGCCGATGTGGTGGTCCATCGCGTCGAGCATCCCGGCATAGACCGCCATGCGCCGCGCCGCGTAGCGCCGTTCCGATTCGTCCAGCGAATCCCACCCGACCGCGTTCTCCATCCGGCCGAGGGGCGCGTCGGCCGGTACCACGCCGGCGGCGACCGCCCGCTGCCGGCGCTGCTCGCGCAATACGTCCCAGCCGGCGTGGTAGGTGTCGACGTATTTCTGCGTGAATTCCCGGGGCGCCTGCAACGGGATGTGGACGGCCTGGAAACCCACCTGCAGGAAAAACGGCTTCCCGTCGGCGCGGTCCCGCTCGATGAACTCGATGGCCTTGTCGACGAAATACTTCGAGGAATAAAAATCATCCGGCAGCCGGTGTTCCGCGCCATCGGCAAACCAGTGCGCCTTGTCATAGGTCGGGATGTAGGTGCGCTGCTCCCAGTTGTCGGCGCCGGTATCGGCCAGCGTCAGGGACCGTTCATAACCCCGGTGGATGGGCAGCTTGCGGCCCTCGAACCCAAGGTGCCACTTGCCGACGTGATAGGTGTGGTAACCGCGGTCGCGCAGCAGTTCCGGCAGCGTCACCACGCGATCGTTGAGCACGCCCTCGTAACCAGGCTGGCCGAGGTGCTCCGGTGGCGCGACGATGGCCATGTTGCCGAGCCCGTTGCGGTGGTGGTCGACGCCGGTGGCCAAAATGGAGCGCGTCGGCGAACAGGACGCGGTGACGTGGAAATTGCTGAACCGCACGCCGCCGCGCGCGAGGGCGTCCAGGTGTGGTGTCTCGATCTCGCTGCCGTAGGAGCCCAGGTCGCTGAATCCGACATCATCGCCGATGAGCACCACGATGTTGGGCGGCCTTTCCGCCAGCGCGGAAAACGGCACCAGGCACAGGATCAGCAGAGTTCGTTGCACTGCACTCATGGCCGATTCCCGCGGGGATACTGCACGAAATTATAGCGCGGTGCCGGCAGGCCGGAGCGCGCCCGCATGATTGCCGGGCCGATGGCGGGTGCTGGCGATCAGTCGCCGGCCGCGGTGCGCTCCGCAGCTTCCGATGCCGCACGGTCTCTCAGTCGCGCCAGCACCGAGGCAACCTGCACGGGCACTTCGACGCCCGGCGCCCTGCGGTCCCTGCAACCGATCACGTATTCCATGTACAGACTCTGCAGGTAGGCGCGATACAGCTCGTTCATCATGGAGTAACCGGAATCCGCCCCGGGCAGGAACGACAGGCCGTACCGGTGCAGCAGGTCTCCGCGGAACCGGGATTCCAGGTCAGCGATGTTGGATTGCCGCTCGGCCTCGCGGGCGCGCGTGGCGGTGGGCAGCAACAGCCACTTCTTGCGGCCGATGATCCGGAAAGCGGATTCGAACAGCGAGGCGCCCGTTTTCATCTCCACGCCCATCACGCGAACCAGGGTGCCGGCCTGCAAATCCGCGGGCAGGAGGATACTGGCGCCATTGATGCTGCTCTCCAGCACGACCGACGGGAAGCGGCGCTCCACCAGCCTGCCGTCGAACAGGACATCGATGCGGATGTCGTGGGCCACACCATCCTCCTCGACGTAACAGAAGCGTTCCGGGATCGGATCCCGCTCGAAGCGCCGGCGCAGTTCACCGTCCTTGAAGGCGACCTCCGGACAGGGCAGTGGCTCCGGGGACGACGTCTCGGTGTCTTGTTGCATGGTGGGATGGCCCCGCCTGACCGTATGAAAGAATACTGAACAATTGTTCAGCGCTTTTACTCATCTTAGCGCCACGCCTGTAATCTTCAACTTGATTTCCCATATAAAATAATATGGTGAAATATTAGCTCATTTTCCAATCATATTCGTATCCAGGCCCGGGATTCACGGGTCAGCCACTGCGCCGGTGCCCTGGTAGCGGTACTCCCTGAAGGAAACACGGAAAAACAGGGAATAGAGGATCGGCACCACGCCCAGCGTGAGCACGGTGGCGAAAATCAGCCCGAAGATGATGGCGATGGCCATCGGCTCGAACATCAGCCCGCCGCCGAACCAGAGCGGCAACAGCCCCACCGCGGTGGTGGCCGTCGTCAGCAGGATGGGCCGGAGTCGCCGCTGGGAGGCCTCGATCACCGCGTCCTTCACATCGCGTCCGAAGCCGGAGATCTCCAGTTCGATCCGGTCGATCAGCACGATGGCGTTGTTGATGACGATACCGGCGAGGGACACCACGCCCAGGAAGGTCATGAAACCGAAGTAGGACTGCCCCACCAGCAGGCCGAAGAACACGCCGATCAGCGACAGCGGAATGGTCAGCAGGATGATCAGCGGCCGGCGGATCGAGTTGAACTGCCAGACCAGCAGCAGCAGGATGATGATCGCGCCGATGGGCATCTTGTCCGCCACCGCCTGCTGGTCCTTGGCGGAATCGGCCGCCTCCCCGGCGATCTCGTATTCGTAGCCGAATCCCCAGTCCCTGCTGATCTCGTCCATGTAGGGCTTGACCTGGGCGACGATCGCGGCGGCCGTCGCCCCTTCCTGCAGTTGCGCCAGCACGGTGATGGTCTTGCGTCCGTAGCGGTGGCGGATCCGGCCGGGCTCCCAGACCACCTCGAGATCGGCCACCTGCTTGAGCGACACCGCCTGGCCGGTGGCCTGCGAGTACACCTCGATCGACTCCAGCTTGGCAAGGTCGTCGCGGTCCGCGCCCGTGGAGCGCAGCACCACCGGGATCAGATCTTCACCCTCCCGGTACTCGGTGGCCACCAGGCCATCGAAATTGGCCTGCAGGGAGGTCGCGATATCCTTGCTGCTGACGCTGGCGCGCCGCGCGCGCGCCTGGTCGATGTTGACCTGAATCTTCTTGAACCAGGACCCCCAGTCATCCGTCACGTACTTGGTGCCCGGCACGCCGCGCAACCGTTCCGCGACCTGGTCCGCGATGCCGTAGAGCACGCGCTCGTCCTCGCCAATCAGCCGCACCGCCACCGCGGCGGGCACCGGCGGTCCGTAAAAGGTCCGCTTGATCTCCATGTGCATGTCGGGGTACTGGTTGAATACGTACTCCTCCAGCCGGGCGATCACCTCGCCGCGGATTTCCGGGTCCGAGGTGTTGATCAGCAGGAAGGAATACTCCGGCGACGGTGGCGCCGGGATCCAGTTGAGCTGGAAGCGCGTACCGCCGCTGGCGATGAAGCTGCCCCACTTCACCACGCCGCGGGGCCGGTCCTCGCGCACCTTCAGCTCGCGTTCGATGAACGACTCGATCTCGGAGATCACCTCGATGCTGTGATCGATGGACGTGCCGAAGGGAAGCTTGAATTCCGCAGTGATGTAAATGCGGTCGTCCTGGGGGAAGAACAGTTTCGGCACCAGCGCAAAGGCCTGCAACGAGGCGTAGAACATGCCGGCGATGGCGAGCAGCGAAAGGGCCCGGTGGCGCAGCACCCAGCAGAGCACGTTCCGGTACACCCGGTAGCCGCGCGTATCGAACAGGGTGTCTGCCTGCTCCGCCGCGGCACCCTGCGCAGCTCCGCGCTTGCAACGCAGGAACAGCACGCACATCAGCGGGATCAGCGTCAGCGCGAGCACCCAGGAACACAGCAGCGTGATCGTGACCACCTTGAACAGGGAGGCGGTGTACTCCGCCGTGCCACTCTCCGCGATGAACTGCGGCAGGAAAGCGGCCGCCGTGGTCAGCGATGCGACCAGCAGCGGCGCGCCCAGTTCATGCGCCGAGTCGATCGCGGCCTGGAAGACCGACTTGCCCTCCTCGGCCTGGGTCAGGATGGATTCCACCATGACGATGGCGTTGTCGACCAGCATGCCCAGCGCGATGATCAGCGCCGCCAGCGAAACCTGCTCGATGCCGATATCGAAGATGCCCATGAAAACGAAGCACATCATGATGGAGGTCGGCACCGCGCTGGCCACGATCAGGCCGGTGCGGATACCGAGGAAGAGCAGGATCACGAGACTGACCACGCCGATGGCCTGCATCAGGTTGCCGACAAAGGTGCTGACCCGGTTCTCGACCAGGTCCGGCTGGAACGCGATGTAACCGAAATCGATACCGATCGGATTCTGCTCCAGCAGGTGCTGCTCGATTTCCCGCACCTGCCGGCCGAGATCGATGATGTTGCCGCCCTTCCGCAGCGAGATCGCGATCGCGATCCCCGGCGTGCCGGAATAGTGGAAGACGCTCTGCGGCGGATCGATGTAGTCGCGGCGGACGTCGACCAGGTCCTCCAGGTAGATCAGCTGGTCGCTGCCCGGCGGCGCGATCACCGTGCGCCTGAGGTCATCCAGCGTCTCGTAGTTGCCGCTCGGCTCGATGATCAGCCGGTCCTCTCCCGACACGATGCTGCCACCCGGCGTGATGATGTTGCGGCTGGTGAGAATCTCCAGCAACTGGCCGGGCGACAGCCCGACCCGCGCCAGCCGGGTATTGTCATACTCCAGAAAGATCCGTTCCTCCTGCACGCCGTGCAGTTCCACCTTGGAGACCTCGTCGAGCACGAGCAGGTCGTCGCGCACGTCCTCGGCGACATCCTTGAGCTGCGCGCGACTGTAGCCCTCGCCGGTCAGCGTCATGACGATACCGAACACGTCGCCGAACTCGTCGTTGAGATCCGGCCCGATCACGCCGCTGGGCAGTTCCTCCCGCACCCGGTTCAGCTTGCGGCGCACGTTGTCGAAGATCGGCTGCAGGTCGAAATAGCGGTCCTGGATCTGGAACATGACGATGGACACGCCCGTCTTCGAGGTGCTGTAGTGGTGATCCAGTTCCGGCACCTCCTGCAGCACCTTCTCGATCTTGTCGGTGACCAGCTCCTCCATGCGCCGCGGACTCGCGCCGGGCAGGTAGGTGAGAATCTGCGCGAAGCGGAAGGTCAGCTTGGGGTCCTCTGACCGCGACATGCTGTTCCAGGCGAGCATGGAAAAGATGAACGTGGCCGCCAGCAGGACCAGCGTGACCCGGTTGTACTTGATGGCGCCCTCGGTGAGCGTCACGCGCGTTCCTCCAGGCGGTCCAGCACGCGCACGCGCTCACCGTCCCGCAACTGGCTGACCCCGGCGGTCACGACCTTCTCGCCCGGCGCGATCCCTTCCAGGATATGCATGCCCTGCCCGGTGAGATCGCCGACCTTCACCATGCGCCGCTCGACGGTGGTGACAGGCTGGTCGGGATCCTTGAGCACGTAGACGAAGTGCCCGTCGACGTGCCCACCCACCGCGGATAACGGCAGGATGATGCGGCTGTCGTCGTCCCGCGAGCCAATCCTGAAGGTGACCTCGCCGGACAGACCCGATCGCAGGGCGATCGGTTCCTCGTCGATCTTCACGGTGACCGGAAATGTCGTTCCGACCTCGGTCGCGGCAACCCCCACCTCGGTCACGGTGGCGGGGTAGACCACGTTGTCGATCTCCGCGAAGCGCACCTCGACCTTGTCGCCCTGCCGGATGCCGTAGGAAACGCTCCCCGGCACCTGCACCCGCACCTCGGTCTCGCCACCGCAGCCGAGCAGCGCGACCGGCTGGCCGGCGGCGACATTCTCATTCACCTCGATGTCCACCCGGGCGACGTCGCACCGGGCCGGCGCGTGCAGCACGGCGTAGCCGAGCTGCCGCTCCGCCAGCCGCAGCTGGTTGAGAATCGAGGCGACCGCCGCGTCGGCGGCCTCGGCGTTGGCGCGGGCGCCGTCCAGTTCGTTGCGCGACGCATTGTTGTTCTCGTACAGGCCGCGGACACGCGCCAGCACCGAACTCGCGTTCCGCTGGTTCGCCTTGGCCTGGTCCAGTGCGGCCCGCGCCTCCTGGACCCGCAGGCGCAGGTCGGCGGCATCCAGGCGCGCGATCACCTGGTCCTTCTCGGTGCGATCCCCGATCCGGATGTTCAGCTCGGCAATCCGACCGGCGACACGGAAACTCATGCGGGTGGCGGCCGTGTCGCGCGAGGTGCCGGTATAGACCCGCATCTCGCGCGCAGTCGTCGGCTGCACGGTGGTATAGCGAACCGGCCGGATGATCTCCTCGAGGACGGGCTGCTGCTGCTCGCAACCCGGGAGCAACAGCACCAGCGCAACGGCCAGGCCGGCCGGCAGCCGGCTGCGTGAATTCGTGGCAGACAATGCAGTTCTCCTCAGCTCGGGTCCAGCTCGGCGGGCCGGATGCCGCGCGCATCAAAAAAATGGTCCATCCGGTCGTAGACCTGCTGGCGCTCTTCAGACGTCAGCAGGAAATCGAAGGCGCCGACCGCGCGTTGCAGGCGCATGAACTCGACGAGGAAGTCGAACACCGCGTTGGCGGCGGCGGACTTCGCGCTGACGGCGGCGTTCTGGGCATCGAGCAGTTCGATGATGGAGACGGCGCCACGCGTGTAGGCGTCGGTGACCAGTTCGAGGTTGCTGCGCGCCGACTCGTCGCGCCGGCTGGCGAAGTCGATGTTGGCGTAGGCGCCGCCGGCGGCGTAGGTCGAAGCCAGGATGCGCGCCTGGATGCCCTGGCGCACCTCGTCCCGCTGCATCTGCAGCCGGCTCAGCTCGGCGACGTTGCGCCGGACATCGGAACTGCGGGCGCCTCCCTGGTAGAGCGGCAGCGTGGCGGAGACGCCGACCTGCCACTGCGTGTTGTCCACGTCCGCCGCCTGCCCGGGAAAAGTGCCGAACCCGGGAATCGTCACCGGCTCCGGGTTGAGGCCCTGCCCGCTGCGGGAAAGAATCTCGTTGACCTCCGCCTGCAGGCCGACCTGCGGGTGCGTGTACACCTTGCGGGCGGATTCCAGCGCCCGCTCCTGCGCCTCGACGGCGGTATCGAGTTGCCGCAGTTCCGGCGCATTCTGCATGCCCTCCTGCACCAGGAACTCGCGCAGCACGCGGACCGCCGCGGGCGTGGTGATGTATTGCAGGAAGCGCTTGTGGGAAACCAGGAAGTGCGGGTCCGCGAGCGTCGGGTTGACGGTGCGGTAGCGCGTCTCGAGCGCGCGGTTGACCAGCCGGCTGAGGTCCACCCGGGCCTGCGAAATGGATACATTCGCGCTGATGAGCTGGGCCTGCGCACCGGCGAGCTGGCTCTCCCACCGGTACACCTCGGAGCGGTTCCCCGCGCCCAGCTGCACGCGGGTGCGGGCGCGTTCGAGATTGGAGCGGGTGAAATCGAGATCCTCCCCGCGGATGCGGGCGAGTTCCTGGGCCCGGAGCAGGTTCAGGTAGGACAGGCTGGTTTCCAGCGCGACATCAAGCACCTGTGCCTGGTATTCGTGCTCGCGGGCGTGCTGCAACAGGCGCTGTATCCGCTGGTTGGCCCAGACCGGCTCGGCATAGATCAGCTGCCGGAGCGTGAGGGAGGCCGTGGTGAGGTATTCCGGGCTCGCGCCCCCGAACGAGGCCGCGCGGTCGCTGTCGATCTGCCGGCCCGCGAGGCCGGCCTCCAGCGCTGGCAGCAGGTCGGCGCGCGCACGCGCGATGTCTTCCCGCTCCACGGCCAGGCCCAGCGTGGCGGTGTCCAGCGCGCGGTTGCCCGCGAGCGCCTCGCGCACCGCCTCGGCGAAGGTCAGTGGCTCGTACTCGGCGGTGTCCGGATCACCGACCAGGTCGGAACTGTTCATGAGGTCGAAGGTGGGCGAGATGCCCAGCGCATGGGCGGTGGTCATGTTGATGACCGGCCGCACCGTCTCGCGGAACTCCACCCCGATCTGGCCCGGGTCCTCGCCCAGCATGATGCGCTGCAGGTTGATGGCGATCCGCCGGATCAGCCGCAGGCGATCGGCTGCGCTGGTGGTTGCCGCCAGCATCCCGTGCGCGATCTCCTCGCCGCCCATCACGGACAGCGAGGGCAGGCCCCGCTCGATGAGCAGGCGGGCGAGACGGCCGACCTCCTCCTCCGACCACTGGAACACCGCCCCGAAGATCACCGCGTCGGCATCCCCGGGAATCCGCGCGACCACCTCCTCCGGCGTTCCCCCGGCCGGTACGACCGTCAGTTCCTCGGCCGGGATCTGGCGCAGCAGCGTGTCCATGTCGTACTGCTCGAGCAGGCTGGCGGTGAGCGGCTCCATGATGAACGCCAGCCGCTTGAACCGGGTCAGGTCGTTGAGCAGCAGCACATCGGAGGGCGTCTTGTTGAACGAGTACAGGTAGTTCAGGTTCCTCTTGCCCGAAACCCCCTGCTCGAACGGCAGGCCCGGCTGGATGCCGATGATGACCGGCGCCATCACCGGCTTGGGCAGCTGCCGGCGCCGCGCCGCCTCGCCGGAGGCGGCAACACCCAGTGCAAGCACGATGTCGACCCCGGGATCGGCCAGCAGGCGGTCGAGCGCGCGATTGACACCGTCCAGGGTCCAGTCGCCATGCAGTTGCTTCTCCGCCGGGAAGCGCACGTCGAACTCGCCCTCGGTGAGCAGGCGCACCTCGCGCTTCATGACCTCCAGCGCCTGCAGTTGCGATTCGCGCCGCCACGGCCCGTCCAGCACGATGCCCACGTTCCAGCGCGGCAGGCTGGCGGCGTGCAGCGTAGCCGGCAACCACCCCGCGAGGCAGGCGACCAGCACGATCAATCGGGCTCGAAACAGCATTGAATCAGGTACTTGCGCGGCAGCCGGAACCTCATGAATATAGTTGACGGCCGGGTGCTTGTCGCACCGGGACCGGACCGGAGTGATGGCCCATGGGAGAACTGGAACGGCTGCGCGCCTGCCACGCGCTGGGCCGGGAAACCGATGATGCGCTCGAGGCGGCCATCCGCGACCGGCTGCCGCTGCAGCGCGCCCTCGCCCAGTTGATGCCCATCCTCTGCGCGCACAGCGGCGCCAGCGGTGCCTGGGTGCGCACCTTCAACGAGGACCTGGAACTGTCCGACCACGGCTGGGGCGAGGACCTGTCCGGCTCGGCCGGTCATATCGTGGAAGCGACCGGGACCCAACGCCATTTCCACCAGGCCGACGGGCAGGGGCAGCTGCTGGCGCAGCGCATCGATGTCGCCGGCAGCGACTTCGGGCAGGCGGCGATCCGCGTGCCCGACCGGTCGCGCGATCCGGAAGAACTGCAGGCCCTGCTCGAGACCTGGTGTGAACTGGTCGACAACTTTCTTGCCGACATCGAGCGTTCTCGGCGCAAGCAGGGGCTGCAGGAAGGGCTCATGCGCGCGCTGGCGCACCCGGTGCTGTCGCAGGGCGTCGCCATCGCGGTCGGGCTGCTGCAGGAACAGGTGCGGTTCGAGGACCTCGTGCTGGTCTTCCGCGGCCTCAGCGCACGGCGCCGCAATGCCCTGAACTACCGGATCGTGCAGGGCCGCGAACTGCGCCACGACTCCTTCACCGACGAACTGCGGGCGCCCTCGGAACTGGAGGAAAAACTGCGCGGTATGCTCGACGGCGGCGACCGCAGCTGGCTCGGCGAATTCGGCATCGGCGCCGTGCGCGAGAACGTCCTGATCAGCGGGGTCGCCGAGTCCCACGTCGTGGGACGGCTGCTGGTCGCCAACCGCACCGGCGAGTTCAACACCTACGACCGCGACATGCTGGAGAACTTCGCGCAGATCCTGCGCCAGCGCATCGTCGACTTCAACCGTGAACAGCAGTTGCTGTCGCAGTTCTTCTCCCCCGCCGTGGTGCTGCGGCTGATGGGCCAGGAAGGCTACCGCGACCGCTTCCTGGAGGCGCGCGAACAGGCGTGCGCGGTAATGTACGCCGACATCTCCGGCTTTACTCGCCTGTCGGAACAGGAGCTGCGCAACCCGGACCGGATCGGCGCACTGGTCAACGAGTGGAGCGCGCAGGTGGTGGACATCATCTGGCAGTGCGGTGGCGTGTTCGACAAGATGGTCGGCGACTGCGTGATCGGCCTGTGGGGACCGCCCTTCTTCGACCGCGACGGACGCAACCTCTGCAGCGGCGCCGTCGAGGCCGCGCGGCGCATCCGCGACTACACCGCCCGCCTGCACGAGACCTCGCAGCTGCTGCGCGGCGTACGCATGCCGGTGGGCGTCGCCGTCGGTCTCAATTACTGCCCGCTGTTCGTCGGCCTGTTCGGGCCCAACGACGACTACACCGGCTTCAGTTCGGGCATGAACAACACGGCCCGCCTGCAGGGGCTGGCGAAATGCGACGAGATCCTCTGCACGGAGGGCTTCTGCGAGACGCTGGCGCAGCCGGAACATTTCGGCGAACCGCTGCAGGCGACGGTGAAGAACGTCGCCGAACCGCTGCGCTACCGGATGCTGAAGGACTAGTCGAAGACGATCGTCTTGCCGTTACAGACGATGACGCGGCTCTCCGTGTGCAGCCGCAGCGCGCGCGCGAGCACCAGGCGCTCGAGGTCGCGGCCCTTGCGCTTGAGGTCCGGCACCGAGTCGCGGTGGGAGATGCGCGCGATCTCCTGCTCGATGATCGGCCCCTCGTCGAGGTCCGCCGTCACGTAGTGGCTGGTCGCGCCGATCACCTTCACGCCACGCTGGAAAGCCTGCCGGTAGGGGTCACTGCCCGCGAAGGCAGGCAGGAACGAATGGTGGATGTTGATGATGCGGTTCTCCCAGCGCGAGACGAAATCCGCGCTGAGGATCTGCATGTAGCGCGCCAGCACCACGGTGTCGATCTGCGCTTCCGTGAGCAGTTCCTGCAGCTGTGCCTCCTGCGCCGCCCGGTTCTCCGGCTTCACCGGCAGGCAGTGAAACGGGATGCCGTGCTGCTCCGCCAGGGGCGCGAGGTCGGCGTGGTTGGAGACGATCAGCGGGATGTCGATGGCGAACTCGCCCAGCTGGTGGCGCCAGAGGATCTCCTGCAGGCAGTGATCCTGGCGCGAGACCAGCACCGCGACCCGGGCGGTCTCGTCGCTGTAGTGGATGCTCCAGCTGGCGCCGAATTCGTCCGCCAGCGGCGTGATGGCCGCCGCCAGCTTCTCGCGCCCGAGCGTGAAACCCGCCATGTCCCAGGCCACCCGGATGAAGAAGCGGCCGGCCTCCGCATCCACGTGCTCATCGAGGTCGAGGATGTTGCCCTCGCGCTCGTACACGAAATGCGACAGCCGCGACACCAGCCCCTTGCGGTCCGGGCAGGTCAGCAGCAGTACGGCGATCTGGCGGGGTTCCTCCATGCCGGCCATGCTCTCAGAAATACCGGATCAGCTCGATCTGGATGAAGTCGTCGTCCTCGACGAATACCATCTTCCGGTTGGGGTCCCGGGCCACCACCGCGGCAAAGGTCTCGGCATCGGTGCGCGGCGCGCGGTGACCGCTGGAGAACCAGCGCCCGTCGACCTGCAACTTCCAGTGCGAGCCGATGCGGTGGTTGGCCTCGACGCTGAACACCTTCTCCTCCGTTTCCGGGTCCCAGATGACGCCCAGCAGCATGTCGGTGCTGGCGGTGTTGTTGAACGCCCAGCGGGTGCCGAACAGGATGTCCTGCTCGAAGAAGCCGGGCGCGTCCTCCTGGCGCTCGTCCCACAGGTATTCCACCACCCAGCCGAGGTCGATGCGGGTGTCGAAGATGCCCACGCGCGTGTACTCGAAACCGGCCACGGCGGCAGCGTAGCGCTCGCCCTGCCCCGAACGCGAGATCGCCTCGAGCTTGAACGCCCAGTCTTCCCAGATGTACTGCATTTCCAAACCGGTCTGGTCGATGGTGTGGTAGACCGGCAGCAGGTCGATATCCACCGCCGGCGTGCCCAGCAGTGGCGTGATCGCGGCAACCAGCGCCGGCGGCAGCGTGCCGGCCACCAGCGGGTCCGACACGATCGGCGGCAAACCGGTGATACGGATGCGCGGCGTCAGCAACGGTTCCCGGGACGTGCCGGAGAAATGGCTCAGGCCGATGTCCACATCCCCCAGCGTATGCACCCAGCGCACCGCGAAGTCGGTGTGCCATTCCTCCGCGCCGGAGGCGTAGATGGGGTTGTCCGTATCCACCGGGTAAGGTGTGCGCAGGCGCCCTTCCGCGCCGGGAAAGGTGCGCTCGCGGAAGTACGGCAACACGAAGAAATCGAAGATGCCGTAATCACGCACCAGCGACAGGTTGATCATCGGCTGGCCGAGCTTGTCCTCGCCGTCGATGTTCTCCACCAGGTCGGTCTGGTTGATGATGTCCTCCAGGTGCAGGGACTCCACCACGCCCCAGAACACCTTGCGCGCGCCCATGCGCAGCTCCCAGCCGTCGCCCACGTACAGCCAGCTGAGTTCACGGATGTCGGCGTGGGTGCGCTGGTCGTCCTGCTCGTCCCAACGGCCGTGGAACACGAACTCGAACGCCTGGTCGCTTTCCTCTGACAGTTCATTGGTGTAGTAGCCGAACTGGAAACGGCCGGAGGGAACGACCTGCTCCTGACCCTGCATGCCGGTCTGCGCAAACACGCGCAGTTCGCTGCCGAGTTCCATGTCCTGCTTGGTGCGGGCGCTGCCGGAATCCGGCAACGCCAGCACCAGCGCCAGGGCGATCGCTCCGGAGGCGCGCATGGTCACCGCGCCCGCTTCAGGCTGTTCTGGGTGAAGTCGGAATCCGACAGGCCGCTCTTGAACTTGTAGTCACTGAAGACCAGTTCGGTGCTCTTGCCGGTCTGGTGGTTCACCATCACCATCTTCGCCGGCCGCCAGTGCTTGTCCAGGTACTGCTTGTAGCCGGAGAAGGTCAGCGTCTTCAGCAGCGTCTTCTTGCGGTCATAGAACTCGATCTTCCAGGGCCGGTACTCGGCCTGGTCGGTCCAGGCGATCTGCTTGGTGTAGCCGGAGTACTCGTCGGTCGGGTACCGCTCGGTGACGAAACAGGTGCCACCCTCGCACGGTTCATCGCGCAGGTACTTGTAGGTGTACTTCTCGATCTCCTGCGAGCTGAGATCCTCGAAGGCGAACTCGCTGCCCACGAACGGGCCGGACTTGTTCTTCGAGGCGATCCGCTTGACGCGCTTGAGCGCCGGCAGGAACAGCCACTGGTCGTCCGGGCCGGTCTTGTGGCTGAAGGTCAGCAGTGCGGTGCCTTCCTGGTCCGGCGGCGAGTCGAAGATGATCATCGACTTGTCGCCGTCATCCGGGATCTCCAGCGACTTGCTGCGCAGGTCGCGCACGCTCTCGTCGCCACGCTTGTTGCGCAGGATCATCTGCATGGTGGCGGAACTGTCGCCCCAGCCCTCGTCGCGGCGTTCGGCCTCCTTGGCGATCGCCAGGCCCTTCTCCTCGGGCGTTTCCGCCAGGCTCGCGGCCGGCAGGGCCAGGCTAAGCAGCAACGGGGGCAGCAGTTTGGTCATCTTCATCGGTTTTCTCCATGTACATCAACAGGGGTGGAAGGAACAGGAAATCGACCAGGAAAGCGAGCAGGATGGTCAGCGTGCTCATGGCGCCCAGGTCGACGCTGATCTTGAACAACGAGCCGGTCAGGATGGCGAAACCGGCGCTCAGGACGATGGTGGTGCCCACCAGTGCGATGCCTACCGTCTCGAAAGCATAGACGACAGCCTGCTCGCTATTCAGGCCCCGCTCGCGCCGCGCGCGCAGGTACTTGCTGAGGAAATGCACGGTATCGTCGACGACGATGCCGATGGTCATCCCCATGGTGGTGGCAATGCCGAGCCCGACCTCGCCGGAGATCAGCGCCCAGGCACCGAAGGCGATCCCCAGCGGGATCAGGTTGGGCACCAGGCTGATGATGCCCATGCGCACCGAGCGCAGCGCCACGAGCAGGATCGCCGAGATCAGCACCAGCGCCGCGCACAGCCCGACCAGCATGCTGGTGATGTTGCGCCTGGAGATGTGGGCGAACATGAGGTTGGCGCTGGCGCCCTCGGTCCACATGTATTCCGGGGCGTTCTCGCGCAGCCACTGCTGGGCACGGCGGTCCATCTCGATGATCTGGTTGGCATCGGACTTGTTCAGGTTGATGGACACCTTGGTGTAGGCCTTGTCGAAGGACACCTGGTTGGTGAGGTCGAGGCCGAACGGCAGGGACATCTCGTAGAGCAGCATGTACTGCGCCGCCAGCGCCTGGTCCTTGGGCAGGCGGTACCAGGCCGGGTCGTCGCCGTGCATGTTGCGGTTCAGCCGCTTCATGACATCCGTGAACGCATTGACGTGCCGCACCCGCTCCTGTGCGCGCAGCCAGCGCACGAAATTGTCAACCGTCTGCAGGTATTCCGGATCGGTCACGCCGTTCTCGCGGCCCGCGTAGAGCGAGTAGTTCAGGTAGCTGACCCCGGTGAGCCTGCGGTTGACGAATTCCGCGTCCTCGCGGAACTGCAGGCCGCGCTCGAACTGGTCGATCGGGCTGTCGTTGAGCGTGTTGGTGGGAATCAGCAGCACCAGGAAGATGGCGATCGCCAGGTTGCCGGCCAGCAGCGGGCGGCGGTACGCGATGACCCAGTGGGCGAAGCGGGTCATCGGGCCGGCGCTGAGCCGGCGCCGGTTCCTGCTCCCGGCCGGCAGCACCGTCATCAGCGGCGGCAGGAACAGTACCGACAGGACGAACGCGACCAGCACGCCGATGGCGACCATGTTGCCGAGCGTGTGGAACGGCGGCGAGTCACTGAAATTCAGCGACAGGAAGCCGATGGCGGTGGTGAGCGTGGTCAGGAAGATCGGCTGCAGGTTGTAGCGCAGGCTCTCGCGCATGGCCTCCACGCGGTCCCCCAGGCGCTCGTATGACTGGAAATAGGTCACCAGCAGGTGCACGCAGTCGGCCACCGAGAGGGTCATGATCATCAATGGCGCGCCCACGGCCACGGGCGCCAGTTCCACCCTCGAGTAACCGATCGCGCCCATGCCCGACAGGCTGGCAAAGATCACCACCAGCATGGTCGCCAGCACCCCGCCGAAACTGCGCAGGAACAGCAGCAGCGCCACCACGATCATGCCGATCATCACCGGGTACAGGTTCTTCGCATCCGCCCGCATGGCCTCGGGGAAGGACGCGTTGAGCATGGTCTGGCCGACCAGGTGGAAGGACACGTCCGGGTACTCGCGGGCGAATTCCGCCAGCATCTCGCGCACGTGGGTGACGGCCTCGAACACCTCCTGGTTCTGGTTCTTCCGCGGCAGGTTGATGGTGATGTGCACCCCGGTGACCGCCCCGTCACCGGACAGCAGCGCCTGCATCAGCACCGGCTCGAGGTAGGCCGCGTGGCGACGCCGGTTGCGCAGTTCCGCGCTCATCTCCAGCGGATTCTCGAAGAGATACTCGACGACCAGGTCGTCGCCCTCGGCATGGCTGTAGGGGAAGTTGGCGATCGAGTCGACCCGCTGCGAGTGCGGCGTCGTCCAGGCCGCCTGCGTGATGCGCTCCACCAGATCGAGGATGCGCGGCTCGAATACGCCGCCGGACTGCGGCGCGATGGCGATCAGGATGTTGTCATCCTTGGAGTACTGCTCCTGCATCGCATTGAAGGCGCGCAGCTGCGGATTCTCGGGGCCGAAATAGACGCGGTAGTCCACGGTCGTGCGCAGGTACCGGACCCCGTAACTGCACGCGGCCACCAGCGCCAGCGCCAGCACGACGCAGACCACCCGGTGGGCCAGTACCCAGTCCGCTATCCGGTTGACCATGAATCCTGCGCCATTTCCACACGTGTTCCGCCCTACTGCTCAAAAAATATATGACAACAGGATTTTTTTAGACAGATTGGCATTGATAAAAGGTCTTTTTATGCGCTGGAACAATTAAAAATCGACTCGGCTCGTGAGGCGCAACCACAAGCAGAAAATCTACCGTTTTGATTTCTTTTGCTTTCGCGTTTTCTGACGGTGCAACGGCCCGGGCGCAATGGTTGAAAATGGCACATCACGCCCCGATATGGACCGCTTGAAGGAAGCCGATTTCGACGCATGATTAAAGGGCTGAGGAAAGGAAACATCGAAAGGGAGAATTTCATGCATCACCTGCTACCGAGCGTTGGGGGCTGGTTCCAGGATCTGGAAACCGGCGTGATCTTCGAGGTGGTCGCGGTGGATCCGGTCCAGGAGACGGTGGAAATCCAGTTCCGGGACGGAGACGTGGACGAGTATGATCTCGATACCTGGAATGGCCTGATGCTGCAGTCGCTGGGGGAGCCGCAGGACTGGCGCGATGCATACGAGCTGGATCGGGAGGACCACCTCGCGGTGGAGGACATCCCGCTGCTCGAGAACTGGTCCGGGCCGCTCAACGACATCGAACCGCCGGACTTCCTTGCCTGGGCCGAGGCCTGATCCGGCCAGCACGCCGCCCCCGGGCCCCGCTCTTCCACAGCCGCCGCGCTTGCGCGCGGCTGGCATGCGCCGCGAAGCTGTATATAATCACAGTACGGGCCGGTGATACGCCGGCCCGGCCCCACTGATGCAGGAAGCAGCAGGAGCATGTCATGGAAACCGCGTTGACCCCCCGGCAGCAGGAGATCCTGCAGCTGATCCAGTCCACCATCGAGGACGAGGGCTACCCGCCCACCCGCGCCGAGATCGCCCGTCAGCTGGGCTTCCGATCGGCCAATGCCGCCGAGGATCACCTGCGTGCACTGGAGCGCAAGGGCTACATCGAACTGCTTCCCGGGCAGTCACGTGGCATCCGACTGGCGGTGGCGCCCGAGGGGCTGCCGGTGATCGGCCGCGTGGCCGCCGGGGAACCCATCCTCGCCGACCAGCACATCGAGGGGTACGTGGAACTGCCGGGCAACTTCTTTTCGCCGTCTGCCGACTACTTCCTCCGGGTGAAGGGCGACAGCATGTGCAATGCGGGCATTCTCGACGGCGACCTGCTGGCGGTGCACCGGGATTCCGAGGCGCGCAACGGCCAGATCGTGGTGGCGCGGGTGGACCAGGAGGTGACGGTGAAGCGCTACCAGCGCAAGCGCAACACCGTGTGGCTGTTACCCGAGAACGACGACTACGCGCCGATCGAGGTGGATCTCAGCGAACGGCAGCTCGCCATCGAGGGGCATGCAGTGGGGGTGATCCGGCGCTGAACGGGGCGCAGTGCGCCGGTCAGTGAATCATTTCACCGGCGGGCAGTTCCGACTCCGCGGACTCGTCCTCGTCGCGGACGATCTCCTCGGTCATCTTGCCGACGATCTGGATGCCGGTGTTGATCATTGCGCGGGCGATGTCGACGTGGGCGTCGCGCAGGTAGGCCACCGCCTCGTCGGAGAACTGGATGGAGACCAGGGGCTCGCCCTCACCATCCGCGCGCCGTAGCGCCACGCGCCCGTCGCCGATTTCCACGATTTCCAACACTGCTGCCGCCATATCACCCGCCAGTCCGGTGAGAACAGGGTTTATTCCCGTCCGTCCTGTGGACCATGCTATCACGAAGGCAGGCCGCCTGTGAATGTGACGCCGGATTTGTACTGACAGATCAGCCGTTTAGCTTTCCTACCACTCTTCCATCGTGGCCTTGTGCCGTTCCAGGAAATCGTGGGCGGCAGCGACCAGCACCGTGGGGGCCGCGTCCTCCCGCGCCTGCGGCACGGCCGAACTGGCGATCAGTCCGGTGTCCTGAGGTGCCTGTTGCCGGCGTACGCGCACCTGCCAGGTCGTGCGTGCTTTCGCCTCCAGCTGGTTGAGCCAGCTGGCCGGATCCTGCCGCAACACCTGCATCTCGGTCAGGGCCTCGGCATGGACACCGTTGCCGCGAGCCAGGGTGAGCAGCCTGCGCAGGTCGGGCTCCTCGTCACTGGCCGGCAGGTTCAGATGGACGGCGACCGCGTTGAGCATGGCGAGGCAACCGCCCCACGCGTGCATCAGCGCGGCCTCTTCGAGCATCGCGGTCCGCGGCCGGCTGGCCACCGAGCCGTCGGCGGACGCCTGCGCGGCAGCCTCCAGCGCGAGGCCGGCGAAATGCATCTTTTCGGTTGCGCGAGACAGCCAGGGATTCATGCCTTCAGGGTAAGGACCCCCGGACCGCCGGACAAGCCGCGCCGGTCAGGAGGCGGTCGCCTTCTTCCGCCCGGACGCCGGCTTCTTGCGCGCACCACCCTTCTTCGCAGCGGCCTTGCGCGTGCGTGGCTTCGAGATGCTCTCCACCCACTTGCCATCGACGAAATGGGCGGACCAGCCGGTCGCCTTGCCGTCGTGCTCGGACATGACGTACTGCTCGGCAGACTTGCGGCTGTAGCGGTACACAGCCGGATTGCCGTCCGGGTCCTGCTCCGGCGCGTCGGCGAGATAGCGCAGCTTCTCGTCCAGTTCCTCCCGGTGCGGGCGGACCTCCCTGACCAGCGGCGCGCGCGTCTCCCGGTGCTTGGGGAACTGGCTGGCTGCCAGGAAGATTCCGGAGGCGCCGTCACGCAGCACGTAGTGGTCTTCCACCTTCTCGCAGGCCAGTTCCGGCATCGGCACGGGGTCGGCGCGCGGCGGCGCCGGCTGCCCGTTACGCAGCAGCTTGCGGGTGTTCTTGCATTCGCTGTTGGTGCAGCCGAAGAACTTGCCGAAACGGCCGGCCTTGAGCTGCATTTCCGCGCCGCACTTGTCGCACTCGATCACCGGGCCGTCATAGCCCTTGATCTTGAACTTGCCCGTTTCCACCTCGAAGCCGGGACAGTCCGGATTGCGCGAGCAGATGTGCAGCTTGCGCGTCTCGTCGATGAGAAATGAATCCATCGCCGCGTTGCACCTGCCGCAGTGGTGCAGGGTGCGCAGGATGCGGGCCTCGGCCTCCTCGTCCTTGTCGGCGTCGGCGATCTCGTCACCGTGCACCAGGTTCATGGTGTGCTTGCAGCGCTCCTTCGGCGGCAGCGCATAGGCCGAGCACCCCAGGAACACGCCGGTGCTGGCGGTGCGGATCTGCATCGGTCGGCCACACTTCGCGCAGGGGATGTCCGTCTCCACCGGCGGGTTGCCACGCATGCCCTTCTCCGGGTCGCCGGCGCGTTCCAGCTTCTCCTGAAAATCGGCGTAGAAGGCGTCCAGCAGTTTCTTCCAGTCGTGGCTGCCGGTGGCAACCGCGTCGAGTTGCTCCTCCATGCCGGCGGTGAAACCGTAATCCATGAGGTCGGTGAAATTCTCGATCAACCGGTCGGTGACGATCTCGCCCAGCTTCTCGGCATAGAAGCGCCGGTTCTTCACCGCGACGTAGCCACGATCCTGGATGGTCGAGATGATCGCCGCGTAGGTGGACGGGCGGCCGATGCCGCGTTTTTCCAGTTCCTTGACCAGCGCCGCCTCGGAGTAACGCGGCGGCGGCTTGGTGAAGTGCTGGGAGGGAATCAGTTCCTCCAGCTTCAGGGCGTCGCCGACCGCCAGTTCCGGCAGTTCGACATCGTCATCGCGGCGCCCTGCGGCCAGCACCCGCAGGTGCCCGTCGAACTCGACGATCCGGCCCTTCGCGCGCAGTTCGTAGTCGCCGCCGCTGACGGTGACGGTGGTCGAGATGAATCGCGCCGGCGTCATCTGGCAGGCCACGAACTGCCGCCAGATCAGGTCATACAGGCGCTTCGCGTCCTCGTCCACGCCATCCAGCGCCTCCTTCCTCAGGCCGACGTTGGTGGGACGGATTGCCTCGTGCGCTTCCTGCGCGCCTTTCTTGCTGGCGTAGACATTGGGCTGCTCGGGGAGGTACTTCTCGCCGTAATGCTCCTGGATATGCTGGCGGCACGACGCCAGCGCGTCGTTGCTCAGGTGGGTGGAGTCGGTCCGCATGTAGGTGATGTAGCCGGCCTCGTAGAGCCGCTGCGCCAGTGTCATGGTCTTCTTCACGCCGAAGCCGAGCCGCGTGCTCGCGCCCTGTTGCAGCGTGGACGTGATGTACGGGGCGGACGGCCGGCTGGAGGTCGGCTTGTCCTCGCGCTTCGCCACCTCGAACGCAGCCAGGCGCAGGGCCGCCAGCGCCCGGTCGGTCTCCTCCTTGCTGGTCGGCCGGAAATTGTTCCCGCCGGCCTTGCTGACCTCGAAACGCACGAGACCCGCGCTGTGGGCGAGGTCCGCGTGCACCTGCCAGAATTCCTCCGGGTTGAACGCATGGATCTCGCGTTCGCGCTCGACGATCAGGCGCACCGCCACCGACTGCACCCGCCCGGCGGACAGCCCGCGGGCGATCTTCTCCCACAGCAGGGGCGACACCATGAAACCGACGATGCGGTCGAGAAAACGGCGCGCCTGCTGGGCATTGACCCGGTTCATGTCGAGCTGGACCGGCTCCTGGAACGCCTCCTGGATCGCCTTCTTGGTGATCTCGCTGAACATCACCCGCCGGAACCGGCTCTCGTCGCCACCGATCACCTCGCGCAGGTGCCAGGCGATCGCCTCCCCCTCGCGGTCGAGGTCAGTGGCGAGGTAGACCCGCTCGGCCTTCTCGGCCTCACGCCGCAGTTCCTCGACCACCTTCTCCTTGCCCGGGAGAACGTCGTAATTCGCGTCCCAGTCGTTGTTTGGGTCGATGCCCATGCGGCGGATCACCTGCTCGCGTGCCTTGCGCTCCTTGAACCGCTTCTTCTCCGCCTCGGTCATGTCCCGGGTCAGTTCGCGGGTCTGCTTCGCCTGGCGGGCGCGCTCCTTCGGATCGGCCGCGGACTTGCCGCCACCGCCGGTGGGCAGGTCACGGATGTGCCCGACGCTCGACTTCACCTTGTAGCTGGAGCCGAGGTACTTGTTGATGGTGCGCGCCTTGGCAGGCGACTCCACGATAACCAGCGATTTCGCCATCAGTGCCGCCGCCCGCGACGGCAGGCCGCCTCGCCGGTGTTCGCGATGCACCGGGACCGTCCGGCGGCGGAGCGCGCCGGACATCGTCCTGGTCTGATTCCCTTCCTGCTGCTCACTGGCTGCTGTTCCCTCGGATCAGATGGGGTTTTTGTTCAATTGATGAACAATCGTTGCTTCGGGGCCGGGCCCGGGGTGCGAGATGTATACAGTCGCCCCCAAGGCAGGGTCAAGAGTAGCCAGAAAATCCGGCCTGCACACCCCGCCCCGCCGGAAGCACCGGAAATTCCCCGGAACCGGCGCTTGCACAACACACGATCCACTGCAAACTACCGGCATGGAAAGCTTCTTGATATTGATGCTGCTGGCCCTGATCGCGGTCGGCTCGCTGTGCCTGGCGGCGTATTCCCACTACCGCGCGGAACGCGAGAAGCGGCGCCGGAAGCTGGTGCGCCGGCATTCGCGGCAGACCGAACGCCTGGCCCGGGTCATCCGCGCACTGGACGTGGCGGACGAGCATCCCGCACTGGCCGAGGAACTGAACCAGGTGCGCCGCTTCCACACCCGGTCGCTGACCGCCTGCGACCCGCACAGCCAGCACGCCCAGGCCCTGGACGCGGAGGCGGCCGCCTACCGGCACACCCGCACCGGTCTCGCCGACGCCGGTTTGAACCTGGCGGAGGTCAAGGCGGGCCTGGAGGACGCCGCGGCGGTGTACCGCGAATTGCACGCCCGCGACCGCATCAGCAGCGCACGCCTGGCCGAGGCCCAGGCACACCTGCGCCTGTCGCGGGTGCTGCTCGATATCCGGCTGGTGGAGGAACGGGCGCAGGAACGGCTCGCCACGGGAGACCGGCGCGAAGCGATCCGCGATTTCCGGTCTGCCTGTTCGCTGCTCATCCAGGCGCCGATGGGAACCCCGGGGCGTGAAGCGCGCATCGCGGCGCTCAAGCAGCAGATCGCAGAGCTGGAAGGCGGGGAGGAAAAGGACCCGGAGCCAGCCGCCTGAACCGGTTCAGGCGGCCTCGTTCAGTGCCGGTTCGGGATCATTCTTCATTTCGTCATCGTCCGTGCGGTCCTCGCCGTCACCGATCAGGTCCAGCAGGGCGCGGTCGGCGGCCAGCAGCGGCTCCCCGGTATCCACCAGGCTCAGCGTGCCTTCCAGCAACTGGCGCAGCAGCTGGCCCGGGCGGCCGAGCGCGTCCGCGGCCTGCTCGCTGGCGCGGACGGACTGCAGGAACTGCCCCAGTGGCCGCAGGAGCTGCGCCAGTTCGCTGGCGCCGCGCGCCGGCAACTCCGGCCCATCGCCGAGCGCCTGCACACGGCGATAGGTTTCGCTGACCTGGCGCACATCGGTCGCCGTCAGGCGCAACGAGAAGCCGGCGATCTCGTCGCGGTCGTAGCCCAGTTCCAGGGCCTGCTGCAGCGCGAGTTGCGCATCCCCGTCGAAGAACTGGTCGGCCAGCCGGTCGACGCGGCCGAGCAGGTCCTCCAGCGCCGCGCGCTCGTCCTCGTCCAGGTTGCCCTCGATGCGGATGCTGAAGCGCTCGCTGGACAGCCGCGACGCGCTGAACTGCGCCTGCGTCAGGGAGCCACCCGCGCCGGCAGCATGCAGGATGGACTCATCCGAGCGGAAGGCATCCACCGACTCCAGCTGGATGCGGACCCGGTCGCCGTCACGGGTGCGTACCTCCAGCTGCAGGCTCTCGGTCTCCACGGCACGCACCTGCCGCTGGTAACTCGCCAGTTCGCGTACCGGCGCCGCCACCACGGTTTCGCCGGCTCGGCCCGGTTCCATGCCATCCAGTCCGCTGCGCACCAGGTCGCGCGTCTCGGTGAGGTCGGCGGCCAGTTCCTCGTTCAGCACGCCGAGTGCCTCCAGTTCGCCGAGCGCCTGCCGGTAGCCGCGCTCGAACCCATCGCGGGCCGCCTGCAACAGGCCCTGCAGGCGCTCCGGGTCGGCGCCCAGCGCCGCTTCCTGCTGCAGGCGCGAACGCACGAACCCGAGGATGTTGTCCGCAGTCTCGCGGGCGGTGGGGAGCGGCCGGGCGGCGGCATAGGCCTCCGGCACGCGCGGCGCCGGGCCCAGCTGCTCCTGCACGCGCCGCAACAGGAATTCCAGTCCCTGCTCGCGCTGGCGCACCGGTGTACCGGGCGCTTCGGCCAGGCGTGGTTCCAGGCCACGCAGGAAGCCGCCAGGGCCCCCCGTCGTTCCTCCCAACTTCAGGAACGAGGGGGGCACAGCGGCGGAGGAAAGGATCATCGGAAACCACCCCGTTACGAGATGCAACCTGCCTGTAGGAAGCTAACGGCCGTGTCGGTGGTTTCTTTAGGGCGAAATTCTGTTGCAGAATGATTGCCGTGTTCCGCATGCAAGGAAGGACGCCGCACGTGCGACATCGCGAACGCCTGCTGGCCGCAGGCCTGCTGTCCATCGCCGCTTCGGCAGGGGCGGAAATCCGCTATATCCCACTGGAGGAAGCGGAATCCACGCGCAAGTGCCTGCTGTGGAGCACCAAGCTCGAGAAGGCCGAGGACGAATTGCGCCTGGCGACCGTGGCCGGCGGCTCCGCGCTCGGCAAGACCACGGTCGAGACCAACGCCATCCGCACCAAGCTGAAGTTCGAACGGGACTATTTCAAGCGCAAGGCGGAGTCGGCCTGCGCCGAGGAAGCCGCCGTGAAGGCGGCGGCCGGGCAGGCGGACGAGGCACCCGGCGGGTGTGAGGGGTGCGACGGGAAAGCGGCGCCGGAAACCGGCCGGAACGCCGGCGACAGCCCCGTGGATCCGGCGGCCGACTGAGGCGAACGCCCGCGCGGCTGTCTACACTGATTCGCAGCAGGCCGGCGGTCGCGAGCCATGCATCGCCGCAAGCAGAGGAGATCCAGACATGTCCGACCTCAAGGCCCGGTTCGAGGAGTGCGTGAGGCTGGTCCAGTCCGCCGAGGGGGACTTCAAGCCCTCCAACGAGCTGAAGCTGGAGATGTACTCGCTGTTCAAGCAGGCCACCGAGGGTGACGTCAGCGGCAAGAAGCCCGGCATGATGGACTTCATCGGCCGCGCGAAGTACGAGGCGTGGGCGAAGCTCAAGGGCACTTCTTCCGAAGAGGCCATGCAACGCTACGTTGATCGCGTGACGGGACTCAGGGACGAGCTCGGGGGCTGACCCGGGCGCAGACACGGGGACCGCCATGCCGGACCGGATCGAGATCGCCCGCAACTGGCTGCCGCGGTACACCGGCATGCCGCTCGACGGCTTCGGCGACTACATCCTGCTGACCAATTTCCGCAATTACCTGGAAAAATTCTCCGAACGGTTCGGCTGCGACATCCGCGGCGACGACCGGCCCATGCAGTCCGCCACCAATGCCGACGGCCTGAGCATCATCAACTTCGGCATCGGCTCCGCCAATGCTGCGACCATCATGGACCTGCTCAGCGCACGCGCGCCCAAGGGCGTGCTGTTCCTGGGCAAGTGCGGCGGCCTCAAGGCATCGACGGAGATCGGGCACTTCATCCTGCCCATCGCGGCCATCCGTGGCGAGGGCACCAGCAACGACTACTTCCCGCCCGAGGTGCCGGCCCTGCCCTCCTTCAAGCTGCACAAGTTCGTGTCCGACCGGCTGGTGGAGCGGAACCTGGATTACCGGACCGGGGTCGTGTACACGACCAACCGGCGGGTCTGGGAACACGACCTCGATTTCCTGAAGAAACTGCAGCGCCTGACCTCGGTCGCCATCGACATGGAGACCGCGACCCTGTTCATCGTCGGGCACCACAACGAGATCTCGCGCGGCGCCCTGCTGCTGGTGTCCGATGTGCCCATCACGCCCGAGGGCGTGAAGACCGAGGAATCGGACCACACCGTCACCCGCAAGTGGGTCGACATCCATCTCGACATCGGCATCGAGGCGATGACCGAGATCGGCAGCAAGGGCGAGGAAATCAAGCATTTCAAGTACTGAAACAAACCGACCCGGAGTCACTTATGAGTAGCGAGACCGTACTGATCACCGGTGCCTCTTCCGGCATCGGCCTGGACATGGCGCGCATCTTCGCCGCGCAGAAGAGCAACCTGGTGCTGGTCGCCCGCAGCACCGACAAGCTCAACCAGTTGGCGGAAGAACTGCGCCGGAAGGACGGCGTGCAGGTGGACGTCATCCCGCAGGATCTGGGCGCGGCCGGCGCCGTCGCCGCCCTGTGCACGGAACTGCAGTCACGGAACCTGCAGATCGATGTGCTGGTCAACAACGCCGGCTTCGGCCTGCGCGGCACGATCGCGGAACTGGACTGCGCGCGGCAGGTGAACATGGTGCAGGTCAATGTCACCGCGCTGACCGAGCTGACCCGCCAGTTGCTGCCGGCGATGCTGGAGCGCGGCCGCGGCGGCATCCTCAACGTCGCCTCGACCGCGGCATTCCAGCCCGGTCCCTGGATGACCGTGTATTACGCCACCAAGGCGTACGTGCTCTCCTTCAGCGAGGGCCTGTACGAGGAGGTGCGCCAGCGCGGCGTGCACGTATCCTGCCTCTGCCCCGGCGCCACCGCGACCGGCTTCGCTGCCGAGGCGGACATGGAGAACTCCCTGTTGTTCCGCATGGGGACGATGACATCCGAAACCGTCGCCCGCGCCGGCGTGGACGGCCTGCGGGCCAACAAGCCGATCGTGATCCCGGGCCTGAAGAACTGGCTGGGCGCGTTCCTGGTGCGGTTCACGCCCCGCTTCGTCATCCGCGCGATGGTGAAGAACCTGCAGAATTAGGCGCGCCGGGAGGCGCGGCCGGACTCGCTGTCGGGGCAGGCACCACGCCTACCACTTGGCGTAGTGGTCCTCGGCGAAACCGGGGATGTTCTCCACGCTGACCTTCCTGCCGGACGCCGTGAGCAGTTCCCCCGTGTAGAAACCGAACATCTGGTTGAAGTTCGACACCATCAGCCCGGCGTGCAGACGCTCACCGCGGCTGCCGTGCGGAAGGAACTCGAGGTGCACACGGCCATCGTTCGATCGCATGGTCCACCGCGCCGTCGGGATGTCGCGGTCGAAGCGGAAGTCGACCAGGTCCACCTTCGTGAACTCGTTGTCGTACCAGAAACCGTTCTCGGTGAACGAGGTCTCGTTGACGCCGGCGGCGAGGTTCATGCCGACGGTGTGCCGGCGGTCCACCCAGCCGCCCATGCAGCCCCAGTTCCAGAAGGTCTCGCGGCGCATGAAGCCCAGGCTCCAGTCGTAGCTGGCCAGCGCGCGCACCTCGCGCAGGTCCCACGAACGGCCATGGCAGTGCGCACTCCCCATGACCGGCAGGCCGGCCGCCTTCTGCGTGTAGACCCAGCCGGTGTAGCCGGCCCGCGTGCACACGCGCAATGGCTGGAACGGGGCCGGTTCCTCGATCAGCGCGAACAGGCTCTCGCCGGTGCCCAGCCGCACGCTGATGCGCCGCGTCCGCGGATTCGCGGTGGCCGAGATCTCCACCCGGTTGGTGCCCTGTTCGAAACTGCACTCGCCACGATCCGGCGCGCTTTCCATGTAGGTCTTCCAGCCGAACGGCATCAGGAAGCTGGACTCGGAGTAACGTTGCTGGCGCACGTCGTAGAAATAGACGAAGGCGTTGCTGACCAGCTTCAGATCGACGATGGCCACGCCGGCGATCAGCTCCGGGCTGAGGATGCCGATGAACTGGAACTGGTTGGCACACCAGTAACGCAGCCAGCGCGCACGCCGGGCATTCATGGTGTTACGCAGGTCGAAGTCCCGGTAGTTGACCATTTCCACCGGCTCTTCCAGGACCCCGTAGTGGGGCTGGCCGTCCGGCCCGACCAGGTATTTCAATCGCCTCTCCCCGATTCCGCAGGCTCGCGCATCCAGTGCGAACGGACACTAGCATAGAATAGTTTTCCTGCGCGCAGCCTGGCGGGACCCCATTGCGACACGGCTACAGGATACTGCTCCGGTGCCTGCTCCTGGCAGTGATCCCGTGGATCGCCGGATGCCAGGCACTCGGTTACTACGGACAACTGGCGACCGGACAGTGGCGGGTGATCAGCGCCCGCCAACCGGTCGATCAGCTCGTGCAGGGGGAACGCACCGACAGCGCCCTGCGCGAGCGCCTCGCCTATGCCAGTGCCGTACTGCGGTTCGCGGAAGAGGAACTCGCGCTGCCGGTCGGCGACACCTACTCGACCTACGCGGACCTGGGCCGGAGCCCGGCGCTGTGGGCGGTGTACGCCGCACCACGCTTCTCCACCGAACCACGCACCTGGTGCTTCCCCATCGCCGGCTGCACCGCCTATCGCGGTTATTTCTCGCGCCAGGCGGCCGAGGCGTTCGCCAGTGCGCAGCAGGAACAGGGCCACGACACGTACATCGCCGGCGTGCGCGCCTATTCCACGCTCGGCTGGTTCTCCGATCCACTCCTGAACACGTTCCTGTTCGACGACGACATCGACCTCGCCGCCCTGCTCTTCCACGAACTGGCGCACCAGGTGGCCTATGTCCCGGGCGACACGGCGTTCAACGAGGGCCTGGCCACCTTCGTCGAACGCGCGGGGACGCAGCGCTGGATGAACCACCTCGGCCGGGACGGGCAGTTGCAGGAGCAGTCCCGGCGTCGGGCTGCGCGCGAACGCTTCGTGGAACTGGTCGGCAGGACGCGGGAGAACCTGCGACGACTCTACGCCGGTGGCGGGAGCGCCGACCGGATGGCGCGGGAAAAACAGCGGGAACTGGAGCGGCTGCAGCAGTCTTTCGAGCGGGAAACGGTTAAAATGCCCGAGCTCTCCGACTACGCCGGCTGGATCGGCAGCGGCCTGAACAACGCCAAGCTGGCAACCGTTTCGACCTACCACGACCAGGTACCGGCGTTCGAGCGCCTGTTCCGGGAGACCGGCAGCTTCCCGGCATTCTTCGCCGCCTGCCGGGATCTCGCGCAACGCCCTCCCGCGGAACGACGCGCGCGCATGGCACACGCGGCCCAATGACACCGGGCGCCAGCCTGCCGACACCACGCGTCAGGATCGGCCTCCCCCGAAAATTAGGTGTTGCACTCTAATTTAATTCCATACCATCTCCCTGCATTGACAAGTACGCCCGCCAACGCAGGCGTGAAACATTGAAACCGGAATGCATTGGAGGCATACCATGAGCGAAACCAATCAAACTGTCGCACCCCGTGAACTGCTGGATCAAAGTGTCCAGTGGCTGCAAAAAGTCGCCAAGGATCCCCGCGGCGGCATCGAGGAACTGTCCGGACGCGTGGACGTCGAAGCGCTGCGCACCCGCGCTAAGGCTGGCGTCGACAAGCTGCAGGTACAGGTGACGGAACGCACGTCGGGCCTGCGTGGCACGCTCGACCAGCAGGTCGAACAGTTGCGCAAGGCCGCTGGCGAACTGAAGCTGGAAACCATCAAGGAGCGCGGCCAGTCCCTCTCCGGCAAGGCGCAGGAACGGGCCACTGCCGTCCGCGCAAAGGTGGAAACCCGCCTGGGCGAACTGAAGACGACGGCGGAAAGCCGGGGCACCGAGCTCAAGTCGACGGCGAAGTCCTACGCCGGGCGCGTGAACGTTGAGACGCTGCGCGAAGATCTGCAGAGCCGTATCGAGGTGGTCCGTGGCAAGCTCGGCGAACTGAACCAGGAATCCCTGCGCCAGGCCGTCAGCGAGAACGCCGAGAAGGCCCGCGGCCGCGCCGAGGAAGCACTCGCGCAACTGCGTGAGCAGGTGGGCGAGCTGAACACGGCCGCCCTGCGTGAACGCGCCGCCACCGCCCGCAAGCAGGTTGCCGGGTTCGGCAGCGAGCTGCTGGATGGTGCAGTCAAGCGCAGCGGACTGGCGACCATCGGCGATGTGCGCAAGCTGCCGTCGAAGAAGGAAATCGAGAAGCTGGTCCAGTCGATCGACCTCAGTGCGCTGGCCCGCGCCACGCAGCTGGACGCGCTGGCCAAGTCCTCGGACCTGTCCAAGATCGCTTCCAAGGAAGACGTCGAGAAGGCACTCGGCAAGCTGGCTGACCAGCTGAAGAACCTGACCGACGAAGTGCGGGCGCTGAACAAGGCGCTGGCACGCACGACGACGGAAGCCGCCTGACGGCACTTCCCGGGCAACCGGAAAGGGCCGGGTCCTGCAAGGGACCCGGCCCTTTTTTCATGGTGCGCCGCCGGGATGCCGACACCCCACCCGCCTGCCGGCATCCCGCACCACCAGGGTCCTGCCTAGCAGGATTCGTGCCTTTTCTCGGCATGTCCGCCGCAGGGCGATTTCCCGCCTGTCAACCGGCAGCCGCCCGCCAAAAGTATTTTTTTCCCATTTATTTCAATGCCTTATTTTTAGACTGAACTTTTTTAAAAACCGCTTTCCATATGCCAACTCATTACTCGACAAAGGTCGGGGCAGCAACCTAAATGTATATGTCACCCGGGTCCCAGGGTCGCACCAGTCACCTCAGTTAAACGCGACCCGCCGGCGACGGAGGCGCCCCGCGCACAGCGGCACGGTACCGGGCAGGCCATGCAGACAGATGTAAGCAACGACCTGAAAGAGTAAGACTGGAGAAGGCATGAGAAGACATAAAAGGGATAGATCGGAACGGGCGTTCGCCCGGGGTTACCAGGCAGGCATCGACGGACGTTCCCGTGATGTCTGCCCGTTTGAAACAGGTTCCATCCGGGAACGCTGGCTGCTGGGCTGGCACGAAGGCCGGTCCGACCAGTGGAATGGGTTCACCGGAATTTCCGGCATTCACATCGAACACCAGCAGCGTGTTCACTGATCCCTGAATATCGAATTACGCGGAGTAAATGCAGGAGGTTTGACAAGACGTTTCTTCCGTAATCACTGAGCCGGCATCGAGCACCATGTAGACCGAATGAGAAAGGCACTGCGTGCGATTGAGCTACGAGATGCGATGCCGGCGACGCCAGACACGGGGCCACGGGCCCCAGACCAAGGGGCCACCCGCCCCGGCACGACCCGCCAGTCAGGCGGGTCGTCTTTTTCGGGACAGGAAAAAAGCGCTTACGCCGCGGCCGCGGCGGCGCTGCGGGCGGCCTCGGCGACCAGGCCCGGGCCGCGAAAGACCAGGCCACTGTACAGTTGCACCAGCTGCGCACCGGCGGCGATACGCGCCGCGGCGTCCGCGCCGTTCATGATGCCGCCGCTGGCGATCAGCGCGATGTCTCCGCCGCAGTGCCCCGCCAGCAGTTCCAGCACCGCGAGGCTGCGTTCGCGCAGGGGGGCGCCGCTCATGCCACCCTCTTCGCCGGCCTGGGACAGCGGGATGCTTTCCGGCCGGGACACCGTCGTGTTGGTGACGATCAGCCCCTGGAATCCCGTCGCGAGCGCGACATCGGCGCATTCGCGCAGCGCGTCATCGTCCATGTCCGGCGCCAGCTTCAGCACCAGCGGCACGTGTGCGCCGTAGATGCCCTGCAACCCGGCCTGCTCGGCGCGCAGGCGGCCGCAGAGGTCGCGCAGGCGCGCCCCGGCCTGCAGGTCGCGCAGCCCGGCGGTATTCGGCGAGGAGATGTTCACGGTGACATAATCCGCGTGCCGGTAAACCTTCCGCAGCGCGGTGAGATAGTCCTCCACCGCGTTCTCGAGCGGTGTGCCGGCGTTCTTGCCGATGTTGATGCCCAGCACGCCGGAACGCTGCCAGCCCGTCACCCGCCGCACCAGTGCATCG
>JBFKKR010000018.1:0-37394 GCA_041682035.1 Pseudomonadales bacterium | reverse complement strand
CTCGGCGTCGCGCGAGCGGATTTCCGATTCCAGGAATTCCAGCGTGCGCTGCATGATCTGGGCGAGGTCCACCCGTTCGGCCTTGTACTCGGCCTCGGCGCGGGCGAACTCGAGCGCGGAATCGATCAGTTCGCTCATGTACTTGCACTGGCGCTGCACCATGTCCAGCAGGCGCGCGCCCTCCGGGTCCTTCTCCAGGTCCGGGTTGCGCCGTTTCACCAGCCCGGCGGTCAGCGTCATGCGGTTCAGGGGCGAACGCAGGTCATGCGCGACCACCCGTGCGAATTCGTCGAGCGTCTTGTTGGACTGGCGCAGGCCGAGTTCCGCCTGTTTCTGCTGGTGGATGTTGCGGATCGAGCCCGCCATCCGCAGGTGCCCGCTGTGCTCGCTGGGTACCGTCACGGCCCGCACGGCGAACCACTGGTACTCGCCGTCGCCGCGCAGCAGGCGGAACTCCACCTGCACGTCATGGTTGGAGTGGCCCGCCGTGCGGCGGAGCACGTCCCGGATGGTTTCCGCATCCTCCGGGTGCAGGCGCTCCAGGAACAGTCCGGTGGAGGCCTTCACCCGGCTCGGATCGAGTTTCAGGAGTTCGAACGTGCGGTCGGACCACCACATGTCGCCGACATCCATGTCCGGCCATTCCCAGAGGCCGTCGCGCGATCCGAGCACCGCCAGCTTGAACCGTTCCCCGTGCCGTTCGATCTGCCGCCGCAGTTCCAGGTCGCGCCGGTAGCCGGCGAGGTGTTGCAGCGCGCGGCTGATCTGCCGCTCCATGCGGTCGATGATCTCCAGCATCAGGATGAACATCGGGTTGGCGATGAGCAGGTAGACCAGCAGGGAAGTGCCGCCATAGCGCTCTTCCAGGAGTTGCCAGTTCGGCAACAGGTGCGTCACGACCAGCAGCGTGATGGACGCCCAGAAGCAGAGCGAGAAGATGCGGGCGTAAACGGACTGCAACAGGATATAGGTGCAGAAATAGGCGAATGGCAGGTACGCATAGAGCGGCATGAACAGTGGCAGCGCCGCGTTCTCGATCGCGGGGCCGTTCAGCAGGGTGTAGACCCGCGTCACGAAGAACAGCAGGATGATCGCCGCGACCACCATGCCGACCCTGACCAGGGCGGCAGGCCGCAGCCAGAGCCAGCCCATGCAGGCGGCGACCGCGGTGCCGTAAATAAAGGGCAGGGCGGTCTCAAACGGAAACGATGGCGGAATCTCCGCCATCACGAAGCCGCCGATAAAGAGGTTGACGGACAGGAATGGCAGCACGAACAGCAGCACCTGGCGCCGGGCGCTCTCGGGTTCGGCGACGGGCTGGACGATCTGGGGGTCGGGGCGCGGCACAGACGGGGTGGTTTCGGTCATTGGCGTCCTGGCTGTAGCGCGGGCCGGCTGCCCGGGCATTGCAGCGCTGCGGGCATTCGATTCGGCGGAGTATTGCGGTAAAGTCCGAGGTTGCTGTAATGGCGCAGCTTAGCATGGATCCGCACGGCCCCTTCATGGATACAAAGCGCATACTGTTGGTGGACGACGACGACCTGCTGCGCGAACTGATGTGCATGGTGCTCGAGACCGAAGGCTATGAACTCGTCGAGTGCACGGATGGCCGGCAGGGGCTCGATGCCCTGCGTGGGGGCCGTTTCGACCTGTTGATCGTCGATCTCCGCATGCCCGTGATGGACGGCGCGCGTTTTCTCGCCGAGGCCGGCCGGAGCGGCGCCGAACTGCCGCCCGTGATCGTCTTCTCCGGCAACAGCGACCAGGACGTGTACGACACCCTTGCCGGGCTGCCCGTCCGGCTGGTTCTGCGCAAGCCGGTGGACCCGGATGCCATGCTCGAAGCGATCCGCAGTCTAATCTGAACGGAACGCGCCCGGTCCGGGAGAACCAACTTGCCGTTTGACGCGGTCCTGCCCATTTTTCCGCCAGGAAGCCTCGACAGTTCGATCATCACCACGACGTGGATCGGCATCTTCATCGTGGCCTTCTTCAATCTCCGGTTCGGCTGGGTGCTGTCCGGCCTGATCGTGCCCGGCTACCTGGTGCCGCTGATCCTGATCAAGCCCTGGGCGGCCGCGGTGATCCTGCTGGAGAGCGTCGTCACCTACCTGCTGGTCTGGCTGTACAGCGAGGTGGCGCCGGCGGGGGGGCGCGTTCATTCCCTGTTCGGACGCGACCGTTTCTTTGCCCTGGTGCTGGTCAGCGTGCTGGTGCGCATCTTCTTCGACGGCTGGGCGCTGCCGCTGCTGGGCGGATGGATGAACGACTGGCTGGACATCCGTTTCGACTACCGCAACAACCTGCAGAGCTTCGGCCTGATCATCATCGCGCTGCTGGCCAACCAGTACTGGAAGACCGGCCTGCGTGGCGCGGTGGTGCCGGTCGCCGTGACGGTCGGGCTGACGCTGCTCATCACGCGCTACGTGCTGATGGAGTTCACCAACTTCCGCATCAGCGACATCGGCTACCTGTACGAGGACGTGGCAGCGTCGATCCTGGCCAGTCCCAAGGCCTACATCATCCTGATCACCACCGCGTTCATCGCCTCGCGCATGAACCTCCACTACGGCTGGGAATACAACGGCATTCTCATCCCGGCGCTGCTGGCCATGCAGTGGTTCCAGCCGGTCAAGATCCTCACCTCGCTGCTGGAGGCGCTGGTCATCTACATGCTCGCGGTGGCGCTGCTGCGCTCCCCCCTGCTCGCCAACCGCAACATCGAGGGCGCGCGCAAGCTGGTGCTGTTCTTCAACGTCGGCTTTGCCTGGAAGATGCTGCTCGGCTGGACGTTGCCGATCTTCCAGCCGGAGTGGAAGTCGTCCGATTTCTTCGGGTTCGGATACCTGCTCTCCACCCTCATCGCGATCAAGGTGCACGACAAGGGCATCCTCGCCCGCCTCACCCGCGCCACGCTGCAGACCTCGGTGGTCGGCGTGGCCTTCGCCACCGCGATCGGGTTTTCGCTGGTGCTGGTCTCCCAGCGTCCGCTCGAGAACGTGTTCGCCACCACCAAGCCGGCGCTGCGCGCGGTGCGACAGGTCCCCGGGTCCCTGCGCGAAGTGCTGGAGGCCGAGAAGATCGCCCTGTACGCGATGACCAGGCCGGCCGGGGCGCCGGGCGCGGCGGAGGTGGAGGTCTTCCGCACGGCGCTGCTGCGCATCGGGAGTTACCTGGAGGGTGGGGCGCAGGCCGATCTCGGCGCCGCGCAGCAGATCCTCGGCGGGGTCAGTTACGAACTGGCGTGGGTGGAACAGCGCTACCTGCTGATCCGGGAGTCGGGCGCCGGCGCGCGGCGCGGCTGGGGCAGTTACCTGCTGGACACCCGTCACGCCGGCGCCCTGCTGATCGAACTGCCGGATCCGCTCGAACTGGAGGGGCTGACCGACGCCGCCATGCTGCTGCTCGAGGGGCTGGATGCCGGCGGGCTGGCCATGGCCGGTCTCAGCCGGCACCGGCTGCCGGCGGCCGGCCAGGACGTGCTGCGGGAGTTCGGAACGTTCTTCCAGGTTTTCCACCGTGCATTCGGCGACCCGCGCGCGTTGCAGTTGCGTGGCTACACGCCGGCCACCCGGCGTGCGCTCGGCGTGCCCGGCGGGCCGGAGACCGTGCCGGAAGCGCAACTGTGGATCAAGGGACGCCTGCCGCCCGGGCTGGACCTGGTCCGGCTGCAGGCGTGGACGGGTGGTTTTGCCATGCACTGGGGCGAGCCGAAACTCCACAACGTGCAGTCGGCCTCGGTACGGGAGGGTTTTGCGCAGCTGTTCCTCGGCCGTGCGGAGATCCGCGCGCTGCGGTTCCGTTCGCTGCTGGCGGAACGGCGGCCGGCCGCTGTTCCGGAGGTGTCGGACACCGCGGACCTGCTGGAGAACCGCCTGCTGCTGGATCGGGACGTGATCGCCGGCGCAGGTACGGAACGTCACCGGCCGCCCTCGCTGTCCGAACTCATGTTCGCTGACGTGGAACTGCTCACGCCCATGGTCGACCTGGTCCGCCGTGCAGACCAGGCCGTGGGAACGGGGGGGGACGGGCTGCAACTCCTCGCGCTCGACCGGGCGGCGGGCGCAGTCGGGATGGAAGTACGCGTGCTCAACGATGCGGCAACCGGCGGACGCTGGCTCATCCTGCGCGATGCCGCGCCGCCTGCCAGCCGCTACCTGGGCACCTACGTGTTCCGGCTGGATGGCGATCACGCGCCGCTGGCGCTGCAGGTGCCCCGGCCGCGGTACGAGCAGAACACGGTGGCCGTGGCGCTGGAACTGTTCCGGTCGCTGGATGCGTGCTGCCTGTTCGTCGCCGGTGCCCATGCCTGGGCAAACGCGGACGGCAGTGCGGACCCGGTCCGCGCCGGGGCCAGGCAGAGCCTGTTCAGCCTGGTGTCGCAGGTGTTCCTGCGCGAATTCGGGCCGGGCACACGGCTGGCGGTGCAGGTGCGGGGATTCTCGGCGGACGAGGACGCGCCGGTCACCGACGCGGACCGTATTCTTGCCGTGCATAACGGCGCGATCCGGGCAGAGCATCTCACGCCCCTGGCGCGGTCCTTTCACGATCTGCTGCAGGCGCGTGGCGGGATCACGCGGCTGGCCGGGGCGGAAGGAGCGGAGGATGTGCGGTTCGGCATCGGCCGACTGCAGCAGGCGGCCTATCTCGATGCCACCGATGCCGGCGAGTTCGCCGTGCTGTGGCTGTCGTCCGCCCTGCGCGGCGATTATCGTGACACCGGCGTGAGCGATGCCGCGGCGCAGCAGTTCCTGGCGCTGGAGATCCCGGTGCAGGCGGGGAACCTCGACCGCCTGCTCGCCGGCCGGCCGCGTGACACGGCGTTCGACCCCGGACCGGCCCTGCGCGACCTGCTGGCCGACTACGTCGCGCAACGGGACATCCTGCTGCTGGCACGCTTGCAGGCATCGTGGCGTGGTTCACTGCAGCTGCTCCAGGATGCGGAACGGGGCGAGTCCTTCGTCGTGTTCGGGGATGCGGCCGGACGGGTGGCGGCGGTGGCGCGGTTGCGGGATGCGCCGGGCGTGCAGGAGCAGATCGCGGAGGCCGATGCGGCGATCGCCGGGCTGAAATTCGCGCCGGGTGCGCGCTGGCTGGTGTTCCGGTGATCCGCCGGCTGGTGTTCCTTGCAGTGCTGGCGGTCGCGTCCGCGGCCCTGCTGGCGGGTCTGCAACTGGGCCGCTCACTGCTGGAAACCTGGGAAGATGCCCGCCGTGGCGGTGCCGGCAGCCTGCTGGGCCGTGAGCAGCGGCGGATCGCCTATCACCTGGATACAGAACAGTGGACGGAGTTTCCCAGCCCGCCGGCCGGCCACACGCTGCGCCTGGTCAGCCACGGCGACCTGCCGCCGTCATTCGCGCGGGCGGGCGGGCGCGGCGCCTACGACCTGCAGGTCCGTTTCCTGGACCGGGGCGGCAGCGTGCTGGCCGAACGGCGTATTCACATCGAGAGCCCGGTGCGCTTCTACCGCCCGCGCGGCGGCGGGGAGCGTCGCCTGCTGCGCTTCTACCAGGACCGGGATGCCCTCCCCACCGAGACGCGCGAAAGCCTCGTGCTGGTGCCCGGGTCACAACCCTGGAGCATGCAGGTGCGGGCAGGGGACGTTTCGCCTGAAATGCGCGATGTGCACCTGCGGGTCTACGCGCGTGAAATCGTCAATCCGGGCCGGCTCGACTACCTCTGGCAGCGCCTGACGCAGGCGGAGCGCACCCAGCTGGCTGCCGACCTGGTGTTCCCGGCCGAGCTGCTGAAGATCTCTGAACAGCGCAACCTCGTCCGCAATCGCTGGCGCCCGCTCGGGCCGCGCGGCGTGGAGGGCAGGGATTTCCGCCTGACGGTCTTTTATACACTGGAAAATTCGGAACTGGTCGCCGAACGGGATATTCCGGCTTCCCCCGGCCTCTACGCGGATCGGGGCGTACGCGCTGCCTTCCGCCTGCCGGCCGGTACGGACGCCGTCGGGATCCGGGCGGTGCCGCTGGTGGCAGACCCGGCGCAGTCCTCCGCGCGCACCGTGCGCGGACTGCTCCGCGCCTGGCAGGACGGCCGGTTGCTGCCGGTCCTGCAGCCGCTCGACAGTGCCGGACGCGGCCGGGTATCGGGTGCAAGCCTCGTCGAGGTGCTGAGTGACCGGCCTGTGCGGGTGCAGGTGGACCTGCGGCAGCCGGGTCCGGAGACCGTGCCGGCGCCGGATTTCCGTCCTGTCACGCTGGCCGCCTACCGCCTGCATCCACGCGAACCGGTCATCTACCCGGTGCACCACGTCGCGGCCGAGCCGACGCTGCTGCGACTGGATGTCCGCGCGGTACGACCGGCCGGGACGCTGCTGCCCGCGACGGTTCCGCCGGTACAGGTCCGCCTGCTCGATGCGAACGATGCCGTGCTGGAGACAATGCAGCTGCAGCCCGGTCTGGAACATTCACTGTACGACCACCTGCCCGGGCAGCCGGTCGCCATGCTCAGCGAGGCGGCGCGCTACCACTGGCGCCTGCCCGCGGACGTGCGCAGGGTCGAGGTGACCGGTGGCCCCTCGCTGCTGGTCGCCGCCTACAACCGGCCCGCCGGTCTCGCCCGCGTGGCCGGGATGGACGCCGGCGGGGACGATGATGCAATCCGGTCACGCACCTGGTTTGTCCTGCGGCCGGGGCACGACGGCGAGGCGCGCAGGGAACTGCTCGCGCTGGGCGACCGCCCCCCGCGGCTGGACCGGCGCCGCGACCTGGAATCACGCTACCTGTGGGAGGATTTCGCGCCGCGCGGGGAGTCCCTGACGCGCGGCCTGCTGGAAGCGCGGATTCTCGATACGGCGCGGCGTCCGCAGACGCTGCCGGTGTTCTTCGTGCGCGTACCGGACGGCGTCCACCGGCTGCGGCTGGACGCCCCCGGGTCCGCCGGGGTGGTACGGCCGCAGTTGCTGTTCCGCAATCCGGCCCGGCGCGCGCAGCCGGTACGCGTGCGCGTCAACGGGCGCCCGGTGTTCGACGGCCGGCTGCCGCCGGGGCAGGGGCTGCTGCCCATGGGCAGCCTGCCGGTCGGTCCGCACCGGTTCGAGGTCGAAGCCGGCGGTGTCGCGGTGTACCTGAACCACCGGCGCGTGCAGGACGAGGGACTGCTGATCCGTTCGCCGGAGCGCATGGGCGCGGGCACCCGCCGTTTCCCGGTGCACAAGATGGCCGCTGCGGCGGAATCCTTTTCGGTGCGGCTGTACCGGCCCGCGGATGCGGAAGTGAACACGGAGGGGGTGGTGCGGGTGCGGCTGGTGGGCGCGGCGCCGGCGGCCGGTGGGCCGTTTGACGCGCTGACCCTGCCCGAGCATCGCATCCACGTCGCGACCGGTGACGACCGGCGGTACCCGGTGCTGGGTACGCGGAAAACCTACACGGGGCTGGAGCCGGTCTACTTCCGGCTGGGCGACGATCTGCCCGCGGGCCACTACGAGCTGGAAATCGGGTGGCCGGAAGGGGCGCGGGACGGACTGGTGCTCGTGTCGCGCCTGCTGCCGGGCGACTACGATGTAATACGCGTGCTGCGGCCATGAACAGGGGATTCGTTCGCGCATGATGGATGTACGGAACGACAGGCAGGGACGCCTGGCCGCCGCCTGCCTGGGCCTGCTGCTGATGCTCCTGGCCGGTCCCGGCGTTGGCCGTGCCGCCGACGGCGGGCTCGCGGCGCACGTGGCGGCGGCCTGGTCGCGCGATGGCTATCGTCCGCTCACGGCGGCCGCGAGCAAACCCGTGGAGGATTTGTTCGCGGCGATTCTCGCCGGCGCGCCGTCCGCCGCCGGGATGGCGGACCGGCTGGACATGGAACTGGTGCCGGCAGCCGGAGGACTGCAACTGCTGCGCGAACCGGTTTCCGCGCGGTACGGGCGCGGTGTGTACGCATTCCGGCAGGATGGCGACCCGCTCCCGGTGCTGCTGCAGGCACCGCACGCGCGCAGCGACCGGCACACGGGCGCGCTGTCCGCGTTGCTGATGGAGGCGCACGCGCTGCGTGCGCTGGCGGTGAACACCGCGCCGCGCCGCATATCCCCCGACAGCGACCTCGCACACCAGGCGGAATCGTGGATGATGGCGCTGACCCGCGCCTTCGCGCGGGCCTACCCGGACGCGGCGATCATCCAGTTGCACGGCTTCGCCGTGGCGAAACGCAGCACGCCCGCGGGACGCGATGCCGCCTACATCGTCAGCCCCGGACATCTCGACGACAGTCTCACCGCGACGGGTTTCGCGCAGTGTCTCCGGGCCGGAGTCGACGGACCGGTCCGGCTCTATCCGCACGATGTGACCGAACTCGGCGGAACCACCAATAGCATGGCGCGCTGGCTGCGCGGTGCCGGACACATGGGCTTCGTCCATGTCGAGATCGCGGACGGACCGCGCGCCGCGCTGCGCGCCGGCGCCGCCGCGCGCCGGGAATTCGGCGCCTGCCTGGAGCACGGGTGGTGATGCTTCGCCGCGGGTGTTCCTTGCTGCTGATGTTGCTGCTGGCGGCCGGGCCGGTCGCCGCCGCGCAACTGGCGGCCGACCTGGTGGCCCGCCATCTGGAGCAGCGCCCGGAAGCACTGCGCTGGGTCCCGGTCACACCGTTGCGCGGTCATGTCTCCGGTGTGCTGCCGGTGTACAACACGGTCATCGAGCAGTATCGCGTCACGCCCGGATCCATCGAGGGCATCACGATCCGCCTCCCGGCCGGTGCGCGCCTGCTGGTGCGCAGGCTGGACGGCGGCCGTGCCGCGCCCCGTCTGCAGGTGTCCGGGGACGCCATGCTGTTCCGTCCCGAGACGCTGCTGCCGGCCGGTGAAAAGGGCGCCGTGGAATGGGTGCTGGCGGAAACCGCGCTGGACGCCAGGCTGGTGCGCATCACCAGCACGGCCGGCGATGACCAGGCGACATTCGCGCTGTACACCTCCGAGCCGGCAGACCGTGGGGAGTCATTGTTGCAGCCGACCGGCCTGCTCGCGGCGAACGCCGCGACGGTGCGCCTCGCCGACGGTGACGGGCTGCCCGGCATGCGCTGGTTCGTGGCCGAGCCGGGCGCCGACCTGGCGGTGGATGTCGACGGCGTGCGCCAGTTGCACCTGCACGTCCGCCTGCCGCTCGACCGGCGCCTGGAGGCCGACTGGATGGCGGACCTGTGGGCCGATGACGTGTTCCTGCGCACGGCCACGTACAGCTCGCCGCCGGAGGAATACAGCGCGGTGCGGGTTGACGGTGTCGCGCGCCCGGTGACGCGCGAGGAGGTGCTGCCGGTGGAACTCCCCGCCGGCGCGCAGCGGATCCGGATCCGCTTCAACCGGCCGGCCTGGGTACAACTGCGTGCCGACCGCGAGGACGACTTCCTCTGGCTTGAGAACGATCCCTGGCGGGAAGAACCCGTCCCGACAGATGCGCACACGGCGGGGGCATCACGCCAGGCGGCGAGCCCGGATCCGGCCGGCTGGACGCCTGCCGAGCGGGCCGGGCGGCTGCGCGCGCTGGCGCGCGACAACGGCCGTCGCGATGCCGGCCTGCAGGCGGAGGCGATCGCACGGAAATGGGCCGCGTGGCCGGGCACCACGACGCAGGACCGGCGCCTGCTCCTGCACGCCGTGCGCAACGTGTCCCACTGGGAGGCGCTGCGGCCGGCCGCTTCGGCGTCCGGTTACGACGCGAACGGCCGCGATGTCTACCTGGCGCGGTTCGAGGTGCGTGACGAACTGGATAACGAGCGCGAGCGCGTCGACTGGACCGGCGGCGCGCACTCCCTGCAGCGGCCGCTGGTCGCATTGCGTGTGCACACCCTGCCGTGGTCGCAGCCGGAGGCACTGGTGTACCGGCTGCCGGAGCGGGCCGTCGAGAGCCGCCTGCTGGTCGCCACCGACCTGGCGGGTTCCGCACTGCTGGTGCAGTTCGATGACGCGGAACCCATTACCGTGATGTCGCTGCCGCACCCGGCGGAGGCGGGGGCGGTGGACGCCGGCTACCTGTCCGCGGCAGCCGCCGGCGATGCGCACCAGGCCAATCCCTCCGCGCCGCGCTGGATCGCGGCCGGCAAGGGCCAGCCGCGCGATCTCTGGATGGCCGCGCACGCGGAACTGGCGCTGCCCGCGACCGTGCGCACCGTGCGTGTCTGGCGTGACGCGTTCAGCGCCCGCCGTACGGAAGTGGGTATCGCCTTCCGCGAGGGACACGACGACCGGCTCGAGGAAACCGGCTACCGCTCCCGGCTGGCGCTGGCCGGTGGCCCGGCCGCGACGCGTAAGCTGTTCCACGACTCGCTGCGGCTCCTGCTCGCATGCCGCGATGCGGGGGAACGCTACGAGGCCTGCGCAACGCAACTGCGTGATGCGGTGCCGTCCACGGACCCCGCGGCGCAGTCGGCTGCCCTGCAACTGGTCAACGACTGGCTGCCGATGTTGCGCCTGCTGCAGGTTCGCGCCGCGCAGTTTGCCGGCACGGTCCGGTCCCCATTCGGAAACGGCGCCGGAGCGTCCCGGCCCGCGGCATCCGGACCGGTGATGCCCGACCGGCCGGACGAGCCGTACCGGGTCCTCGGCGAGTGGCAGCGCCGGCAGGCTGCCACCGGCGCGGACGGCGGTCCGGAGGCGTGGCTGCAACGGGCCGGGGCGCTGCAGGCGCTGGGCGAGAACTTTCTCGCGCGGCAGGTATTGCGCGCGCTGGTCCTGTTCGCGCCACCGGGACCGTTGGTTGATGAGGCCGCCGGGCGCCTGCAGTCGGAACTGGAGCCGGGAGAACCGCTTGCGACGGGGCTGGCCGTGACGCTTTACCGTGGCGATCCGCGGCAGGAGGCGGTGCTGCTCGCGGCGCTGCTGGCCGAGAACGAGCCGGCCTTCGCCGTAAAGGCAGCGCTGGCGCTGGGCACGCAAGCCGATACGTGGCAGGGGCTGGGCCTGCCGTACGCCGCGCTGGCCGCCGGCTGGTCCGGGGGGTCGGACCCGGACGACGCGAAGCGTGCCGGCGCCGTTGATGCGGGCCCGCTGGTCACGGAAGCGGCGCAGTTGCGGTCCCTGGTCATGGACTGGCCGCACGAGGATGCCGGGGCGCAACGCGATCGGCTGGAGGCGTGGCGGCAATTGCAGGCCGCGATTCCCGGACCGCGCGTGCTGCGATCGGACCATGCGCAGGTCACGCAGTCCGCCGGTGCCGAGATGATCACCGTGCCCGAACGTGATCTCACGCTGGAACTCCTGCGTGCGGCGCCCGGCCGGCCGGTGCGTTACGAGGATCTCGGCGCGGGCCGGATCGAGGTGTCGTTCCGGCGCATCGTGCCGGCCGATGCGGACCGCACTGCAGCGGAAACACTGTGGGTGCAGGTGCGCAGCGGGGCGGCGAGCTGGCGCATCCCGCTGCACGAGGAACCGGTATCCACCACGCTCGGCCGGCTGCCGGATGGCGCCTCGGTCAGTAGTGCGTGGCGTCTGCGGTGGCGCCTTCCGGCCGGGTTCCACGCCCTCGAGATCGAACCGGAAGCCGGCGAGGTCCTGCTGCAGCTACGCAGCGAGCAACCGCTGTGGCAGCCGGATTTCCTGCCACGGCCCACGCCTGCCACGGTGCGGACGGTTGCCGCGGGTCCGGGCCTGCTGCCGCCGGCGGAGGCCGGGACGGTGGATGATCCGGTGACGCTCCGGCCCCTGTCCGTACGCCAGCCGGCAGGGCCCGGGCAGCCGGATCTGTCCCTGGAAACCCTGCTGCCACCCACGGCCGCGCCATCGCCCGAGGTGGCGCCGGTGGTGCTGCGGGCGTGGTCGTTGCTCGACGAACTGCAGCGCACCGGGGCGCCGGCGCAGGCTGCGGAACTCGCGCAGCTGATCTTCGGGAATCCCGCCGAGGAGGAACTCAAACCGCTGCAGCGGCAACTGGATGCGCAGGGCTGGCAGTGGCGCCGGGGCGGGCTGGTGCTGCAGAGCGCCGGTGCGTGGACGATGGAGCAGGGCGGATGGATGCCGGCCAGCCCGGCGCTGCGCAGCCGCGCGCTGCTGTTGCCGCCGGCCGGCGATGACGTGGAGATGCTGTCCGGGGACGATACGCTGCACCTCGAGATTTCCGGTTCCGGGGCCGGCCGCCTCCGCCTGCACCTGCGCCAGCGGATGCTCCCCTTCCTGCCGTTCGTCCCTGCTGGGGTGCAGGTGGAGGTCCCTGGCTCGCCGGTCCGGCTGCTCGAACTGGCCGATGAACAGGCCCGCACCGTCACCCTGCGCGTGCCGGCGGGGCAGCAGTCCATCCGTATCCTGCCGGTCGACCTGCCGCCCAACGCGCTGCTTGAGGTGCGTGCGGAACAGGCGACCCCGTCGGGCTGGGCCGCCGTGACCGGCGGCAGCGATCGCGCCGTGCAGATGGCGACTGCCGCCGAACCGGTGGTCGCCTTTCTCGACGGGCCGGCGCTGTACCGCATCGACCAATGGGAAGCGGGGCGGCTGCAGAGCCGTTTCCACGCCGTGGGCGAGGCCGGTGAGGAACTTGCACTGCGACCGGAGATGCCCGCGGCGCGGGCCGGCTTCACCATCCGCCGCCTGGCGCGCGAGGACAGCGCGGTGCTGGCGGAGCAGGCAGCGACGCAGTACGCCATGCGGTCTGCGATCGCGCAGGTCGCGCAGGCGCGCGAAGCACTGCAGGAGCCGCCGGCGCCGGCGGTGGATCCCGTGCCCGTCCCGGAACTGCCCGGCAGCGTGCGGCTGACCGGACCCGATCCACGGCCGGGCCTGCGGGTGGGCAGCCACGCCTTCTACGTCAACCACCGGGTACGGCTGCAGCTGGACGATGAAGGCACCGGGGGAGGCGGTGAGACCCGCGTGCCGGAACAGGAGTACGGCATACAGCATTTCCTGCGCGACGCGGAACGCGGCCTGTACTGGTCGTCCGCCGCCTTCGTGCGCGAACCGGAGGACGGCGATCGCGTCTACGGGCTGCGTACCGGCTATGACCGCTACGAACCGTTCTCGCCGTGGTCACACGGGGTGGATGCGTCGCTGCACGCCCAGGATCCCACCGGCGACGACGAGTGGGCCACGGCGCTGCTCCTGCGCGGCCGGATCGACTACACCCAGCTCTGGTCACCCCGCAGCCGCATGCGCTGGCGCCTGGGCGGTTTTGTCCGCCACCTCGGCCTGGACCCGGGGGAAACCGGCGGACTGGAAACGGATCCGGATGTCTACAGCGATTTCAAGCAGGACCACCTGCACGGCGCGTCCGCACAATGGCAGTGGACGTACACACCGTGGCTGGACACGCGCTGGGAGGCCGCGCTGGCCAGCCACACCAACGAGAATCTCGACCCGTTCCACGCCGACCGTCTGGAACTCGTGCTGGGCTGGAGCCAGGTCGTCGACGGGTGGGTCGCCGGGGCCGAGTACCAGTTGCGCCAGTTCAATGCGGACGCGGATCGTTCCGCTTTCGCGCGCCGGGAGCGCATCCGGTTCTCCTTCGAGCGGGATTTCTGGTCAGACCATGGCGGACGCTACAGTTTCACCCTGAACCTCGACCGTGACCTGTTCCGCGACCTGTGGATCGGCGGACTGCGGTTCACGTGGTTCCCGGAAGGGGACGATTACCATCACCAGGCGCCCGGCACGGTCGCTTTTGAACCGTTCCGCGCAAGGCGGATTCCGGACGGGAAGGACCATGCAATCGCTGCTCCGTGACAGCAAGGTCCAGATCCGGCGCAAGGTCCGCGCCGGTCTGCACCCGCGCATGCTGGGCGTGCAGCGCGAACAGCTGCAGCGCGTCATCGACAATACCCGCGCGCGCGGGGACCGCCGCATCGCGCTGCCGGGTATCCGCATCCGCGACGAGGCGCTGGGATTCCTCGAACTGTGCGCGGTCATGCGGCGGCTGATCAATGCCGATCTGCGCAGGTACGACGCGCTGTGCAGTGCCGAGCGTCGTTTCGCCGAGAAGCTCGCCGGCGCGGGCACGCACCGCGAGAGGCAGGACTGCGTGCTCGAGTTCGCCGCGGATCTCGGGGCGGGCCGGCGGCGGTTGGCAGCGGACCGGCGCGCATTCCGGCGCTGGTTCGGCGTCGATGCCATCAACGATCGCTATGCCGACGAGATCGGGACGCTGGAGCGCGGCCTCGTGTTCGGCATCGAACGCCTCGGGGTGTTTGCTGGGCGCGTGCTGCAGGCCGCCGGCAGCGCAGAGGAGAGCGAACGGCTCTGGCGCTTCCTCGACCTGGAGGAAATCGTCTTCCGCCTGGCGCAGCACCCCGGTGACCGCCGGCTGCCGGCGCAGGCTTTCCTCTCCTTCGCGCAGGCCATCGCGGCCCTGCCGGTGGAGATGCAGCTGACCGCGTTGTCGGACCAGTCGCTGCGGCGCCTGTACCGGGCGTGCCTCGATCGCGAGGACGACACCTGGCTGCAGATCGCCGCCCTGACACTGCAGTTGCGGGCGGCTCCCGAACGATTCGGCGAGGTGGCGAATAGCCGTCTCGGCAACGCCGGGCGGGATGCGGACATCTTCGTACGCCGCTCCATCGTCCGCCTGCTGGAGGACGCGGTACTGGAACATCCCCGGCTGGCGCGACTGCTGTCCCTGGTCGCCGCCGATGCCAGCCCGCACGTGCGCCAGGGCATTGCGCTGGCGGCGCTGCACGCGCCGCGGGAACAGGCGCTGGACCTGCTGCGGACGACGACGCTGCAGGATCCTGAGCCGACCGTGCGCGCGGCGAACCTGCTCGCCATCCCGCAGCACCTGGTCTACCCCGACCGCATCGAGCCACTGCGCAAGCTGTTGCAGGAGGTGCTCGTCGCGGAGCGCGAGGAATTCCCGCTGCGCTGTGCCTTCCGCGTCGTCGAGCATGGTTTCCACTGGCTGTTCGATCAGCAGGCGCCGCAGGCCGGCAACTGGCGCGAGTCCCTGCGGCACCACCTCGAACTGATCCACTCCGATCCAAAGCGGACCCCGGTGGCGCGGCGGCACGCGGCGCGCGCGCTGGAACGGCTCTGGTGCGCGGAACACCCGCAGGCGCGGGCGCTGCTGGCGGAGGTTCGCGAACTCGCGGCGCGGACGCGGCCGGGTTCGTCCAGCCGGGTGCCGCGCCGCTGGATCAGGGAACATCCGCCGGACCTGCTGGGGCGGGTCCTCGCAATTGCCGCCCAGAACGACTTCGGACTGGAAATCTGGCGCAGCTGGCGCGGCTGGCGCCTGGGCCGCGGCGACTGCTTCCGGCCGCGCCTGTGGCGGATCCTGCACGAGATGCGGGAGCCGGCGTCCGACAAGCGGCAGGGGCACTCGCATATCATCGGGCGCATCTATCGTGGTGCGATCATCGCGCCGCCTGCCGGCATGGGCGAACTTTCCCGCACGCGGGTGCCCGGGGAGCCGCTGGTGATCGGCGACGAGGGTGGCTGGCGGCCGTACCTGCCGCTGCCCGATCAATGCCTGTCGGCGGTCGACCTCGGGCGCTGCCTGCGGCTCTATACCGCCGAGGGCGTCACCGAGATCCTGCCGCCGCGAGGCCTGCTGGCGCAGCTCGGCGCACACCTGCGCATCACGACCGGGTTTGCCGAACTCGCCGACATCCGCAACTGGCAGCCGGAGTCCGGTCTCCAGCCGGACGCCTACGCACAGGAACTGCGGAAGGCTGGCGTGGAAATCCGCCTGCGCGGGCACAGCGGTTACTCGCCGCGCCTGGACCCGGGGGTGACGCGCTTCTTCTCCGTCTCGCCGTTGCTGTTCGCCGAGGACCTGCTGCGCCGCCTGGAGGCATATGCGTTCTCCTTCTACCAGAACACGCTGGTGCACCTGCTGATCTTCGTGCTCGGGGTGGCGACGGTGTTCTTCGGCCGGCACCTGGCGCTGGCCTACCTGCTGCGCCGGGCGCGCGGCCGGATCGGCATGGTCGTCGGCGGCTGGGGAACACGCGGCAAGTCCGGCACCGAGCGGCTCAAGGCCGCCATGTTCAATGCCCTCGGTTTCGGGATGGTGTCCAAGACCACCGGCTGCGAGGCCATGTTCGTCATGGCGCGGCCGTTCCGCCCGTTGCGCGAGATGTTCCTGTTCCGCCCCTACGACAAGGCCACCATCTGGGAGCAGCACAAGCTGACGCAGCTCTCCACGCGTCTGCAGGGCGAGGTGTTCCTGTGGGAGTGCATGGGCCTGACACCGGCCTACGTGAAGATCCTGCAGCGGCAATGGATGCGCGACGATATCTCGACGATCACCAACACCTACCCCGATCACGAGGACCTGCAGGGTCCCGCCGGGTACGACATCCCGCGGGTGATGGTCAATTTCATTCCGGCCGGGGGCCACCTGATCACCAGCGAGGAGGAGATGCGCCCCATCCTCGCCAGCGCGGCGCGGGAACTGGGCACCGGGTTCTCGTCGGTGGGCTGGCTGGAATCCGGCATGCTCACGCCCGACGTGCTCGAGCGCTTTCCCTATGCCGAGCACCCGACCAACATCGCGCTGGTGCTGGCCCTGGCCGGGGAACTGGGCATCCCGCGCGACTTCGCCCTGAAGGAGATGGCCGACCGCGTGGTGCCGGATCTCGGGGTGCTCAAGTGCTACCCGGTGGCGCCGCTGCGTGGCCGGCGTATCGAGTTCATCAACGGGATGTCGGCCAACGAGCGCTATGGCTGCCTGGGGAACTGGAAGCGGATGGGCTTCGCGGATCATGATGCCATGGCCGACCCCGGCACCTGGCTCATGACCGTGGTGAACAACCGCGCGGACCGGGAGCCACGTTCCAAGGTGTTCGCGCGCATCCTCGCGCGGGATGTCACCGCTGATGCGCACCTGCTGATCGGCTCCAACCTGGACGGCCTGCAGAGCTTCCTGCGCGAGGAATGGGCGGAGCGCCTGGCGTCGGTCACCCTGTGGCGCAACGAGGCCGGCACCGCCAGCGACGATGCGCAGGATGCGTTGCGCATTCTCCGTGGCCAGGCCCGGCCGGCGCGCCTGCCGGCCAGCGCGGCGGAACTGGAAGGACTGGCAGCGGCGATGTGCCGGGGACTCGGTCTCGAGGGCGCCGCGGACGGCGCCGACAGTGCCGGGCGGCTGGCCGGGTTTGAAGGGGAGGACGGGCAACGCCAGGCGATCGCCGCGCACATGGCGCAGATGCGCGCATGGCTGGATGCCTTCGAGGCGATTGAAGGCGCCTTGCACGGTCACGTTGGCGCGGTGCCGGAAACCGCGCGCAGGCAGCTGGACGGGCAGTTCCGCGACTATCTTTCCGACGCATTCTTCGGCCGCATCCACGTGGTGGAGAATTACTACGCCTCCGGCAATGAGGTGATCGAGGCGGTGTGCAGCCGGATTCCGCCCGGCCTGCACGCGCGCGTCATGGGCATTCAGAACATCAAGGGAACCGGGCTCGATTTCGTGTACCGCTTCCAGGCCTGGGAACGCTGTCACGCGCTTTGCGAACAGCTTTTCCACGGTCGCGCCACGGACATCGGCGAAGCCCTGCGCGGGCTCGTCGGTTTCGCCGAGTTCGCGCCGCTGAGCGCCGCATACGTGCGGGACGCACTGGCCCGTTTCCGGGACACCCCCGGCGCGCAGACCGAGACGGCGCAGGCGCAGGTCGGCCTGATCGAGGAGAATCTACGGCGGCAGGTCGAGGCGGTCGAGCAGGGCTTCACGGCCACCGGCGACGGCAGCGAAACGGTGACCGCCTGGCAGCGCTTTCTGCGCTGGGCGGTCGAGGGCCTGGAGCATTTCCTGGACTCCGGCGACGCGGTGCGGCGCCGTAAACACGCCGATCTCGTGTATCGTGAGCTCGCCGCCCAGCGCATCAGTCTCGACCGGGCGGTGCAGGAACTGCAGGCACTCAACAAGCGGCAGAAAGGTGGCTGGTTGTCGATGAAATTACCGGGGACAGGCTGAGCATGCGCAACGTGATCGGCAGCGTGCTGCGTGACCGGCTCTCGCTGGTCGGCGCCCAGACGCCCGTGCAGGCGCTGCTGCTGAGCGCGCTGGTGGCGTTACTGGCCGCGCTGGACGCGTTCCGGTATCCCGCCGTCGGCATCGAGGACCGCATGGTCCGGCTGCTGAGTACGCAGGGCAACCCGCCTTCCCAGGTGATCCTGGTGGATGGACTGCCGGCGGACCCGGAGCAGCAACTGCGGGTGCTGCAGGAACTGGCCGGCGCCGGTGCCGTGCTGGTGGCCTGGGTCGGGCCGGCCGTTCCGCAACTTTCGCGCTGGCAGGGGGCCGTGCCGCTGCTGGTGGCGGAGCCCGGGCCGCAGCCCACGCTCGGGCCGGATGCTGACCGCAACGTGCACGTGGCGGCACCGCATGTCGCCACGTCCGAGTACGGTGTGCACCGTCACCAGGACCTCGCGGCGCCGGGACCGGTCGCCGGTCCCCGCACGCTGGAGGCGACTGCGCTGGCGCTGCTGGGGCGCACGGCGGATGCTCCGACGCATTACCTGGTCAATTTCCGCCTTCCGCGCGGCCAGTTCGGCCGCTTCGACGCCGGCGAACTGCTCGCCGGCCATGTCCTGCCCGCCATGATCGCGGGCAAGGTGGTGCTGGTCGCCGGCAACGAGCGTTATGCACGGCCCCGCTACGAAGTGCCGACCTCACCCCTGTACGGTGCGGTCAGCCAGCTGGAATTCCATGCCTACGCGCTGGACACGCTGCTGGCAGGGCGGACGCCACGCCGGCCGGATACCGTGCCGCTTTTCGCGCTGGTCCTGTGCACGGGGCTGTTCACGGCGCTGCTCGCGCTGTTCCTGATCGATCGCCTGGGTTTCTGGCTGCTGCCGGTCGCGGGTTCCGTTGTACTGCTGCTGTGGCTGGCCGCATTCACCTGGGCCGGGGTCTACCTGCCGCTGCTCGCCATGTTGCTCACCGTGCTGGGGGTGACCGCGCAGTACCGCCTGCAGGTGGCCCGCAGCCGCGCGCGCATCGTGCAGAACCTGCTGATGCAGACGGCCCGGCGTGCGCAGGACCGCCTGCTCACGGATGGCGACGCCCCGGAAGAGGAGTGGAACCGCATCATCGTCATGGTTTCGCAGATGCTCAACCTGGAGCGATGCATTTTCCTGGTGGCGCGGCCGGACGATCACTACGTGCGCGAGGTGGCGGCGTTGCGCTGTTCACTGGACGACATCTGCGAGCAGCGCCGCGATTACCAGCGTGCCCCGTACACCGAGGCGCTGGAGGCGCGCAGCCCGATCCTGCTGGAGAGCCGCCTGTTTCTTTCCGACCCGGAAGGGGCCCCGAAGGATCAGCAGTTCATGATGCCGATCCTGCTGGAGGGGGAGTTGCAGGGGTTCTGGTGCCTCACGCTCGATCCGGGGCGTTTCGCCGGGCTGGATTCGCTGGAGCGCGAACTGCAGCCATTCGCCGAGCAGATCGCGCAGCGCATGTACCACGTGGCCTACCAGCAGCGCATGCAGGAAGCCGGCGAGTCACCGGAAACGTACGAGAGAAAGCGCGAGGAGTTTTTTCCCGAGTTGCGCCTGCGGGCGATGATCACGCTGCTGGAGGCCCGCCTGACCCGGTACGAGAACGTGTTCAGCGGCCTCACCACGGCAACAATCGTGTACGACCTGTTCGGGCGTGTACAGCACGCCAACCGGCGCATGCTCGACCTGCTGGGCAGCGCCGGCATCCACCCCTACCAGATGACCATGCTGGAACTGCTGACGTCGCTCGCTTCCATGCCGACGGTCGAGGCGCGCAACGAGTTGCGCCACGTGGTCGTCGACCGTACATCGGTCGCGCTGCCCGACTACGTGCACATCGGGAAGGGCACCTACCAGATGCTGCTCTCGCCGGTGCTGCCTGCCGGTGAGCGGGAGGACGAAACCGCAACGGCCGCCGCCAGCGTCGGCGGCCGCGCGGTGCTGTTCGAACTGGTCGACGCGAGCAACATGGAGACGCGTTTCCTGGGGCGGGACCATGTGCTCGGCCTCGTGGTCGAGAACCTGCGCAGCCACAGCACCGCGCTGCTCATGATCAGGCGCCTGCTCGGCAGCGAGCAGTTGCCGGCGGAACGGCGCGCGCAGGCGCTGCAGCGTTTCGATGAAACCGTGAAACTGCTGCTGGAGGATGTCGACCAGGCCAGCGACGCCCTCACCCAGCCGGCATCGGCCGGTGAACACCGGACGATCTCCCTGCATGCCGGACGTTTCCTGCAGGACCGGATCGCGCGGCTGCAGGGCTCTCCCGAAGGAAGCGACCTGCAGGTCGACCTGGCGCAGCCTTCGCTGCCGGTTTTTGCGCTGGCCGCGGCGGACGTCCTCGCCGAAGGCGTGGACGGCATCCTGGAACTGCTGGCGGAGGATACCCAGCAGCCGCGCAGGCTCACGGTCCGGGTCATGGATACCGGCCAAATGGTCCGCATTCATTTCGAGAACCGGGGCTATGGCATTCCTGAGGCCCACCTGGCGCGATACCTGTACGAGGGCACGGCGCAGGTCTCCCGGGAATTCCAACGCATCCGGGACCTGGCGCGCGTCGTGGAGGACTGGGGCGGGCTGCTGCTGGCGAGTTCGGAGGTGGGCAGGGGCTACCATTTCATCCTCGCCCTGCAGAAGGTGACCGGCTCACGGCAGCGGTAAGGAACGGGCCGTGCTGGATGCATGGGCGACCGCCGCTCCCCTGCAACGGTCATTCGCCGCAGGGGAGCCGCCGCGAGCGGTCCGCCGGTACTTACCCCGGTGCTAACCCCGGTACTAATGCTATTAGTTGACCAGCTGCAACTCGTTGTTGACGTGGATCACGTCCGCCGTGTTGCGCGCGATGAGTTCCGCGAGCTGTTTTTCCTCTGAACTGCGTACCGCGCCGGACAGCGTGACCACCGCACTGTCGGTGTCCACGTTCACGCCCAGGCCGTCAATGTGCGGGTTCGCCACCAGCCTTGTTTTCACCGCGGCCGTGATGGTGACGTCGTTGACGCGCTGGCCCAGCGTCGGCCGGGGCGCCTGCTTGGCGTCCGACTGCTCCTCAACGGGCACGATCTTCAGCTTGTTGACGACCTTGTCGATCCCGTTGATGGAAAGCGCGACCTCGCCGGCGAGGTCGCGGTCGATGCCGGACTCCACCGTGCCGGTCAGGATCGCGGTATTGCCTGCGACATCGCTGTCGATGGCGAATGAATTCAGGTGCTGGTTCATCAGCAGGGCGGTTTCCAGCTTGCCGAGCAGCCAGGCTTCCTGTAGCTGTGCCTCGATGCCGGAGGTGGCGCGCGCGCCGGACTTCGTGTCGGCGGTGGCCGCCAGCGGCGTGGCCAAACTCAGCGCGGTGATCGCGATGGCGATCGGCTTGATCAGTGCTGTGCGATGTTTCATGTCGGTTCCTCTCAGCTCGTGACTGGAGCGTCCATCGTATGCGGCGATGAATGAATCCGGGCTGAATGCAGCGGGGCTCAGGCGACGCCGGGAATGCCGCCGCCGGATCAGGGGCAGGCGGTGCGGTCGCCTTCTGAACGCTCAACGGTTGCGCGGCTTTCGGCAAGGGCGTCGCGGAACGCCCCGGTATCGGCGGATTCGGCGCGCCCGATCAGTGCCAGCGCCTCGGTCCTGCAGCCGCGCGCCGCCTGCAGCATGGCGAGATTGTTCAGGGCCACGACATCTTCGGGCCAGCGCGCGAGCAGCCTCGCATAGGCCGCCTCGGCGTCCTCGACGCGGCCGAGTGCGTACAGGCTGTTGGCCACGCCCAGTTGCGCGCTCCGGAGGCCGGGCCAGCGCGCTGTCGCTGTCCGGTAACCCGCCAGCGCCGCCTCGTGACTGCCGGTCGCCTCCATGTCGGCGACGGCCGCGAGGTAACGCGCCGCATCCGGCTGGGCGGGCAATTCGCCCGGTTTCAGCGTGACCAGTCCCCAGTGCCCACCGGCCTCCCAGCTGTCGAGGAAATCATCCGTGTTCATGCGCAGGCGCTCGGTGGTGCCGGAGCGCAGGATGACTTCGTCCTCGCGGGCGTCCAGCCCGATCACCACGGCGTAGTGCCACACCGGCGCGAACCGGTAGCCGACGTTCTGCAGCACCAGGACCGGGTGGCCGGCGCGCAGTTCGGCGGCGATCCCGTTCAGGTCGCCGCGTACGGGATAGGGTATGCGGCCATTGCGCCGCGCCGCCGCCAGCATCTCCAGCTGCAGGCTGCCGAGCCGCCCCGGCAGGTACACCTGTGGCGTCAGTTCGTCCGGGCGGATCTGCACGCCGGCATGGTTCAGGACCGTGGCCAGCGCTGCCGGACCGCACTGGAACAGTTTCTGCGGGTAGAAGGGCGTATCGGACAGTTCCAGCGGTTGCGCGGCCACTTCCGGCGGCAGTGCCTGCTGCAACCGGTTCACCGAGGCGCAGCCGGCCAGGCCGGCGGTGACGACCAGGGCAAGCAGCAGCTGTTGCAGCCGTCGGCCGAACCCCGGTGCCGGACCCGGCACGGCCGGGATGCCGGTTGGCCGGAATGCGCGTGAAGCAGGGGATTGCATGATCTCTGCGGTGATCGGCGGCGCCGGAAAGAAGTTGCCCGGCGGTTTCCCGCCGGGCAACGCGGTGTGCGTCAGCGCCTAGCGGTGACCGTGACCGTGGCCATGGCCGATGTGGAAGAACAGGAACCAGATCAGGAAAATGATGATGATGGCCCCGACGATACCGCCGGCCGGCGCCTCGTCGATATGCTTCGACAGCTCCGTCACCTCGGCGTCGGTCAGGTTCGCCAGGCGCTGGTCGACCTCGGCCGGTTCCACGCCCATCTCCAGGAACTTCTCGCGAACGTCATCGCGCGCGACGAAGTCGGCGAGGTTCCTGCGATCCTCGCTGGCGGCGGCCGGGTCGGCCGCGATGGCGCGGTCCGTGCCGATCATGGCCGCCTGGGCCTGTGGCACAACGAAACCACCGAACGTCATCATCAGGATGCAGATCCGGGCCACGAATTTTCGTACTGCGTAGGTCATGTGTGTCACTCCTCAGGGTGAAAATACGCGGGCATGTTCGCATGCCCTGCTGAACGTCAAATGAATGTGTGCTCCTATTTCGCGGGTAATGTCAGGCTCAGCAGGACGCGGTCCACCCCGCCCAGCTGTTCCCTGGCGTGCTGCAGCAGGGTGTTCTCCAGCCCGTTCCGCGGGGTTGCATGCTGGTAGGGCGCACTGCACTGACCGGGCATCGCCTGCCAGCGGAAGCGGTTGAAGGAGCCGTCCTCGCCGACCAAAGGTTCGGCCGGGTTGAAACAGGCAAGGTAGCTGGTGCCGGTGCTCCTGCGGCCGCTGGCGGTGGTCTCCCAGCGGCCGTTTGCGTTCTGCACCACCCGCAGCGGACTGCGCCCCGGCGTTTCGACGTTCTCCGGCTGGTCGCGGTCCCAGCTCCAGATGAACGCTTCCAGGCGGCCGTCGAAGGGCAGGACGTGATCCAGCGACGGCATGTTGATGTTGCAGCGCGCCATCTCCCGCACTTCGTTCACGCCAGCCTGGCGGGCGGCCCCCGCCTGGGTGCCGACGAAGGTGCCGTCCTCGTAGATGCGTACCCACAGCGTATCGATCTCCTGCGGTGTGAAGCCACATTCATCCGGGGCGTTCAGCCCGATGTAGGAGCCGGCGCCCTTCTGTGTATGGGTGCCGTCGCGGCTGAATGCAAGCGGGATCCCGTCGTGCTCGTAATTGCACTCGCCGCCGCTGTAGATGATGACCTGCCGGCCGGCGGCCCGGACGTCTTCGATGGAGACCTCCAGGGGCTGACCGTCCCCGCATGCCGGTGCCCGCGCGCCAGCGCCGCCGTATGCGGTACCGGGCGTGAAGAGCATCGGGCCGATCGTCCCGAACACGTCGGCGGAGGCTTCCGCGTGCCGGGTCGCGCTGGTGCCGGCATCGAGCGGTTCGTTGAGGTGGTTTTCCAGATCGATGACGATGACCTCGCGCGGGTTGGCCTGCAGCCAGCCGGCCAGTTCCTCCAGCACGCTGCGCAGCGAACGCTCGTAGCTGCAGCCGGCGTGCTGCACGTTGCCGTGGCAGACGGTGGCGCGGAATCCCCCGTCTGTCGGGGACGGCATCCAGTGTACGTCCAGCTCAAGCCCGCGGATATCCATGCGCAACTGGTCCACCAGTCCGTAGCGCTGGTTGGCGTCGGACCCGGACAGGGTCGGCGGGGTGTTCGCGGTGGTGGTGTTGTAGCTGTTATGCGTGGCGACATACATCGTGTGCCGCAGCGGCTGGCCGGCGGAGTGTTCGCGCTGCAGTGCGTGGGCGCGGTGCAGCCAGCTCGCCTCGTAGCGGCGCAATTCCGACTCGGCCACCAGGTCGCTGCTGAACAGGGCGCAGAATTCCGGCGGCGCGCCGGGGAACTGGCGGCAGTAGGCAGCGACGGCGGAGACCGCCACGTCCACGCTCTTGCAGATGCGGCGGGCGTCGTCCCCGAACTGCCCGGTACCGTGGTAGTAGCAGGCCTGCACCAGGCTGTAGGCATTGCCGCCGAAGAGCGCGCAGAAGCCACTGTCCGGATCCTGGCCGGCGCACTGCGCCTGCGCTTCGCCGGTGGCCTCGCGCAACCCGTCGCAGAAGGGTGCGCCTTCCCCGGGAGCGCTGGCGTCACAGGCCTCGTCGAGCGTCACCGGGTCGGCGGCCGGCGTACCGTGATCGGCGAGGGCGAGCGGGGCGGCGAGCAGAAGGAGCAGGAGGGTCGGGCGCGGGAGCAGGGGCATGACAGGCGAATCCGGTAAGGCGGAAATATGTACAATCTATTACAGCCCAGCAGCACGCGAATGCCAAGGAAACCGCATGGCCGGACCTGACTACGAGTTGCTGATCGAGGCCGCGCTGTCCCGCTACTTCCCCGATGCGGAGGAACGGGAACTGGCGCAGAGCCTGCTCGCCGGGTACGGCGTGGAAAGTGGTCAGCGGGAAGCACTGCGGGTGCGCGCGGCCGTGCTCAAGCTCGCCGGGTCCTCGCTCGAAGAACTGGAACGGCAGGTCCGGACCGCGTGCCAGGACTACCGCGACGTGCTGGCGGCCGCCGAGTACCCGCGCCAGATGCGCGAGGGCGTCACCGCGCGCAGCGACCCCGCGGCCCACGCGCGCTGCGTGCAGGAGGATCGTGCGCAGTACCGCAACTGGGTGCAGTCATTCGGCCTCGCGCCCTAAACGCCGCCTGGCGACACTGAAAAAGACCCTTGTCAGATTTACAGTCCATGCTGACGGTTTGCGTGGCCAACATGGCGCGCCCGGACAAAAACCGCCTATCTGTCTTTGCAGGTCGCCTGTATATACTTTGCAGCCTGGTTCGGGCGCCGTGCTGGCGCCGCGGCAGAACGCGAATTAAAAGGGAGCTTGAACATGAACTACTTCGTCACGGGTGGCACCGGTTTCATTGGTCGTTTCGTGGTAGAGCGCCTGCTGCACCGGCGCAACGCGAAGGTCCACGTCCTGGTCCGCAAGTCCTCGGCGGACAAGTTCGAGGCGCTCAAGAGCCAGTGTTCGGAAGCGCCGGGCGAACTGGTCCCGGTGTGGGGTGACATCACCCAGCCCGGTCTCGTCGATGCCGCCACGCTGCGCAAACTGCAGGGACAGGTGCAGCACGTGTTCCACCTTGCCGCCGTCTACGACATGAACATGGACAACCAGACCGGCGACGTGGTGAACAACGAGGGCACCCGCAATGTCGTGAATTTCGTCAATGAACTGGGCGCGCCGGCCGTGCTGCACCACACCAGTTCCATCGCCGTGGCCGGCATGAAGTGGGTGGGCAACTTCACCGAGAAGATGTTCGACGAGGGACAGGACCTGAGCCACCCCTACAACCGCACCAAGTTCGAGTCCGAGCGCATCGTGCGCGAGGAGTGCACGCGACCCTGGCGGGTCTACCGGCCGGGCATGGTGGTCGGTTCCTCCGCGACCGGCGAGATGGACAAGATTGACGGCCCCTACTACATGTTCCCGATCATCAAGGGCATCCGGAACCGCGTGCCGAAGTGGCTGCCGCTGGTCGGCGTGGAAGGCGGCAAGATGCCGATCGTGCCGGTCGACTACGTGGCGGATGCCATGGTCGAGATCGCGCACCAGAAGGGCCACGACGGCAAGGTCTTCCACCTGGTGCAGAAGCCGGTCGACACGATGGGCCGGGTGATGGAGATTCTCTTCGACGCGGCCCATGGTCCGGGCTTCGCCCGCCAGTTCCAGATGCCGCGCCTGCCGAAGATCGTCGCGCGCGGGCTGAAGAGCACTTCGCGCGCGCTGCCGCTGGACAATGCCCTGCGCGAGATGTCGCGCGCGATCGGGCTGCCGGTGTCGGCGCTGGGCTACCTGAACAACCAGGCCGTGTTCGATGACCGCAACACGCGTGCCGCGCTCCGGGACACGGAGATCCGCTGCCCGCAACTGAAGGATTACGCCGAGAAGCTCTGGCGCTACTGGGAAGACTGCATGGACTACCCGGAACCGCGCCCAGAGGCCCAGCGCAAGCTGGCCGGAAAGGTGGCGATGATCACCGGCGCGTCCAGCGGTATCGGCCTGGACACGGCCAAGAAGTTCGCCGCGAACGGCGCTACCGTGGTGCTGGTCGCGCGCAGCCGCGACAAGCTGGAAGACATGACCAACATCATCCGCGAGCACGGCGGAGACGCGTACTTCTATGCTTGCGACCTCAATGACCTGGAGGCGATCGACGCGCTTGCGGCGCAGGTGCTCAAGGACCTCGGGCACGTCGACATCCTGGTGAACAACGCCGGCCGCTCCATCCGCCGTGCGGTGTGGGAATCCTTCGACCGCTTCCACGACTTCGAACGGACCATGCAGCTGAACTACTACGGCGCCATCCGCCTGATCATACGGCTGCTGCCGGCGATGTCGAAGAACAAGGACGGCCACATCATCAACATCTCCAGCATCGGCTGCCTGAGCAATGCGCCGCGGTTCTCGGCCTACGTTGCCAGCAAGGCGGCGCTGGATGCTTTCTCGCGCTGCCTGTCGGCGGAGGTGGCCTCCTGGAACATCGACGTCTCCACGATTTACATGCCACTGGTGCGTACGCCGATGATCGCGCCGACCAAGATCTACGACTACGCGCCGGCCTGGTCGGTCGATGCCGCCTCCGACATCGTGCTCGAAGCGGCGCTGAAGCGGCCCAAGCGGGTCAAGACCATCGCCGGTCAGACGGCGGAACTCAGCTACGCGCTGTGGCCGCGCGTGAACGACTTCCTGCTCAGCAAGGCCTACCTCCTCTTCCCGACCTCGAAGGCGGCGAAGGGACAGAAGGGCGCCGACGCCAGGCCTACCGCCCAGGGCGTGGCGCTGGCGCACCTGCTGCGCGGCTCCCACCTCTGACCGGTATCCGGAGCGCGGCGCCGGTGCCGCGCTCCGGTGCCGCGGCGCCGGTGCAGGACCGGCGCATTACAAGCCCCCGCCATGGGTGCTAGCATGACGGACTGGCGTGCGTCGAAGTGCTGTGTCCATGTTAGAACTGTTCGGGATCCGCTTCCTGGAGGATGCATCACAGGCCGGTAGCGTGCTGCTGGAATGCGACCACGACATGATCCTGGCAGCGTTGTCCTGGGTCATTGCCTGCATCGCCGGCTATGTCGCATTGCAGGTCGCGCACCGCATCCGCGCTGCCGAGGGTGGCCGGCGGGTCTTCTGGGTCGGCCTGTGCGGACTGGCCATGGGCTGCGGCATCTGGTCCATGCACTTCCTGGGCATGCTGGCCTACCGCGCGCCCATCCAGATCAGCTACGACTGGCCGCTCACGCTGCTCTCGCTGCTCGTTGCCATTGTCGGCACCTCGCTGGCCATTCTCTTCGTCAACCGGGGCGCGCTGCGCGGCTGGAAGGTCCTGGCGGGCGGCCTGTTCATGGGACTGGCGATCACCTGCATGCACTACACCGGCATGGCGGCGATCATCTCCGAGGGTTACTTCCTCTACGACCCGGCCCTGTTCCTCTACTCGGTCGGCATCGCCATCGGGGCCTCCTCCGCGGCGCTCTACCTGACCCACCTGGTGCGCCGGGTGCCGTTCCAGTATCTGCTGACCCTGCGGGTATGCGCCGCCATCGTGATGGGTTTCGCGGTCGCCGGCATGCATTACACGGGCATGGCCGCGGCGAACCTCTACGTGACCCGCCCGCTCACCGAACTGATGCCGCCGCTGGGGACGAACGTGCCGCTGGCGGTGTCCATCGCCGGACTCACACTGGCCATCCTGATCATCGCCCTGCTCAGCGAACTGTTCGGGCGGCGGCTGGATTCCGAGGCCATCCGCCTGCGCAACACGGTGTTCCGGTATGACCAGATCCTGGAGAGCGTGCCGGACGGGATTCTGCTCATCAACGAGTCGCTCATGGTCAACAATGCCAACCACGCGGCGATGCGGCTGTTCGACATCGGCCACCTGCGGCGCTGGCCGTCGATGGAACAGCTGGTGCCCGGGCTCGACGTGTTGCACTTCGAGGACAGTCGGGCCACGCACGAGCGCTTCCTGGAGGCCGAGGCAATCAGCCGGAAGGGCCGGGCCTTCCCCATCGAACTGAGCGTGTCCCGGCTGCGCAGCGGTGACGAGCAACTGATCGTCGTGGTCTGTCGCGACATCTCCGCGCGGAAGCGGGCGGAGGCGCACATCCAGAAACTGCTGCAGGAGAACCAGCGGCTGGCGACCACCGATTCGCTGACCGGCCTCCCCAACCGGCGCTGGATTGTCGAGGTGCTCGAGAACGAGATCAGCCGCTGCCGGCGCTACGGTCATGATCTCGCCCTGCTACTCGTCGACATCGACCACTTCAAGCGTATCAACGACCGTTACGGGCACGACTCCGGTGACCAGGCCCTGCGCGTGATGGCCAGGATCCTGCGCGCGATCGCACGTGATTCCGACATCGTCTGCCGCTATGGCGGGGAAGAGTTCGTGCTGGCGTTGCCCGAGACCGGGCTGCGGGCGGCGGCGGTGGTGGCTGAGCGCCTGCTCCATCGCGTGGCGGAAACCGAGATACCGCTGAAGGGCGGCGCCGGTCCGTTGCGCATGACCTGCAGCATCGGCCTGGCGCCATGGTGCGTGGGCATGCAGTACGACGGCCTGCTCAACGCGGCCGACAAGATGCTCTACCAGGCCAAGGAATCCGGTCGGAACCGCGTCGTGATTGCCGAGCATCCACGCGATCCCGACGCGGCCGGCGGGGCAGGCTATGACGGGACGGACGCCCCCGGCAACGTGGTCCCGATTGATCGCTCGAAATGACCGGCGCGTGGCCGCCTGCCCGAAGGTACAGGGTGCCGCGGCGCCGGGATTGCAGTAGATTGGGGCATCCGCACCCGGGATGACCTTCATGCGCCGCACCGTTTCCTTCCTTTTTTCACTGGTTCTCGTCGCCGCCACCCGGCCGGTGACCGCGGGCGAAACGCTCGGCCAGCACATCGACGAGGCTTCCATCCCGTCCACCTACCTGGCTCACCCGCCGGCCGCGCCGTTGCGGGCGGACGTGTACACCCGGCATTACGGGCCACGTTCCGACGGGCGGGACGGCAGCCGCGTGGACGCGCGCTGCCGTGGCAACGGGAAGTTCCTTTTCGCGGCCGGCATGTTCGATATCACCGGGCCGGCCTGGGACCAGGAAATGGCCGGCTATGCCGACGCCGAGCAGATCTCCGAGGGTATCCACAACCGGCAGTGGGCGCGCGCCTTCGCGATCGAGTCGCCCTGCAACGGCAACCGGGTCATGCTGGTCAGCATCGACCAGGGGCTGATGTTCCACGCGGTGAAGCAGGGTGTGATCGACCTGATCGAGACCGATCCGGATCTCGGTGGGCTCTACAGCTGGGAGAACGTCCTGATCACGCCCACGCACTCGCACATGACCGCCGCCGGCCAGGCCCACCACGACGCGTTCAATTTCTTTGCCTACGGCCACGACGCGCAGAGTTACGAGGCGCTGGTGACCGGCATCTACGCAGCGATCCAGCGCGCCCATGACAACCTGTCCGGCCGCCGGCCGGGCCGCATCCTGTTCAACCAGGGCGAACTGCTGAACGCCACCGTGCAGCGGTCCATGCCGGCCTATCTGCGCAACCCGGAGCCGGAACGGGCGCGCTGGGTGGACCGGCAGGGTAACCCGGTCACCATCAACCGCAATGCCGTCTCGTTGCTGCTGCAGCGCGACGGCAGCGCCGCGCCGGTCGGCATGCTCAACTGGTTCCCGATCCACGGCACCAGCATGGGACAGCACATCCGGCTGCTGTCCGGCGACAACAAGGGCTACGCCGCCTGGCGCTACGAACGGGTCTACGACGTGCGCTACCTCGACCAGGACGAGCACTTCGTGGCCGGCTTCTTCCAGGCGGACGAGGGCGACAACTCGCCGAACATCCAGATCAACAACCCGGAACTGCTGACATCCGCGGAGATCCAGTCCCGCGACGGTGACAACCCGAACTGGCAGCAGCGCGGCGGCGGCCGGGACGACTACGAGAGCACCCTGATCTCCGGCACGCGCCAGTACCTGCGCGCGCGGGAACTGGCCGAGTCGGCCAGCCAGGCGCTGAAAGGGGGGGTGCATTTCGCGCACGCCTTCATCGACATGTACCGTGCCGACCTGGAGCCGGCCGGCGCGGCGGCCTACCAGGGAACGGCGCTGGACACACCGTTCACACGAGGCCCCGGCACGACGCCGGTCTACGGCACCTGCGAGCCGGCCTACGGCGTGGGTTTCGCCGCCGGCGCCGAGGACGGCCGCGGACCGTTCGCGGAAGGGCAGACCTGCGCCGCCGCCGACGACCCCGGGCAGGAAAGCTTCCAGGCCTGGTTCGAGGAAAACTTCCGCGCCGGGTCGGAGGATGGCGCGCTGCCGCCCGGGATCGTGGTGCCGGTGGGGTGCAACAACCCCGCCTACGACGCCCTCGGCTATGCCTGCCACGCCGAAAAACCGATTGCCATTCCGCTGGCCGTGTCCCCGTTCGACCCGGAGGGGCAGCAGGCGCTCTCCTCGCGCACCGTGCCCATGCAGCTCATCACCATCGGCAACCTTGCCATCATCGGGCTTTCCTTCGAGGTCACCACCATGTCCGGGCGGCGGATCCGCGATGCGGTGCTGCGCAGGCTCGCGCCCCACGGCATCGATTACGCGGTGATCTCCGGACTCTCCAACAACTACAACCATTACCTCACCACGCGCGAGGAATACGCTTCGCAGCAGTACGAGGGCGCCTCGACGATTTTCGGGCCGTGGACGCAGGAAGTGGTGCGGCAGGAACTGGAGAAGCTCGCCGGGGACCTGCTGGCGCAGCGCAACAACGGCACCAGCCGCTACATCCACATGGCCGGCCAGCCCTACCGCACCCATCGCACGCGCTACGTGCACCAGCCGGACACGGCCGACAACGCGCCACTGGGTGGACGTGCATACGGTGAACTGCTGCAGGATCCGGGCGGCGGCAGCCACGCGGTCCTGGAAGCGGTCAACGCGGTCTTCGTGGCGCGCAACCCGCGCGCCGATTTCCGCCAGATGGACACCTACATGGAGGTGGAGCGGGAGAACGGTGCAGGCGGCTGGGAGAGCTTCCACATCGACAACGACTGGTCCACCCGCGTGCGTTACGGAAAAACCGAGACTCCGCTGCAACAGCAGTACATGACGGTGACGCTGAACTGGGTGATTCCGCCGCGCACGCCGCCGGGCAATTACCGGCTGGTGTACCGGGTGGAGGATCGCGCGTTTCCGACTGGCGCCTTCGCCGTCACGCCCTGAGGGTCCGCCGTCAGGGCGGCGGGATGGTCTCCCCGCGGGCTTCGCGAATACGCCGCAGCGGTCCGGAGAGCCGCGACCAGTGCCGTGGCTCGCAGTCGGCGTAGTACTCGATCATCGCCTGTATGTCGGCTTTCGGGTCGTCCCCCGGAAAGAACGGCTCGCCGATGTAGAACGTCCGGTCGCCGTAGCTGAACTTCACCGGCAGGATAGGCGCACCGGCGATCTTGGCGATGTGCCAGAAGCCGCTTTTCCATTCGTCGGTGCCTTTCCGCGTGCCCTCCGGGGCCATGCAGATCCACAGCCGGTCCGCTTCCTTCAGGGTCAGCGCGGTCGCTTCCACCACGTTATTCGCCTTGCTGCGGTCGATGGCCACCAGCCCGATCCAGCGCAGCAGCCCGCCGTAGGGGAACCTGAACAGCGAGTCCTTGGCCATGATGTTGAGGCGCAGGCCCATCGAGAACATGCTGCCGAGCATGATCAGGCCCTCGAAGTTGGAGGTGTGCGGCACGCCGATGACGACAGCGTGCGTCACGTTTGGCAGCCTGCCGGCGATGCGGAAGCGGATCAGGCGCAGGATCAGGCGACCGAGCCAGCGAAAAAACCAGTTGCCTCTCCGGGGGACGTTCGGTCCTGCTTCGGGGATGTACATGAAGAGCAGTCGTTCCCTATGACCCAGTAGGTCAGCCTTCAGCCTGACAATCCTGCAGGTCAGGCTTCAGCCTGACAATCCGCAGGGCCCCGGTAGGTCAGTCAGGCTTCGGCCTGACCCACGAGCCCCGTCACTCCCAGATCACGTCTTTCTTCGAGTTGTACCAGCCTTCGATCTTGGCATTGTAGGTGTCCTCGATCACGTTGCGCTTGATCTTCATGGTCGGCGTCAGGAACCCGCTCTCGATCGTCCAGGGGTCGTTGACGATCACCAGGCACTGCAGGTGCTCGTGCGGGTCCAGCGTCGCGTTGACCTCTGCCTTGAGGACGGACAGTTCGGTCTCGATCCCCTCGCGGTCCGCCTCGCCGGACTTCAGCTCCGCGCGGGCCTCCTCGGACAGCACCACCAGCGCGTAAGGCTGGGCCTGGTCGGCGCCCGACACGCAGCAGACCTCGATCATCGGGTGCGCGGTGAGCTTGTTCTCGATCGGCGCGGGCGCGACATACTTGCCCTTGCTGGTCTTGAAGATCTCCTTCACCCGCCCGGTGATCTTCAGGCGGCCCTGATCGTCTATCTCGCCCTTGTCGCCGGTGCGCAGGAAGCCGTCCGGCATGAGGTCCTCGGCGGTTTTCTCCGGGTTCTTGAAGTAGCCCATCATGGTGCCGGGGCTCTTCACCAGGATCTCCCCGGTGTTGGGGTCGAGCTTGCACTCGACGCCGGGCGCCGGGTGGCCGACGTAGCCGATACGCGTCTCGCCGGGACGGTTGGAGTGCGAGTAGGCGAAGTTCTCCGACATGCCGTAGCCTTCCAGCAGTTCCAGGCCGAGGCTGCGGTACCAGCCGAGAATGTCCGGCGGCAGCGGAGCCGAGCCGGTGCCGGCGTATTTCACGTTCTGCAGGCCCAGCTGCTCCAGGATCTTGCGCTTGACCTTCTTGTTGATGAACGGGATGCGGAACAGGATGTCCTGCTTGCGCTTGGGCAGCTTGGCGAACACGCCGCCCTGGAACTTGCTCCACAGCCGCGGTACCGAGAAGAAGATCGTCGGCGAGGCGCGTTTCAGGTCGGTGACGAACGTGTCCAGACCCTCGGTGAAGAAGATGTGGTACCCGAACTCGAGCGAAGGCATTTCCAGCGCGCCGCGCTCGAACACGTGGGACAGCGGCAGGTAGGAGAGCACGCGGTCCTCGTTGCTCATGGGCAGCAGTTCCTGCAGCCCGGTCGGGATGGACATCATGGCGCCGAAGCTGGTCATCACCCCCTTGGGGTTGCCGGTACTGCCCGAGGTGTAGACGATGGTCGCCATCTCGTTGAGATCACGGTCGGGGCTGCCCTCGACGGGCTTGGCGCTTTTGACCGCGTCATCCCAGCTGGTGCCGTCACTGCAGGTGGCCAGCGGCAGGCGCACGATGGGCATGTCTGCCGGCACGCCTCTCTTCATTTCGTTCCAGTCGCCCAGCGGGCCGACGAACAGCATCTTCGATTCGCTGTGCTCGAGGATGTACTTGACCGAATCGCCGGTCAGGGTGGGGTAGAGCGGCACCGTGACGCAGTCGGCCATCCAGATCGCCAGGTCGGTGATGATCCAGTGTGCGCAGTTGTTGGACATCAGCGCGATCTGGCTCTTGGGTTCGATGCCCTGGCTCTTGATGTAACCTGCCATGGCGCGCGCGGCCTTGCCCACGTCCGCCCACGTGTAGTCCGTGACCACACCCTTGTGCGGCTGCGTCAGGTACACCTTGTCAGGTGTCTCCTTTTCCCAGCGGTAGAATGCACCCAGCGGGGTCCTGTTCACGTTGATGGCGTTGCTCATGGGGTCTCCTCCAGGAATATTCCCGGGTCCGGGCCCGGTTCGGATTAAGTTTTCAGACGGTAAAGCTTAGCCTTTCCGGCACGATCCTGCCCGCACCGTCAGGTCATCTTCGCGACCACGGACAGGGGCAGCCGTTTCATGGCGGCGCCGATGGGCGCCCACGGCCATCTCGGGACCGAGGCCTCGTCCGGTTCGGCCTCGATCGCGTCCACGAGGGCCCTGCTGCCGGTTTCCAGGTTGACCCGGAACGGGGCGTTTTTCATGTCCTTGTTGATATCTGTCAGGATGAATCCGGGATGGATTGTAGTGACATTGATCGGCGAGTCCATCAATTCCATGCGCAGGCCCTCGCTCAGGTTGCTCAGGCCGGCCTTGGTGGCGGCATAGGTATTGAGCGCGCCACCGAAGCCCCGGAAGGCGCTGACTGATGAAATTGTGACCAGGTGGCCCTCGTTCTGGCGACGGAAGATCTCCATCGCGGCCTCGCACTGCGCCAGCGCCGCGACGAAATTGGTCATGGCGGTTTGCAGGTTGGCGTGGAAGTAGCCGGTGCCGAGCGACGCGCCCTTGCCCATGCCGGCGTTGATGATGACGCGGTCGAGCCGGCCCAGGTCCTGTTCGAAGGCCTTGAACACCTCGAACACCTGCTCGTGGTTGCAGACGTCCAGCGCGCGCACGTGGACCTGGATATCCGGATTGATTTCCAGCAGTTCGTCCCGGAGTTCCTCCAGTGCGGGAACGCGCCGCGCGCAGAGGGCGAGGTTGCGGCCACGGCGGGCGAACTCGCGCGCCATGCCCATGCCCAGTCCGGAACTGGCACCGGTGATCAGGATGTTCTTGCGCATATGATGCGGCCTCCTTCAGCGATAGGTGATCAGGTGCGCGTTGGCACCCTCGAAGTGACTGTGTTCGTTCAGGGTGCTCAGGTGCACGCCGCGCCTGCCGTAGATGAGCTTGGTGACCGAGGCGTTGGCGAGCGTCCAGTTGAGCCGGAAGATGTCGCGGTCGGAAATCCGCAGCAGTCGCTTGCAGACGATCGAGATGGCGCCACCGGAGGTGAACACCAGCGCCGTCCGGGACGGGCCGAGGTCGGCCAGCGTCCGGTCCAGGGCGTCATCGATCCGGGCGCAGAAATTCGTCCAGCTCTCGTTGTAGTCGTCGTGCTGCCCGTCGACCCAGCGTGCGATGGCCTGGGCGAACATCTCCTGGAACGCCTTGCGCGGGTTCAGCCCCTTTGCCATGTCGGCGACCAGCGCGGCCTGGTTGGCGTACTTCGGGTTGAAGCGGTGCACGATCTCGTTGTGGTCGTACTCGTTCCAGCCGGCATCCTCGGCCCAGCCGTGCGCCAGTCCCATCGCCTCCAGGCAGTGGGTGGCGGTCTCGTGGTGGCGCAGCATCGCGCCGGCGTAGACCGCGTCCACCCGCGGCAGGCGGGATCCCAGGGCCGCGCCCAGCACGCGGGACTGCTCGATCCCCGTATCGGAGAGCTTGTCGTAGTCGGCGCGCCCGAAGGACGCCTGCCCGTGCCGGACCAGGTAGATCGCACCCATTACCAGGCTTTCCCCTTGGCGTGATCACGGATGATGCGGTGCAGCCGCCACTGGATGTAATGCACCAGGATCCAGATGGTGCGGAACTCCGGGTTGCGGGTCTGACCGTGGTGGTAGCGATAATAAAGCTGCTGGCCGATGACGGCGAGCCGGAACAGGCCGTAGACCTCGTACCAGGTGAAGTCGCCGGCGCGCAGCCCGGTACGGCCGCAGTATTCCTCCACCAGTTCGCGGCGCGTGAGCATGCCCGGCAGGTGGGTCGGCTGGCGGCGGGTGGCCCTGCGCACGAAATCGTCATCCGCCTGCACCCAGTAGGCGAGCGAGTTGCCGACATCCATGAGCGGGTCGCCCAGTGTCGCCAGTTCCCAGTCGAGGATGCCGATGACGCGGGTCGGTTCGGCGGGATCGAGGATCACGTTGTCGAGCCGGTAATCATTGTGGATCACGCAGATGCGCGATTCCGGGGGGATGTTTTCCGCGAGCCAGGCGGTCACCCGGGCGAATTTCGGGACATTCCAGGTGTGGGCGTCGGCGTAGCGTTTCGTCCAGCCCGCGATCTGGCGCTGCGCGTAGCCGGCGCCCCTGCCGAGATCGCCCAGGCCGGCCGCCCCGGGATCCACCGCGTGCAGGTCCACCAGCCGGTGGATGACGTTCAGGCACAGCGTGCGGTGCTCGTCCGCCGTCAGGTCGAGCCCGGCCGGCATGCGCGAGCGCGGGATCAGGCCCTCGATGCGGCGCATGACGTAGAACTCGCAACCGAGGACGGATTCGTCGGTGCAGTGCGCGACCATCTCCGGGACGTACGGGAACACCGGCCGCAGCGCGGCCTGGATGCGGTGCTCGCGGCCCATGTCGTGCGCACCCTTCGCCTTGGTGCCGGACGGCGGGCGGCGCAGGATCAGGTCGTGCGCCGGGTACTGCAGGCGATAGGTCCAGTTCGAGGCGCCGCCGCTGTACTGGGTGACTGCCGGCGCGCCCGACAGGCCCGGCAACTGCTGCTTCAGCCAGCCGTCCACCGCGCCGACATCCAGCGATTCCCCGGCGCGGATGTCGCCGGCGGTGTCCAGCTGCGCCGCGGCCGCCATCAGGACGCCTTGCGCTTCTTCAGGTGCGGGTACTTGCCGAGTTCCATGCGCGCGACCATGCCGCGGTGCACCGCATCCGGGCCGTCGGCGATGCGCAGGCAGCGGGCCATCGCGTAGAGCGCCGCCAGCGGCGTGTCGTGGGAGACGCCGGCGCCGCCGTGCATCTGCAGCGCCTCGCCGACCACCTGTTCCAGGACGTTGGCCGCGACCACCTTGATGGCGGAGATCTCGGTCAGCGCCGGAATGGCGCCGATGGCGTCGATCTTCCAGGCGGCATAGAGCGTGAGCAGCCGTGCCTGGTCGATCGCCATGCGCAGGTCGGCGACGCGTTCCTGGTTGCCGCCGAGGTTGATCAGCGGCTTGCCGAAGGCCTCGCGCGACAGGCCGCGCTCGATCATCAGCTGCAGGGCGCGCTCGGCGGCGCCGATGGCGCGCATGCAGTGATGGATGCGGCCCGGGCCGAGCCGGCCCTGGGCGATCTCGAAGCCGCGCCCGGCGCCGAGGATCATGTTCTGCGCCGGCACCCGGACGTCCTCGAACCATACCTCGCCGTGGCCGTGCGGTTCGTCGTAGTCGCCGAACACCGGCAGCATGCGCTGGATGTTCACGCCCGGGGTGTCCAGTGGCACCAGCACCATGGAGTGCTGCTGGTGGCGGCCCGCCTCCGGGTCGGTCAGGCCCATGAAAATGGCG
>JBFKKR010000017.1:0-37434 GCA_041682035.1 Pseudomonadales bacterium | reverse complement strand
TAGGCGCGGCCCTGCTCGGTCAGTTCCTGCGCGACCAGCGATTCGGCGACGTAGTCGCGGTTCAGGAAGCGTACTTTCGGGCCGATCGGCGCCGCCCCGCTTTCCAGGTCGTCGTTGCCATGGCAGTTGATGCACTGGTTTGCATGCGGAACCTGGTAATTGTCGGTGCTGCCGGTGAGGCGCTCGCCGCTGTCGACGTCATGGTAGTCCCAAGCCACCTGCGCGGCGCCGCCCTGCAGCGCGAGCCGGGCGATCCGGCGGCCGCCCTCGTCGAACCAGATGTAGGGCAGGCCGGCCCAGAACACGCTGCCGTCGCTGCGCGCGCGCTTGATCAGCAGCCGTGTCTCGACGACGTGCTCGGTGGCCGCTTCCTCGTCCGTGAAGACGAACGATTTCGCCAGCACGGTGCCGACCGGGAAGTGCAGCGTCGCATTGACGCCGTTGTTGGCGCTGTCCTGGTAACGCGCGGGCTCGAACGAGCCGTCACCGTTCACCGGCAGGAACGCGACCCGGTACTTGGTGGAATAGTCCGAGAACAGTTTCGAATTCAGCACGAACGGCACGCCGCCGTCGTTGGGTGTGCTGCGCGGATCCTGCGGGTCGGCGAACAGGTTGTAGTGATCCAGCTGCGGACAGTTCACGGCCAGCGCGGCGCGGTTGATCCTGCCGCCGGATGACTTCTTCACCTGGCCGGGCGCATTGCCCGCGTTGCCCTGGCCGCCGCTGTTGCCGCGCCCGGCGCTGTTGCCCGGGCTGTCCTGGCCCGTGCACAGGGCCAGCACGGTGGCGTCGTCCGGGTAGGCGTCGCGGCTGTCACCCGGCGTGTAACGCGCGACGGGCACTTCTTCCAGCGGCGGCAGCGCGCAGTGATGACGCGACATGTCGCGGTCGCCGACGAAGCGCCCCGGGGGTGTGCCTGCCGCCAGGTTCTGGCCGGCCTGGTTGGCCCCGGCGCGCCCCATGCGTTCGCTCTCGGAATTTTCCGGCACCTGCTGGTTGTCGAAGCTCTCGGGCCCCTCGCGACCGAGCGCCTGCGCCAGTGCTTCCGGCTGGCCGGCGAAGTTGAAGTAGTTCGGGATCGCGGGGTTGTCGTTCTCGAACCTGTTGGTGTCGGGGTTGATGCAGATGAACCACTCGGGTTTCTTGCGCGCGCCGCCCGCGTCGAACTTGTAGGCGTTGTAGACGCAGTCCGGGTTGGGATCGTCGCCGCTGTAATTCGGCTTGCCGGGCGGTCCGGCCGGATCGGCGTCGGCCTCGTCGGGCAGCGGCTTGCCGCTGTTGTCGACCGGGTAGGGGCAGTCGTTGCGGTCATCGAGCAGGCCATCCCAGAGGATGTGTGCACCGAAGCCACCGTTCTTCGCCCGCACCAGCGTCGGCAGCGCGGTCGCCGCGTCACCCTGGCCCAGCACCCGGTCCCAGTTCGGTGTCGGCGGGTTGCTGCCGGCATTGCGCATGATGTTGTCATGGATATGGATGCCCTCGGCATACCCGTCGAGGCGGCGGTCGCCGGTACCGCCCAGCAGGTCGTAGCTCACGATGATGATGCTGGCGGTGTCGTGATCCTCGATCAGGTTGTCGTACACCTCGATCTGGTCGTAGGCGAGCAGGATCAGGCCGCTGCCGCGCGGCACCGCGGCAATGAGCCCGCCGAGGTGGGTGAAGTTGTCGGTGTTGTTGCGGCGGATGATGTTTTTGGTGACGATCGTGCGGTGCCCGTACTGGTTGAGATAGTCCAGGTCGTACACCAGGTAGCCGCCGGTATTGCACTCGGCGATGTTGCCTCGGTATTCGCCGCCCTTGGTGTTCTCGATCTCGAAACCCATCACGTTGTAGGCGGCGCGGCTGTCGGTGATCCTGGCCCGCGTGGTCTGGCCGACGTAGATGCCGGCGTCGGAGGCGCCGATGACCTCGGTGTTGTGCACGATGATGTCTTCCGACTGCACCGGGTAGATGCCGTAGCGGCCGGTCTCGGGGCTCACCTTGAACGGCGGATTGTCCTCGTAACCTTCCGGGCAGTTGTCGGCCAGCGTCGGCATGTACGCCGCGTAGTTTTCCGCGGTCACCGGGAAGTCGGCGCTGGACCACATCGCGCGCACCGTATCGAGCGTGCCGAATTTCACGCCCTTGAGCTTGATGCCGTCACCCTTCGGCGTGTCGGCGACGGTGAGATCGCGTACGGTCAGGCCGCGCACGTTGTTGGCGAAGATGCCCTCGGGCAGGTCGCTGTTGCGGAAGGAGAGCACCGTCTGGTTCATGCCGGCGCCCTCGATGGTGATGTTCTCCGCATCCTGCAGCAGGAGCGTCGTGCCCATTTCGAAGAAGCCGGCGCCGAAGCGGATCGTGTCGCCGGGGCGGGCCTGGATGATTGCCGCAATGGCCTCGCCGGTGGCGTTCGGCCCGGGACTGATGCGGAACACCTTGCCATCCGGACTGGGGATGGACTGGGCCGGCACCGGCAGGGCGCCGGCGAGCAGTCCGACCGTGATCATGGCCTGGAAAAGCAGGCGGGGGAGGTTGCCGTGACGGGGCATCCCGATACTCCTATGATGCGGGAAGGGCTTGATTCCCAATGTAGCCAAGGGAGACGCCGCGCGACGCGTCGACTGCCGCCGTTAGGCTATCTTACCCGCCATCGCCGACGGCCCCGGGAGGGCAAATTTTATGGAATTACGGGCCAATTCAATTGCTTGCTCCTTGGTCGTGGTGCTGGCCTGTGCGCTGGGACCGGCGCCCGCCCTCGCGGCAGAGGAATTCCCGGCGCTGGAACGACACTACTCGGTGGACCCCGCGCGCAACCAGCGGCCGCCACGCGAGCGCTGGAGCACCGTCGTCCAGCACCCGCGCCATACCTTCCTGGCCTGGGGGCACCGCACCACCAGCGAGGCCAATGCCGCCGCCCTGGCGCAGTGCGAGCGCCAGATGGGTGCAGACGCTCACCAGTGCCGCGTGGTGGTGTCGTTCACCCGCTGCGCAGCGCAGGCCGGGGCTTTCCATGACGAACGGACGGCGATTGGCGAGGGCTCCTCGCTGGCCGAGGCCGAGGCGGCGGCGACGGAATCCTGCCACCAGCAGAGCGGGGACGCCTGCAGCCTGCGCTGGTCCTACTGCGGGGACGGCTCCGGCCAGGTCTTTTCCGACCAGCGCCAGTGGGGTGCGGTCGCGCGCCCGCTGGACGGCGGCGGACAGGCGATCCTCGTGAAGAACCTCAAGGAGCAATCCACCGCATTGATCGAGGCCAACTGGCATTGCGAGCAGGTCAACAAGCGGCCCTGCGAATCGCTGTTTCATTTCGCCCAGTGCGCGGCATACGCCGAATCGCGTGACCAGGATTTCTTCGGCTGGTCACGCGGCGCGGTCGCCGCGGAGGCGGAACAGGAGGCCGAGGCGTCCTGCAGTCGCTCCGCGGGGTCGCTGTGCGAGGTGAAGCTGTCCCACTGCCACTGACTGCTACATTGAAAAATCCCTGTGTTGCGCAAGGACGTTCCGCCGCATGACAGCACTTTCGCCTCCCACCTCCGGCCTGAAGGCCTGGGTCACCGAACGGGTCTCGCGGTCACCGGGTCCGCTGCTGAAACTGCGGGCCACGCGCTTCGGCCTGGAGCGCCGGCCCGAGGTGGAGCTCTACTACGAGGCCGGTGACCCGCACTCACACATGGCGGCGCTCATCCTGCCGCGCCTGCAGCAGTATTCCCGCTTCCCGGTGCGGGTGCGCCTGGTTGGCAGCTCCGACCCGGTGCTCTACCCGGAGGCACAGAAGCAGCGCAGTTTCGCGCTGATCGACTATCAACGGGTCGCGCCGGCGATGGGCATGCGCGTGCCGCTGGATCCGCAGGTGCCGCCCGAGGCGTGCCGCGTGATCGCGAGCTGCATCCTGCAGCACGCCATCGAGGAAGACCGCTTTGCGGAACTCGAGCCCGAGGTCGCCCGCCTGCTGTTCAGTGCCGACAAGCCGGGACTGCAGGCATTGCAGGAGAAGACCATCGGCTGGTCCCGTCCCGAGATCACCGCGAAGATCATGGCGGAAAACGAGCAGCGCCGCTTCCGTCTCGGCCACTACCTGCCCGGCATGTGGCAATTCCGCGGTGACTGGTTCTGGGGCGTCGACCGGCTGGTGTACCTGAAGGAGGCGCTGGAACAGGCGGGCGGCTGGCGGGGGCCCAAGGCGCCGCCTTGGTCGCGCGATCCGACCCAGGCCAACCTGCCGTCGTTCGACGGGGAACTGCCCGAGCTGGAATTCTTTTTCAGTTTCCGCAGCCCGTATTCCTACCTGGCGGCCATGCAGTTGCGGGACGCGATGCCGGAACTGGGCCTGCAGTTGCGGGTGCGACCGGTCCTGCCGATGGCGATGCGCGGGTTCAGGATTCCGCGCTGCAAGGGACTCTACATCGTTCGTGACGCCCGCCGGGAAGGTGAGCGGCGCGGCATTCCGTTCGGCCGCCTGGCGGATCCCATCGGCCCCGGTGCCGAGCGCTGCCTGAACACGTTCCGGCTGGCGGAAGGGCCGGCGCAGCAGTTGCGATTCTGCTGCGAGGCGGGCAAAGCGGTCTGGTCCGAGGCGGTGGACGTGGCCACCGATGACGGCCTGCGCTACGTCTGCGAGCAGGCCGGCATCGACTGGAATGCCGCGAAGCAGAACCTGGAAGCCGGCAGCGACCTGATCTATGCGGAAGAAAACCGGGAGGCATTGTTCGCCGCCGGGTACTGGGGCGTACCCTGCTTCAAGCTCGGCGGCTTCACGACCTGGGGCCGCGACCGGTTCTGGATGATCCAGGAGATCGTGCGCCGGCATCGCGGGGAATGAATACGGGATGCAGGCAAGGCTCTGGCCTTGCAGAAGTCAGCCTGGAGGCTGACCTACAGTTGCACATTTTCACCCCGGGCTGAAATCCTTATCGCAAAGCCCGAATTCCCCGAGCGCGGCCCGCGCCTCCCCGGGCAGGTGCTGCCAGTCCTCGCACAACTGCTGCCACACGCGCACCTGGAAGGTCTTCACGACATGCCGGAACGGCTGTCCGTCCAGTTCGCCGTCGTAGAGCGCCTCGCCGCGGTTGAAGGCCTGCTCGTTCCACCGTGCCTGTCCCGCCGCGCTGAATCGACGCCAGGCCGCGTGGTTCTGCTGCATCAGGGGAATGAACACGCGCCGAATCTCCGCGACCAATGGATTGAGCAACGCGCTGTCGATGGACGGTGGCAGCGCGGGCGTCCCGATGGCCTCGTTGCCGTGCACGCGTAGCAGCCACGCGTGCAGGCCCGGTGCGCGTTGCGCCATGATGCCGTTGCTGGCGGGGTCGGCGAGATTCATTCCCAGCGCTCCGTAGGTGCTGGCATCCGCCAGCGTGAAACGGTCGCCGAACAGGAACCGCTGCCGCGCGAAGACGGGTTCCAGTGCATCGAGCAGGCGCAGGAAACTCCGTTCGAGCAGCGCGTGGGTGGGCGGGAAACCGGGTCGCGCGGGCGGCTGGCGTTCCGGCGGCAGCCCGTCGATGTGAAAACCAGCCGGCGCGACGCTGAAGAGGTAGGGCAGGCGCCGCGTCTGCCGCGCGGCGAACTTCCGTGCCTGCCGCTGCTGCAACGGGCCGAGCAGCGCCGAGAACTCCCGCGCCACCCGCTGACCCGCGTCGTTGTCCGCTGCCGAGACCTTCCAGCGCTGGTGATGAACGAGGTAGAGACCCCACTCGTCCCAGAACTCGTCGATCAGCCGCACCAGCATGCGGACCGCGGGTTCGGGCGGCGTGAAGCAGGCGAGGTCCCCACGACCCTGGTCCAGCCAGTTGGCGACGGCGCTGGAATCATAGAGGTTCTCACCGGTGGGGCCGAATACGAACGGCACCAGCGGGAACTCGTCCTGCGGGGTCATGCGCGGCCAGGTCAGCGGCAGCAGGCCGCGGACCAGCGCCTCGCGCCGCAGTGCATATCGAAGCGCCTGCCACCGGCCGCCTTCGGCGGGGAGCAACCGCACCGGCTGGCCGGCCTGCCGGTAGAGGCGCAGCACCTTCAGGGTGAACGGCGAGAGCTCCGAACCCCAGACGATCCACTCCGGCCGGCTCATTGCCCGGTGAACTTCGCCTCGCGCTTCTGGACGAAGGCCATCACACCTTCCATCGCGTCCCTGCTGTTGCCGACGTCGTCCTGCGCCTGCGCCTCACGCTGCAGTTGCGGCAGCAAAGCGCCGTCGATGCTGGCGTCGACCAGTTGCTTGATGGCGCCGTAGGCGCGCGTCGGCCCGGCTGCCAGCCGCTGCGCCAGCGCTGCGGCCTCGGCCTGCAGGCGGTCGTCGTCGACGACATCGGTGATCAGGCCCCACTCGGCGGCGGTCCCGGCGGGCAGGTCGTCGCCGGTCATCATCCACTTCAGCGCCCGCGCGCGCCCGATGAGGCGCGGCACCGTCCAGGTGCTGCCGGCATCCGGGATCAGGCTGATGCGCACGAACACCTGGATGAACTTCGCCGACCGCGCCGCCATCACCACGTCGCCGGCCAGGGCGAGGCTGCAACCGGCGCCGGCCGCGATGCCGTTGACCGCGACGACGATGGGCTTGGGCATCTCGCGCATCAGCTGCACCAGCGGGTGGTAGCGGTTGTTCAGCGTGGACGAGTAATCGATCGGCTGGCCCGGTACGAACTTCATGCTCCCGTCGGTGAGATCCGCGCCGGCGCTGAAACCGCGACCCTCTCCCGTGAGCAGGATGCAGCGCACGGCCGGGTCGCCGGCGGCGCCCTGCATGGCCTCGCGCAGTTCCTCCAGCATCTTCGCGGAGAGCGCGTTGAGTTTCTTCGGCTGGTTCAGCGCGATTTTCGTGACGCCGCCGTCCTGGCTGACGAGGATCTGTTCATAGCTCATGGTCGGTTTCCCCATGGATGGATGGCTGTGGATCGCGTGCAGTGCGAGGGTAGCGGCAGCGAACGCGGAATCACACTCGGAATCGCCTGCTCAGAAACCGGATTCCGGCATGGTCAGCAGGGTGTCGTCCAGGCTCTGCAGCAATTGCGCCTGCCGTTCGATGTGCGGCAGTTCGTGGAGGAAGAAGTAGCGGCAGGTGTGCACCTTGCCCTGCAGGAAAGCCACGTTCCCGCGTCCGGCGGCGATGGCGCCCCGCGCCTCGCGCGCCATGCGCAGCCATTGCCAGGCGATGAGCGTGTGGCCGAGCATGGCGAGGTACTCCCACGAGTTCGCGAGGAAACGGTCGACGTCTCCCTGCATGGCGGCGCCGACCAGCGTCAGCGTGGTCTGCGAGACGCTCGCGCAGGCCTGGTCCAGACGGTCGGCGAAGCCGCGCAGACCGGTATCCGCGCGGGCCCGCCCGATATCGTTCTGCATGCGCGCAACCAGCAGCCGGAAGGCGGCACCGTTCTGCTGGGTGACCTTGCGGCCGAGCAGGTCCAGCGACTGGATGCCGTTGGTGCCTTCATGGATGGGATTGAGACGGTTGTCGCGATAGATCCGCTCGAGCGGGTAATCCCGCGTGTAGCCATAGCCGCCCAGGATCTGGAGACCCCAGTAATTGGCCTCCACGCAGAAATGGGAAGGCCAGGCCTTGATGATCGGGGTGAGGATGTCCAGTTCGAGTTGCAGTTCCGCGCGGCGCTGTCTGTCGTTGCAGCAGGCGAGGTCATCCACCAGGCGCGCGCCGTATAAGCACAGCGCCAGCGCGCCCTCGCTGTAGGCCTTCTGCTTGAGCAGCATGCGCCGCACGTCCGCGTGCCCGATGATCATGATCGGGTCGCGGCTGGCGTCCTTTTCCGCGGGCGGACGCCCCTGCGGTCGTGACCGCGCGTAGTCCAGCGAGTACTGGTACCCGGCGTAGCCGAGCGCGGCCGCGCCCAGTCCGACGCCGATGCGCGCCTCGTTCATCATGTGGAACATGCAGCGCAGGCCATTGTGCTCGCCGCCCACGAGGTACCCTCTGCATTCCCCGCGCTCGCCGAAGTTCAGCAGCGTGTTGGTGGTGCCGCGGTAACCCATCTTGTGGTTCAGGCCGGCCAGCGCGATGTTGTTGCGCGCGCCGATCGAGCCGTCCTCGTTGACGCGGTATTTCGGCACGATGAACAGCGAGATGCCCCGGGTGCCTGCCGGGCCGCCGGGAATCTTCGCCAGCACCATGTGCACGATGTTCTCGCTGATCTCCTGCTCGCCGCCGGAAATCCACATTTTGGATCCGCGCAGGCTGTAGCTGCCGTCAGGCAGTGGATTGGCCCGGGTGCGGATGTCGGCGAGCGAAGAACCAGCTTGCGGCTCGGACAGGCACATGGTGCCGAACCAGCGGCCCTCGATCATCGGCCGCATGTAGGTCTTCTTCTGCGCCTCGGTGCCGAATGCCGACAGCAGGTTGGCCGCCCCCATGGTCAGGAAGAAGTACCCGGACGTGCCGACATTGGCGGCGTCGAACTGCGCCATCATGGCCTGCGTGACGAGGTAGGGCAGCTGGGAGCCGCCGTCCTCGAACGGGAAGGAAGAGCCGATGATGCCGGCGTCCACGACCGCGGCAAGCGCCTCGGCCACCTCCGGGATGATGTGGACGCGCTCGCCATCGAAATGCGGCTCCTCGGCGTCCGCCTTCGCGGCGTGGCCGGCGAACCGCTCGCGCGCGATGCGGGTGGCGTTCTCGATGACGGCATCGAAGGTCTGGCGGTCGTGCTCAGCGTAGCGCGGCTGTGTGCAGAGCGACTCTGCGTCGAGGCAGTCGTAGAGCTGAAACTCGATTTCCTGGCGGGGGATCATGCCTGCATCCCCGGGCCGGTCTGTGCCCGGAATGCACAACTGCGTATCGGCGTACGGCTTGATTGCAAATCCATATCGGAGGAGTATCCTGCGGTGGTTCCGCACAACATATGACATTTTACGTGCCAATAAAAGGAGTCCGCGCATGAAGCTCTACACCACCCCCGGCGCCGTGAATCCGGCGCGCGTGCATTTCCTGCTGGAGGAGAAAGGGCTGCAGATCGAGCGGGTTCCGGTCAATCTCATGAAGGGCGAACACAGGACGCCGGAGTACCGTGCGACGGCGCTGAACGGCCTGGTGCCGGTGCTGGAACTGGACGACGGCTCGCGCATCTGCGAGTCGGTCGTGATCGGGCGTTACCTCGAGTCGCTCCACCCGGAGCCGAACCTGTTCGGTGCCGATGCGCGCGAGCAGGCCGAGATCGGCATGTGGGACCGCATCGTCGAACTGCAGGTCATGATGCCGTTCGCGATGGCGTTCCGGCACGGCCATCCCGCCATGGCCGCGCTGGAGGACCAGGTGCCCGCGTTCGGCGAGAAACAGAAGTCCGTCGGCCAGAAGAAGCTGAAGGTGCTGGAGAAGCAGCTCGCCGGACAGGAATACATCGCCGCGGGCCGTTTCACCAACGCGGACATTTCGCTCTGGTGCACGATCCGCTTCTTCTGGAAAAGCGGCGCGGAGGCGATCCAGGAGTTTCCCACCCTGGCGGCCTGGTATGAGCGCATCAGCAGCCGGCCCGCCGCGGCACTCGCCTACAAGTAACAGCGGGGAACCGTCATGATCGATCTCTACACGGCGCCCACGCCGAACGGACACAAGGCCTCCATCGCCCTCGAGGAGATGGAGATTCCCTACGAAGTGCACGTGGTGAACATCCTCGGTGGCGACCAGTTCAAGCCGGAGTTCGTCGCCATCAACCCGAACTCGAAGATTCCCGTCATCGTCGATCGGGACAATGACGGCTTCGCCGTGTTCGAGTCGGGTGCGATCCTCATCTACCTGGCCGAACTGAGCGGGAAGTTCCTGCCCACCGAGCGCAAGGCACGCTCGCGCACACTGCAGTGGCTGATGTTCCAGATGGGCGGTGTCGGCCCGATGATGGGCCAGGCGAACGTCTTCTTCCGTTACCTGCCGGAAAAGATCGAGGTCGCCATCAGCCGCTACCAGAAGGAATGCCGGCGCCTGTTCGAGGTCATCGACGGGCAGCTGGGCCGCACCGAGTGGCTGGCGGGCGAGGAGTACACCATCGCCGACATGGCGAACTGGGCGTGGGTGCGCACCCACAACTGGTCCGGTGTCTCCGTGGACGGTCTCGAGAACCTGCAGCGCTGGCGCACCGTGATGGGTGAGCGGCCGGGGTGCCGCAAGGGCGTCGAGGTGCCGATCAAGCTGCCGGACCTGAGCGCCGAAAACGCCGGCAAGATGGCCGAGGAATTCGCCAAGAACGCGCGCAATATCGTGCAGAAATAGCCGGGGGTGGCCATGGACGAACTGCAGGGACGCGTCAGCGTCATCACCGGGGCGGCGTCCGGATTCGGGCGCGAACTGGCCATCCTCTGCGCGCAGGCCGGCATGAAGCTGGTGCTGGCGGACGTGGACGACGCCGGGCTCGAGGAGACCGTCGGCCTGCTGGAGTGGCCCGGCGGCGGCGACGCGGAAGAGTTCGCCGTGCGTGCCCGCTGCAACGTGGCGGAGTTCGCCGAGGTGGAGATGCTCGCCAACCTGGCCTGGGACCGTTTCGGCGGCGCCCACCTGCTGTTCAACAATGCCGGCGTGGCGGTGGCCGGCCCGGCCTGGAGCACCACGCAGGATGACTGGGACTGGGTCCTGGGCGTGAACCTGATGGGCGTGGTGCATGGAATCCGCGCCTTCGTGCCGCGCATGATCGCATCGAAACAGCCCTGCCACGTCGTGAACACGGCGTCGGTGGCCGGGCTGACCAGCGTGCCGGGCTCCAGCGTGTACTGCGTCAGCAAGTTCGGCGTGGTGACGCTCTCGGAGTGCCTGTACCACGACCTGCAGCTGGCGCGGGCGGACATCGGCGTCTCCGTGCTGTGCCCGGCCTTCGTGCCCACCGGCATCGCCGACGCGGGGCGCAACCGTCCGGCGGACAAGGCCGCGTGCAACCCGCTGGCGGCGCCCTTCGAGGCAGCCGTGAAGGAGGCAGTGAAACGCGGCCGGCTGAGCGCGCGTGACGTCGCGGAGATGACCATGGCCGCCGTGCGCGAGAACCGTTTTTACATCGTCACCCACGAGAAGAGCCTGGTGACCGTGCGCGAGCGCATGGAAGATATCCTGGAATTGCGCCATCCCACCAATCCCATGAAAATGCCGGCACGATGATCTGACCGCACGGGCACCGCATGGCCGACCGCCGAACGAGAGGGGAGCAGCCGCTTCCCATGCACCTGGTGGATGACAGCATCCGTCCGCCCGCGCCCTGGAAGGTCGCGCTGGAACTGCGGGCGCTGGTCGAGACCGGGTTGTCGCTGGCCGGCGCCGGGGCCGGGCTCCTGCGGCGCTGGCCGCGGGGCGACGGACACGTGGTGCTGGTCATTCCGGGCATCGGCCAGGAGGACGGGTCCACTTTTTTCCTGCGTGGCCTGCTGCGCCGGCTCGGCTACGACGCGCGCGGCTGGGGCCAGGGCCGCAACAGTGGTACCGCGCACCTCGACCCGAAGCTCAAGGACCGGCTCCTGCGCCTGTGCGATGAAAGCGGTCGGCCGGTCTCGGTGGTGGGCTGGAGCTGGGGCGGCATATTTGCCCGCGAACTGGGCAAGGAATTCCCGGAGTCGGTGCGCTGCGTGGTCACGCTCGGTACGCCGTTCACCGGCAACCCCACGGCCAACAGCCTGACCTGGCTGTTCCGGCTGATGAACGGCCGGCCCGCCGCGGTGCGGCCGCGCTGGTTCGAGCTGCGCGAACCGCCCCCGGTACCCAATACATCCATCTATTCCCGCACGGACGGTGTCGTGTCCTGGCGCTGCTCGCTGAACGAGCCCGGTGCCCAGAACGAGAACGTCGGAATCGTTTCCAGCCACCTCGGGATGGGCCAGAATCCCATGGCGCTGTACGTGCTGGCGGACCGCCTGGCCCAGCCGCCCGGGCGCTGGCAGCCGTTCCGGCCGCCCGTCGCATGGGGCCGCCTGTTCATCGTTTCCGACCCGCTCTGATGCAGCCGCCGCGCGTGTTGCTTTTCGCGGGCATGGCGGCGGGACTGCTGCTCGCGCTGGCCGGCGTGGTGCGCACGCCGATGACACCGCTCCCCGACGGTGTGATCGCGCGGGTGGGTGACCAGGACCTGCTGGTCGCCGATTACCTGCGCACCGTCAACAGCCTGCAGGCGGAGCGGCGCAAGCCGCTGGATGCCGGGATGCGCGCGCAGGTCCTGGAGCGGCTGGTGGACGAGTACCTGCTGCTGCAGCACGCGCGGCAGCTGGACCTCGGTTTCGAGGTGCCCGCGTTGCGCAAGCGCACGGTGGACCAGGTACTGGAGATCCTGCGCGGCCAGGCGCAGGCGATGGAACCCACGGAGCGTGAACTGCGGCAGTTCCTGGACGAGAATCGCGGCTACTTCGGCCTGCGCGAGGCGGCTGACGACGCCGCGCTGGCCGGCCGCCGCGAGCAGGTGCTGCGCGAATGGCGCCGTCGCGCCGCGGAGAACCTGCTGGCGTCCCTGCTGCTGGACCTGCGTGACCGCGTGCCGGTGCAGGTGCGCGAGGACCTGTTGTGAGGACCGCCTGGCTGCTGCTGTTGCTGCTGGCCCCCGGCGTGCCGGCGCACCAGCAGAGCACCTCCTACGGCGCCTGGGAACTGCAGGGCGGGGTCGCCCGCTTCGTCCTGCGCATCAGCCAGCTGGACCTGACCCGCGCCCGGCTGCACCCGCGGCAGCCGGGATTCGAGCCGGCCCTGCATGACTACGTGCGTGCGCACGTCGCGCTCGGCCGCGGCGGGGTGGCGTGCGCGGTGGCGAACGTGCGCACGGAGGCGGACGAGCCGGGCTGGTCACGGGTGCGGGTGGACTGGACCTGTCCTGTGGAGGACGGGCCGCACGAGATTCGTTTCACCGGCCTGTTCGCGCAGGCGCCCAACCACGTGCACCTCGCCGCCATCCGGGCCGCCGACGGCGCGCTGCACAGCCGCGTGTTCACCAGCGGCCGCGAGACCTGGAGCGCGGCGGCGCGGACCGGGACGGTGGCCGGCGGTTTTTCCTCCTTCTTCGGGCTCGGCGTCCAGCACATCCTGGAGGGCTGGGATCATCTGTGCTTCCTGCTGGCGCTGGTGCTGTTCGTCGGGCGCTGGCAGACACTGGCCTGGCTGGTCACGGGGTTCACCGTGGGTCACAGCGTGACGCTGGCGCTGGCGACCCTCGGGCTCGCGATCCCGGCCGCGCGCGCGGTCGAATGGGTGATCGCCTTCTCGATCCTGGCGCTGGCGGTGGAGAACTGCTGGCGGCAGGAGTCGTACCGGGGGTACTGGCCCTACCTGCTGCTCGGCGGGATCGCCGTGGCGGGGGTGGCCGGCGGCGCGTTGCCGCTGCTGACGGCGGCCGGTCTGTGCCTGCTGCTGTTCGCGTACTACGCGATGCAACGCCAGCCCGAGGCGCCCCGGCACCTCGGCATGTTCCTGACGGTCTCCTTCGGGTTGTTTCACGGGTTCGGCTTCGCCGGTGTGCTGGGCGAACTGGCGATCCCGGCGGAGCAGCTGCCGCTCTCCCTGCTCGCCTTCAACCTGGGGGTGGAAGCGGGGCAACTCCTGGCCATCGTGCTGGCGCTGCCCCTGCTGCGCTGGGTGCAGCGTGCGCACGGCGCCTGGCTCAACCTGCCCAATGCACTGGCCAGCGCCGCCGCCTGTTACTGGCTGGTGCAGCGCACGGTGGGCTGAACCGGGTGAGCACGACCCTCCTTTTCGCCTGCTGGCTGGTGTCGGTCGCGGCGGCCACGTTGCTGCGCAACCGGATCTACGCCACGTTTTCCGGGCTTTTCCTCGGCGTGGTCTGCCTGGTCTGGGCGCCGCTCTTCCCCGAGGTCCTGCCCTCGGCATGGTGGGTATTTGCCTGGCTGCAGTGCGTCACCATCACCCACTTCCTGCTGCTGACGAGACCTCGCCTGCGGCCGCTGTGGTACCGGGCGCTGGTCAGCCTGCCGGGACTGTGGTTCATGGCCGGCTCGCTGCTGGCCATTCCCTGGGCCGTCGCTGCCGGGCTGGGGTTCACGCCCCACGGCTGGTGGCTGCCCTACCTGCTTTCCGTGATCGGCGTGTTCCAGTCGCTCCGCAACCCGGGCGGCGAGGTCGACATCGTCATCGACGGTACAGACACCGGCCCGCTGTCCCGGCACGAGCCGGGCGGCGAACCCGGCGGCCGCCTGCTCACCATCTGCCAGATCACCGATCCCCACCTCGGGCCGTTCATGTCGGTGGCGCGGTTGCGCACCATCTGCGAGGACGCCGTGGCGATGGAGCCCGACCTGGTGCTGATCACCGGCGACCTGCTGACCATGGAGTCGCAGATGGACACCGCCGCGGTGGTGGCGGCGCTGCAGCCGCTGTCGGCGCTGTCGGGCCGGGTGTTCGCCTGCCTCGGCAACCACGATCACGAGGCGCGCGACACCGTGTACGAGGCGCTGGAGCGCATCGGCGGCCACCTGCTGGTCGACGAGATGCGCGTGGTGGACACCCCCGTGGGCGCCGTGGAGATCGTCGGCGCCGAGTTCGTGTACCGCGGACGCCGGGATCACCTGCACGGGTTGTTCGCGGCGCTGCCACCGCGCAGCGGACTGCCCCGCGTCCTGCTGCTGCACGATCCGGGCGCGTTCCGGCACGTGCCGGACGGGGCGGCCGACCTGACGCTGTCCGGACACACCCACGGCGGTCACCTGGGCCTGCTCTCGCTCGGGGTCAACTGGACCTTCGTCGGCGCGACCACCACCATCCCCGACCACGGGCCCTGGGCGCAGGGCCGCAACCGGCTCTATGTCCATCGCGGCACCGGTCATTACGGGTTCCCGATCCGCCTGGGCGTGCCGGGCGAGGAGAGCCTGATGCGGGTCTGGTTCCGGTCGCCGGGCTGATTTGTCAGCCTGAAGGCTGGCCTGCAGGTCGGTTCAGGTTGTGGCTGTTCCTGTGGGTGCGGCTTTGGCCACACGCGGCCCCACTTCATTCAGGCACCCACCATGCCGATTGTTTATACTCCGGCATCATTCCGGATGCGAGGTCAGGTCATGAAAGCGATCGTCTGCGAGGAACTGGCGCCGGCGGACCGGCTGGTGCTGCGCGAGGATTTCCCGGCGCCGAAAACGGGAAAAAACGACGTGAAGATCGCCGTGCATGCCTGTGGCCTGAACTTTCCTGACACGCTGATCATCGAGGGCAAGTACCAGTTCAAGGCCATGCCGCCGTTCGTGCCCGGCGCCGAGATGGCCGGTGAGATCATCGAGGTCGGCGAGAAGGTCACACACCTGCAGGTCGGACAACGGGTCATGACGGTGGCCACGCACGGCGGGTTCGCGGAAGAGGCGGTGATCCCGGCCATGGGTGCGCTGCCGATCCCCGAAGGCATGCCCTACGAGCAGGCGGCGGCCTTTCCGATGGCCTACGGCACCACCATGTACGCGCTGAAACAGCGGGCCGGGCTGCTGCAGGGCGAGACCCTGCTGGTGCTCGGCGCGGCCGGCGGGGTCGGCATGGCCGCGGTGCAGTTGGGCAAGCTGATGGGCGCGCGGGTGATCGCCGCGGCCAGCAGCGACGAGAAGCTCGCGGTGTGCCGGCAGGCCGGCGCCGACGAGATCGTCAATTACAGCGAGGAGGAACTGAAGGCCGCGGTGAAGAAACTCACCGGCGGCAAGGGCGCCGACGTCATTTACGACCCGGTCGGCGGCGACCTGTTCCAGCAATCGCTGAGCTGCATCAACTGGAACGGTCGCATCCTGGTCATCGGTTTCGCCTCGGGCACCATCCCGGAAGCGGCGGTCAACCGCTGCCTGCTGAAGAACTGCGCCATCGTCGGCGTGTTCTGGGGCGCGTCCATGGTGCGCGAGCCGCAGGAGAACATGCAGAACTTCGCGCTGTGCGGAAAGTGGTACGCTGAAGGCAAGCTGGTGCCGCACGTCAGCGCCACCTATCCACTCGCGGATGCGCCGCGCGCCATGCAGGACATGCTGTCCCGTTCCATCAAGGGCAAGGCGGTGATCCGCGTTCGCGACTGAACACGGTCGGGGAGGGTTTCCAATGAACGCGCCGGAAAACGCGCCGGTGAGAGCCCGGATCGAATCGGGCCAGGATTACATCGACAGCCTGCGCGGCCGGGGTCTGAAGGTCTGGCTGTTCGGCGAACTGGTGGAGGAACCGGTCGATCACCCCATGATCCGCCCCTCGATCAATGCCGTCGCGCGCACGTACGACCTGGCCGTCGAGCATCCCGAACTGGCGTCGACCGTCTCGCCGTTCACCGGCGAGCGTATCAGCCGTTTCCTGCATGTCTGCACCAGCGCCGACGACCTGGTGCTGCAGAACAAGATGCAGCGGCGGCTCGGCCAGTTGACCGGCACCTGCTTCCAGCGTTGCGTCGGGATGGACGCCTTCAACGCGCTCTATTCCACCACTTTCGAGATCGACGAGGCGCATGGCACCGGCTACCACGAGCGCTTTCGCTCCTTTCTCGCCCGGATGCATGGCGGCAACTACGTCGTCGGTGGCGCGATGACCGATGTCAAGGGCGACCGTTCCCGTGCGCCGCACGAGCAGAGCGATCCGGACCTGTTCGTGCACGTCAGCCGTCGTGACGAGCAGGGCGTGTATATCCGCGGCGCCAAGGCGCACCAGACCGGCTGCCTGAACTCGCACTGGCTGGTGGTCATGCCGACGCTCCGGCTCGGCGCCGGGGACGAGGACTTCGCCATCGTCGGCGCCGTCCCGGTCGACGCCGACGGTATCACTTACATTTACGGCCGCCAGTCCTGCGACACGCGCAGCATGGAGGGCGGCACGCTGGACGTCGGCAATGCCGAGTACGGCGGCCAGGAGGCGATGGTCATCTTCGATGACGTGTTCATCCCCAACGAGCTGATCTTCATGAACGGCGAGGTGGAATTCGCCGCCATGCTGGTGCAGCGCTTCACGACGTACCATCGCCGCAGTTACGTCTGCAAGAGCGGCGTGGGGGATGTGCTGATCGGCGCGGCGGCGCAGGTCGCCGACATGAACGGCGTCGATCGCGCCAGCCACGTGCGCGACAAGCTGGTCGAGATGACCCACCTGAACGAAACCATCTACGGGACCGGCATCGCGTCCAGTTACCAGGGGCACGCAACGAAATCCGGCGCGTTCATCTGCGATGACATGCTGGCGAACGTGTGCAAGCACCACGTGACGAAGATGCCCTACGAGATCGGCCGGATCGCACAGGACATCGCCGGCGGGCTGGTCGTGACCATGCCCTCCGGGAAGGAACTCGATCACCCCGAGGTGGGCAAGCTGTTGCGCAAGTACCTGAAGGGGCGCGAAGGCTTCAGCGCGGAGGAGCGCATGCGCATCCTGCGCCTGATCGAGAACATGACGCTGGGCCGCAATGCCGTCGGCTATCTCACCGAGTCCATGCACGGCGCCGGCTCGCCCCAGGCGCAGCGCATCGAGATCGGCCGTGCCATGCAGCTGGAGTACAAGAAGCGTCTCGCGCGGGTGCTCTCCGGCATGGAGGAGGCAACCGGGTCCGACGAGATCGTCGAGGAACTGGGCGGGTACTTTGCCCGTGTATTCAGGCTGCCCGATTAGCCTGCGGCCGCGCCGTCTGCTTCCGCTGTGGGCGCGGCTTCAGCCGCGTGCGGCGTTCACCGCTACCGACAGCCCCGCACAGCAATTGGAGACCGCGCGACGATCATCGCGGCCCGCCGCGCTCCCGGCCGGGTCACCCTGAGACATGGGTGATTACGGTGTGGCCGCCCGCTGGCTGCGGGAGGCGGACGCCCTCGTCATCACCGCGGGCGCGGGTATGGGCGTGGATTCGGGCCTGCCTGACTTCCGCGGCAACGAGGGTTTCTGGAACGCCTATCCGCCGTACCGGCACCTCGGGGTCGGGTTCATCGACATGGCGAATCCCGGGCATTTCCACGAGGATCCTGCGTTCGCCTGGGGCTTTTACGGCCACCGCACCCACCTGTACCGCGATACCGTGCCGCACGCAGGCTTTGCCATCCTGCAACGCTGGTGGGAACAGTTCGGCCTGGACACGTTCGTGGTCACCAGCAACGTCGACGGCCAGTTCCAGAAGGCAGGGTTCACGCCCGGGCAAATCCAGGAGGTGCATGGCTCCATCCATCACCTGCAGTGCCTGCAACCGTGCAGCGGGAAGATCTGGCCGAACCGCGAGGACATCCCGGTGGATCCATCCACGATGCGCGCGCGGAAGCTGCCGCGCTGCCCGGACTGTGGCGGCATCGCCCGCCCCAACATCCTCATGTTCGGTGACGGCGGCTGGCTCGGCGCCCGCAGCGACGCGCAGGCAGCGCGCCTCCGTGCATTCCTGTCCGCCCACCGCGATGACCACGTGCTGGTGATCGAGGTCGGCGCGGGTACCGCGGTGCCGACCATCCGCAACCTCGGTGAGCGCCTGGGCGGGCGCCGCAACTGCCGCGTGATCCGGGTGAATCCGCGCGAGCCGGAGCTGGCCGGCGCGGGCCTCTCCCTGCCGGTCGGCGCCCTGGAGGGACTGCAGCGGATCGATGACGCCGCCGCCGCCGGCTGATCGCCATGGTGGTTGCCCGCCACGCGTCGGAAAACCCGCATGCCAGCGGCTATGCTTGGGTTTCAGGCGGCAGCTGGCGCGCCGGTTGTGCAGGCGCGGTTTGCAACGAGGAGTACCCCATGACGCAGGCGGATGTTGACCGGTTTCACGAGAGCCTCGACCAGTTGCTGCGACTGTCGCTGCCGATCTGGCGGCGCCAGATCGATACCGTCAACAACCAGCTGGTGAGCTCGGTCAGCAACCTGACGGAGCGTTTCATGCACATCGCCTACGTCGTCGGCCAGTTCAAGGCGCTGGAAGGCCAGGGCAAGGGCTGGACGCCGCCGCCGGGGTCCGACCTGCCGGCAAATCTCGGCGAGGTGCTGGGACAGGACGTCGAGAAGATCATCAACGGGTTCCAGTTCCAGGATCGCGTCACGCAGATCCTCGGTCACATCTCCGGGGAGCTCGACGACCTGCGCGACACCATCAGCGATGCGCTGCAGGACCTGCGCGACGGCAGGGTGCCAGAGCCCCTCGACGTGCAGGCCTGGAACCAGTCCATGAAGCGGAAGTACACCACGCCGGAGGAACTGCGAGACCACCTCGGCGAGGCGGCGGACGATGCCGCCGGTACGGGCGGGGACGACGTCGAGCTGTTCTGAGGCGCTTTCTAGGCAGCGCCCCCTGCTTCCAGGCACCCGGCGCGCAGGGTCTCCGCGAACAGGCGCACCGCCGGTCCGGCGCGGTCGGCATCCGCCAGCGCCATGTGCAGGGTCGCCTTGCGGCGCCCCCCCTCCCGCAACGGCACCGGGCACAGCGACCCCTCGGCCAGCTGCCGGGCGATCTTGCCCACCGGCACCCAGGCGAACCCGAACCCTTCCGCCAGCAGGCTGATGGACGTGTGCAGGTGGCCCACGGTCCAGCGCTGCTCGGCTTCCAGCCAGGGCGCGTTGCCGGACCGGCGCGGACCGCTGTCGCGCACGACGATCTGCCGCTCGCGCTTCAGGTCCTCGCGCGTCACCGGCCGGTCCAGCCGGAACAACCGGTGGGCCGGGTTCGCCACGCAGGCGAACTCGATGTCCAGCAGCGGTTCTCCGAGCAGCCCGGCCGGCAGCGTGGAGGCGATGATGAGGTCCGCGTCATGCAGCGTGATGGCCTCGGTGGAGCCGGACAGCACCGATTCCACCAGTTCGACGCGGGTGCCGTGGCAGCCTTGGTCGAACCCGCGCAGCGTCGCGTAGAGCAGGGTGTCCGGAAAGATCACGTCCACGGCGACGGTGATTTCCCCCTCCCATCCGTCCGCCAGGTCCCGGGCGATGCCCTCCAGGGCGGCGGCGTCCTGCAGCACGCTGCGCGCGCGCCGCAGCAGCACCGCGCCGGCCTCGGTCAGTTCGGCCTTGCGGCCCTGGATGCGGAACACCTCGATGCCCAGCAGTTCCTCCAGCCGCCGGATGCCGTAGGAGACCGCCGACTGGCTCTTGTGCAGGGTGGCGGCCGCCTGCGCATAGCCACCGGCGTCGACGACGGCCTGCAGCATGCGCCACTGATCCAGGGAAACCCGGGGTTGAATGCTCATATATCGAATAAATAGATCAATAAGTGCAAATATATGCGCTTTTCTATCAGATAGAAAGATAGATAATGGATGCGTCGAATCACATTGACCCCCACGAAAGAGAGGCAAGCACCATGAAAACCCTGCTCCGCATCGACAGCAGCCTGAACGGCCTGGACAGCGCTTCCAGCCGTCTGACCGCCCGCTACGCCTCGGAATGGCTGCGGCAGAACCCGGGCGGCCGCGTCCTCCACCGTCACCTCGGCGAGCAACCGGTGCCGCACCTCGACGGCGAGGGATTCCGGTCCTTCTCGCTGGCGCCTGCGGACCGGGACGCCTGGCAGTCCGCCGTGGCGGCCCGCTCGGACGAACTCATCCGCGAACTGCAGCAGGCCGACGAGCTCGTGATCGGCGCGCCCATGTACAACTTCGGCATTCCGTCCCAGTTGAAGAGCTGGATCGACCACGTGGCCCGCGCCGGCGTGACCTTCCGCTACACCTCGGCGGGGCCGGAAGGGTTGCTGGACATCGCCCGCACCACGGTCATCAGCACCCGGGGCGGCCGCTACGCCGGCACGGAGCAGGACCTCCAGGCGCCATACCTGCGCCAGGTGCTCGGCTTTCTGGGCCTGGACGGCGTGCGGTTCGTATTCGCCGAGGGACTGGCGGGCGACGCATCCGCGCTCGATGCCGCACAGGACGAACTGCGCGCGCTCGCGGCCTGAGTCAAACTGCGCAAAAGGAGGACAGGGAAATGACCGCGTTTCGATCGTTGCAGGCGCCGTTGCCGGCGCGCGAGGCGACGGACGGCGACGGCGTGCGCATCCTGCGCAGCCTGGGGCCCCGGGGCATGGGTTCGCTGGACCCGTTCCTGATGCTGGACGAACTGCGCGCCGAGGGGCGCGAGGCGGCCGGCGGGTTCCCGCCGCACCCGCATCGTGGTTTCGAGACGGTGACCTACATGCTGGAGGGTGGTTTCCGGCACGAGGATCACATGGGCAACCAGGGCGAGGTGGGCGCCGGCGGTGTGCAGTGGATGACGGCCGGCCGCGGTGTGATCCATTCGGAGATGCCCCTGCCCGAGCAGGCCCGCCTGCACGGGTTCCAGCTCTGGCTGAACCTGCCCGCCGGCGAGAAGATGCGCGCGCCGGGCTGGTGGGACATCCCCGCCCGGCAGGTGCCACGCGTCGGACTGCCCGGCGGGGGCGAGGTGCGCGTCATCGCCGGCACGCCGGAGATCGCCGGCCGGCGCATCGCTGCCGGCGCGCCGGCGCGCAGCACCGATCCACACTACCTGGACGTGCGCCTCCCGCCGGGTGGTGAACTGGCGCTGTCGCTGCCCGCGTCACACAGCGGTTTTGTCTACGTCCATGACGGCGCACTGCTGCGCGAGGGCGGCGTCGTGCCGGCGCACGCGCTGTCACAGCTGGGCCCGGGCGATACCGTGCGCCTGCAGGCGGGCGGGCAGGGCGTCGGCGTGTTGCTGCTGTATGCGCGGCCATTGCGCGAACCCCTGCAGCACTACGGTCCCTTCGTCATGAACACGGCGGCCGAGATCGAACAGGCCGTGCGCGACTACCGTGCCGGGACCCTGGCCGGCTGAACGCGACGCCTGACGGTCCCGCCGATCCGCCCCTATAATCCGTGGATGGAACGCACGGAACGGTTCTACCGCATCGACGACTTGCTGAAGAGCTACCGCGCCGTCAGCAAGCAGAGGCTGCTGGCGGACCTGGAGGTTTCTCCGGCCACATTCAAGCGCGACCTGGAGTACCTGCGCGAGCGCATGGGCGCGCCGATCGAGTATGACCGCTCGCTGGGCGGCTACCGCTACCTGCGCAACGAGGACGGCTGCATCGATTTCGAACTGCCGGGCCTCTGGTTCAACGCCGAGGAACTGCACGCCCTGCTGACGGTGGAGGCGCTGCTCGCCGGGCTGGCCGAGGGCTTCCTGAGCCGCCACATCGAGCCGATCCGTGCACGCATCGTCACGCTGCTCGAGGAGGGCGAGCATACCTCGGAGGAATTGCGCCGGCGCATCCGGTTGATGCCGCAGGCCGCCCGCAACACCGACGAACGGGTCTTCCAGCGGATCGCCACCGCGCTGCTGCAGCGCCGCCAGCTGCGCTTCGACCACTACAACCGCCGGCGCGACGAAACCCTCGACCGGACCGTCTCGCCGCAACGCCTGGTGCACTACCGGGACAACTGGTACCTCGACACCTGGTGTCACCTGCGCAAGGATCTGCGCAGCTTCTCCCTCGACGTCATTTCCAACGTGCGCGTGGTGGAACGCCGGGCGAAGGATGTCTCCGACCGGCAGCTCGACAAGACCTTCGCGGCCGGGTACGGCATCTTCGGCGGCAACGCCACCGAGATCGCCACCCTGTGTTTCTCGCCCGAGCGGGCGCGCTGGGTGCGCAGCGAGCGCTGGCACCCGGAGCAGGACGGGACGCCGCAGCTGGATGGCACCTACCTGCTGAAGCTGCCTTACTCGAACCAGACCGAGCTGGTCATGGACATCCTGCGCCATGGCGAACACGTCGAGGTCCTGGGCCCTGATTCGCTGCGCCGGGCCGTGAAGTCGGCCCTACAGTCTGCGCTGGCGCGGTATGCCTGACCCCATCTGCAGCCGGACAGGTTTCGTGTCCGGGTCCGTGCGCCGGCGCTGCCGGCGTATGGCAGGGACACGATGAGCCTGGCTTTGCTGGGCGCCTTCGCGGGCGGCGTCGGCCTGTTCCTGCTCGGCATGCAACTGATGACGAAGGGACTGATGGAGGCGGCCGGGCCGAGCCTGCGCCGCATCCTGCAAGCCGCGACCGCCTCCCCGGCGCGCGGGCTCTTCTCCGGCTTCACGGCCACCGCGGTCGTCCAGTCCTCCAGCGCGGTCACGGTCGCCACCATCGGTTTCGTGAACGCGGAACTCATGCAGCTGTCGCAGGCCATCCCGGTGATCTTCGGATCCAACGTCGGCACCACCATCACCGGCTGGCTGGTCGCCACGCTGGGCTTCAAGCTGAAGGTGGAAGTGTTCGCCCTGCCCATGATCGGCCTGGGAATGGCGTTCCGTGTCATCTACGGCGGTTCCGCGCCGGGGCGGGTCGGCGAGGCACTGGCCGGCTTCGGGCTCTTTTTCGTCGGCGTGGACGTGCTCAGGGAGGCCTTCGAGGGACTGGCGGCAACCACGGACCTCTCGCGCTACAGCGGACGGGGTATCGTCAGCGTACTCACCTTCGTGCTGGTCGGGGTCGTACTGACCACGCTGCTGCAGTCCTCCAGCGCCGCCATGGCGTTGGTGCTGACCGCGGCATCGGGCGGGCTGGTGACCGTCGAGGACGCGGCTGCCCTGGTGATCGGCGCGAACGTGGGGACCACCACCACCGCCGTCCTGAGCGTGATCGGCGCTTCACCTGCAGCGCGCCGGCTGGCCGGCGCCCACGTCCTGTTCAACCTGATCACGGCCGCGGTGGGCCTGTTGATCCTGCCGCTCCTGCTGGTCTGCATCCGGCTGCTGCAGGAAGCGCTCGGGGTGGAACAGGACCTGTCCCTGCTGCTGGCGTTGTTCCACACCTTCTTCAACGTGCTGGGCGTCCTGCTGCTGTGGCGTTTCGTCGGGCGCCTGACCGCGTTCCTGGAACGGCGCTTCGGGGGGGCTGCAGCCGATTCGCTGCAACCCCGGCACCTGGAAGCCGCGCTCATCCAGTGGCCGATGCTGGCCATGGCTGCAGCCGGCCGCGAACTGGTGCGCGCCGACGGCTCCTTGCGGTCGCTGGCTTCCACCGTGCTGAACAGCCGGTCCGCGCACACCCCGGTGTTGCAGGCGCGGCAGCGGAGTATCGGTCACCTGCTGCAGCGGATCGGGGAATACCTTTCACTGATCCAGCGCACTGCGCTGCAGCCCGCCCCGGTCGAATCACTCGGCCACCTGATGAAGGCGCTGGCCGCACAGCATGCCTTCCTGGACCGTATCGAAAAGCTGGAACCGGTGACGGACGCGATTGCCACGCGCGGACTGGCGAATGTACTGGCGGCCTGGGAGGGGGCGCGGCGGGCCACCCTGCAACTGCTGGTACACGGTGGTGCGGATGACCGGGCGGCCTACTCGCCGGAGGAACTCGCAGCGGCCGACGAGGCCCTGCAGCACCAGCTGAAGAATCTGCGCAAGCAGGTCCTGCATGCTGCCGCGGACGGCGGTTTGCAGGTGGCCGCGCTGGTCGAGAAACTCGAGCGGCTGGACCGGGTGCGTCAACTGGCGGACCAGTCGGTGCGGTGCGCGCGGGCCCGGTTCCTCGTCGACGAGGTGGTGCGGTCGATCAGCGGTGAGTCGCCGGTCACCCCGCAGGAGGCGGCGGCCGCGCCGGCAGCTCCGCCCGCCTGATCAGGCAGTGATGAAGCGGAAGCAGAAATACAGCAGGATCAGCAACTGCAGCACGTAGAAGGTGGCGCGCACCAGTACGGTCAGGTGGGTCACCGCGATCAGGTGGGTCACGCTCTGGCCGACGCGCGCGCCCAGCACGACCAGTGCCAGCCCGTCGGTGATCGCAGTCTGACCCGACGCGATCGCGTACAGCAGCACGGCGGCCGCCACCGGCAGGTTCTCGCAGCAGTTGTAATAGGCACGGCACAGGCGCTGGGAAAAATCGCCGAGATCGTCACCGGCCGGCGCGAACTCGTTCGCCTTGCGGCTGCCGTTCAGGATGTACATCGCCCGGTAATTGACGACGGTCAGCGCCAGCAGGGCGGTCCAGGCGGCGTAGCCGATCAGGGCAGTGGCGGTCGCGGACATGGTGGGTTCCTGTTCTTTGCCGTGGCACTCAGCAAACGTATGGCACAGAACGCCGGTCCGCGCCACCCCGGGTATCAGCCCTCCGGCCCTTGCAGCCTTTTCCGGCGCGCTCTTTCACGCACGAGCGACTTCAGCCGGATCTTCTGTTCCTCGCTCAGCACGTCACGGATGCGCGACTGCCGCTGGCTGCGCATCAGCACGCGTTCGCCGAACAGCCGGCCCTGCTCCTCGGCATTGCGGCGCACGTCCCGATCGACGTATCCCTGCTCGAGAATCTTGCGCAGTTCCCTGCGCAGTTCGAGGATACGGATGTGGTTGGACCGGATCTTTTCGTGCGACTCCTGGTGAATGCGCGCGATCGCCTGCGCCTGCTCGTCGGTCAGGCCGATCTGTTCACGGAACTGCAGGATGCGCGGGCCCTCGTTTTTGCCCGGCTGGGTCCCTGCCGGTGCGGCCGCCGGTGCAGGCGCACCGGCCGCGGATTCCGCGCGCACGCCGGGTGGCGACAATGCCAGCAGGCCGCCCAGCAGCAGCGTCAGGGTCGTGCGCATCTTGGTGGTCCTCGAAGTGCGTGCTTCTCCAGCATCATAAAGGATTGCCGGTGCGGGGGACGAACGTGGCGCCCGCCGGGGGCCACGGGGCCGTTTGCGAATTTCCTGTAAATGGACTGTATTGTGGGTTCCCGGTCAACTGAGGGCTGCTCCATGGGTGAGGAGACGATACGCGCCAAGGATATCCTGCTGGGCCTGCGCCACCTGCGGCGCGGTGTCGGCAACTCCGCCAGGGCCCTGAAGATCCTCGCGCTCAGCTCGCGCGACAGCGTACTGTCGATCGGCGGCGTGCTGGAGGAGAACGCCGACCGCCACGGCGACCGGTTGGCGCTTCGCTTCGATGATGAAAAGTGGACGTACCACCAGTTCAACCAGCAGGCGAACCGGTATGCCCACGCGCTGCGGGCTGCCGGTGTCGGCAAGGGTGACGTGGTCTCCATCCTCATGGAGAACCGCCCGGACGTGCTCTTTGTCGTCGCCGCGGCGGTCAAGCTGGGCGCGGTCGCCGGCATGATCAATACCGCGCAACGCGGCGACGTGCTGCGTCACAGTTTCGGGCTGTGCCGGCCGGCCGCCTGCGTGATCGGCACCGAACTGGCGGAAGCCTTTGCCGAGGTGCGCGACGACCTGGATGTCGCGCCGGAACGAACCTGGTTCGTGCCGGTGGACGAATCCGCGGAAGTGCCGGAGAGTGGCATCGACCTGCGCAGGTCTGCGGCCGGGTTGTCGTCGGCGAATCCGGAAACCACCGGCGACGTTCGCATGGCCGACCCGGCTTTCTACATTTTCACGTCCGGCACCACCGGCCTGCCGAAAGCCAGCGTGATGAGCCATTTCCGCTGGGTCAAGGCGATGGCCGGCACCGGCCTGATCGCGCTCGACATGCAGCCCGATGACGTCCTGTACTGCTGCCTGCCGCTCTACCACAACAATGCGCTGACGGTGTGCTGGGGCGCGGCGATGGCCAACGGCAGCGCGCTGGCGCTGGCGCGCAGGTTCAGCGCCAGCCGCTTCTGGGATGATATCCGCCGCCACGACGCCAGCGTGTTCACCTACATCGGGGAACTGTGCCGCTACCTGATGGCGCAGCCGCCGAGCCTGCTCGACCGCGAGCACCGCGTGAACCGCATGATGGGCAATGGCCTGCGGCCGGATATCTGGAAAGCGTTCAAGGATCGCTTCGGTATCGAGCGCGTGCTCGAATTCTACGGCGCCAGCGAGTGCAACATCGGTTTCCTGAACATCTTCAATTTCGACGAGACAGTCGGCTTCTGCCCGGCGCCCTACGCCATCGTCGCGTACGACGTGGAGAACGACGCGCCGGTGCGCGACCGGCGCGGCCGGCTCCGGCGCGTGCGCACCGGCGAAGTGGGACTGTTGCTCGGCGAGATCAGCGACCTCGCCCCGTACGATGGCTACACCGACCCGGAGGCGTCGGAGAAGAAACTGCTGCGCGACGTATTCCGCAAGGGAGATTGCTGGTTCAACACCGGCGACCTGATGCGCGACCAGGGCTGGCGCCACGCGCAGTTCGTCGACCGCCTCGGGGATACCTTCCGCTGGAAGGGCGAGAACGTATCCACCGCCGAGGTGGAGGAGGTGCTCAACCAGCATCCGCAGGTCGAGCAGGCCGCCGTGTACGGGGTGCAGGTCCCGCATGCCGACGGGCGTGCCGGCATGGCCAGCCTGGTGTGCAACGTGCCCCACGATCACTTCGACTTCGCCGCGCTCCACCGGTTGGTGGGCGAGAAACTGCCGAAGTACGCCTGCCCGCTGTTCCTGCGGTTCAGTGGTGGGCACGAGGTCACCGGCACGTTCAAGTTGCGCAAGGCGGGGCTGAAGGAGGAGGGCTTCGATCCCGCTTCCGTCAGTGACCCGATCTACGTCTTGCTGCCGGGCTCGCAGTGCTGGCACCCGCTGGATGAAGCGACCCGGCGCCAGATCGACGAGGGCGTGGTGCGGTTGTGACCGCGCGGCATTTCGATCCGGGACGACGCAGGTTCCTGCGGCGTGGCGCGGCGGCCGGCCTGGCGCTCAGCCTGCCGGCGGCGGGCTGTTCCGGGAGCGGCCGCGGCCACCTGGCCGGCTACGCGGACGCGCTGCGCCTGCTGGATTTTTTCGCGGCCACCCCGGTTCAGAGCCGGGGCGCATGGAACCCGGCGCAGGTATTCGCGCATTGCGCGCAGAGCATCGAGTATTCCCTGCAGGGCTTTCCGCAACTGAAGCCCGCCCTGTTCCGGTCCACCGTCGGGCCGGCGGCGGCAGCGGTGTTCGCCGGGCTGGGCCGGATGCGGCACGATCTCGCCGAGCCCATTCCCGGTGCGGCGCCGCTGCCGGAGACGACCGATCCGGTGATCGCACTGCAGCGGTTGCGGACCGCTTTCGAAACCTTCCAAGCCCATCGCGGCGCCCTGCAGCCGCATTTCGCGTACGGCGAACTGGCGCACGAGGATTACCTGTTCGCGCACGTGCTGCACCTGGACAACCACCTCGACGAGTTGCATCCGCTGCCGCCATTCCTGCGCGGCAGCGGCGCCTGAACCGTCGATTGCGCAGCGCGGTTCAGGCCGCCCGCGCGCGGATCACCGCCCGCAGCGGTGCCGGGTGTCCCTCCACGGTTTTCGCAGGGTCGGCCGGGTCGAGTGATTCGCGCAACGACTCGAACGGCATCCACGCAGTGCTGCGCTGCTCGCTGGTCGCGGTGGCGGTGGTGTCCAGGCATTGCACGGCATCGAAGCCGCATTCCGACAGCCAGCGGGTGACATCCGGCAGGTTCGGCAGGCACCACACGTTGCGCATGCGCGCGTAACGCTCACCTTTTTCCAGCCAGAGCGACGGGCCCGCAGCGACGATGAGCGTCTCCAGGACCAGTTCGCCCCCGGGCCGCAGGCAGCCGCGTAGCCGTTGCAGGTGCTCCAGCGGATCACGCCGGTGGTAGAGCACGCCCATCGAGAACGCGGTGTCGAAGAGCGCTGTTTCCGCCGGCAGCGCTTCGAACGGGACCGGCAGGTGCGCCAGGCGCTCCTGCGCGAGGTAGCGCTGCAGGGCGCGGAACTGGTAGTGGAACAGCAGGAACGGATCGACGCCGAGCACGGCGCGGGCGCCGTCCCCGAGCATGCGGTAGCCGTAGTAGCCGTTGCCGCAGCCGACATCGAGCACCAGTCGGTCCTGCAGCGAAGTGATCCGCCCCTGCAGGCGCGACCATTTCCAGTCGCTGCGCCACTCCGTATCGATGTGCAGGCCTCGGATCGAGAACGGTCCCTTACGCCATGGTGTCAGCGCCCGCAGCGATGCTTCCAGCACCGCCCGTTCCTGCGCGCCGGGGGGCGTGCGCGGGGGCGCCTGCACCGTGCCGGTCTCGAGCCGCGCACCGGCGCCCTCGATGGCGGGCAGCCCCGCCAGCGCCGCCTCCCACCGGTCACGGTCCCCGTGTGCAAGAGTCTGCCAGGCGGCGTCGGCGATACGGGCCAGTTCCGCGCAGGCCGGTTCCAGCGCCGTGCCCGCGAACGCGCGCTGCAGGTCCGTGAGGAACATCAGCGGATGGCGAGCAGTGAGACAAACTGCAGGCAGCGGAACCAGCCGTGTACCGCGCTGAAACCGGCGGCCCGCAGGCGGTCGATGTGTGCCTGTTCGGTCTCCGGGCGCAGCACCTGTTCGAGCGCCGTGCGCTTCTGGCTGATCTCCAGTTCCGAGTAGCCGTTGCGGCGCTTGAAGGCGGCGTGCAGTGCATCGAAGGGCGCATCCTCGCACTGGACCTTCTCCGTCAGCAGCAGCGCGCCACCCGGCACCAGCGCCGCGTGGATGGCCTCGACCAGGGCCGCGCGCCGTTCCGGCGGCAGGAACTGCAGGGTCAGGTTCAGCACGACAAAGGAGCAGGGCTGCAGTGAAAGTGCGCCGATGTCCGTTTCCAGCACCGTGACAGGTACATCGGAAGTCTCCCGCGCGGCCAGTTCGCGGCAACGCTTCGCCATGGCGGCGGAATTGTCCACGGCGATGATGTGGCAGCCGCTGCCGGACAGGTGGTGGCGCATGGCAAGGGTGCTGGCACCGAGCGATGCACCCAGGTCGTAGATGACGCTGCCCGGCCGGGCGTACTCGGCGGCGAGGATCCCGGTCAGCGCAATGAGGGTGCCGTAGCCGGGCACCGAGCGCCGGAGCATGTCCGGGAAAACCCGCGCCACCGACTCGTCGAACCGGAAGTCGACGATGCTCGAGAGTGGCTGGGCGTAGAGATCGTCGGTTTCCATGGCGGACACGGGCGATTGGCCGGCTTCGGGCAGGTATTCTACCTCCGGCCGGGCGAAAGAATGTTAATGATAAGAGTTCTCATTTGCACTATGATTCGCAGTTGTGTCCCCTTCCTTTCACAAGGCCAGGTTTTCATGAAATCGATTCGCATGGGTGTGGTTCTGTGGGCAGCCCTGCTGGGCGCCTTCCCGGCGGTGGCTGCAGACCCCGTGGTGGTCTACTCGGAACGCAATGAGCAGTTGATCAAGCCGCTTTTCGACGCCTACACGGCGGAAACCGGCGCGCAGGTGCAGTTCATCACCGACAAGGCGGGACCACTGATGGCGCGCCTGCTGGCGGAGGGTCCGGCGACGCCCGCGGACCTGCTCATCACCGTGGACGCCGGCAACCTCTGGCAGGCGGCGGAGCGCGGCGTGCTGCAGGCGGTGGACTCGAAGGTCCTGCAGGAGAACATCCCCGCGCACCTGCGGGATCCCGGCAACCGCTGGTTCGGACTCTCGGTGCGCGCGCGGACCATCGTGTACAACACGAACCGGGTGAACCCGGGCGAGCTGCACAGCTACGAGGCGCTGGCGGAGCCTAAGTGGCGTGGCCGGCTGTGCCTGCGCACGTCGAAGAAGGTGTACAACCAGTCGCTGGTGGCCATGTTGCTGGCCGAGCACGGGGAAGCCGCAACCGAGCAGATGGTGCGGGGCTGGGTGGCGAACCTGGCGGTCGAGCCGCTTTCCGACGACACCAGGGCCCTGCAGGCGGTCGCCGCCGGAATTTGCGACGTGACCCTCGTCAACACCTACTATCTCGGCCGGCTGCTGAAGGAAGAGCCCGGCCTGCCGCTGGCGATCTTCTGGCCCAACCAGGATCCTGCGAAGCCGAAAACCGGCGTTCACGTCAACGTCTCGGGCGCCGGTGTGACCCGGCACGCGCCGCACCGCGCACAGGCCGTCCGGCTGCTGGAATGGCTGTCTTCCCCGGCGGCGCAGGCCGTGTACGCGAACATCAACCTGGAGTACCCGGCCGACCCGTCCGTGCCGCGGGATCCCCTGGTGGACTCGTGGGGCGATTTCCGCGCCAATTCGCTCAACGTCTCGGAGGCCGGCAGGCTGCAGGCCGATGCGGTCATGCTGATGGATCGTGCCGGCTACCACTGATGCATCGCACTGCGCTGGCCTGAGACGCGGCTTCAGGTGGCGGGCGCCGTGGGTTCCGGCGCCATCGCAGCAGGGGCGGGGCCGGTGACTATCGCGCTGTCCGGATCGCCGCGCCGGCAGCCCGTGATGCTGCCGCACCGTGGCGCCTGGTGGGCGGTTTTCCCGATCATGCTGATCACGCTCATCCCGGTACTGGTGGTGTTCAGCGCCTGGCTGGCGCCGGAGAACGAGATCTTCGCGCACCTGCGCGAGCACCAGCTGCCGCGCCTGCTGGAGAACACGTTCTGGCTCCTGCTCGGCGTCGGCATCGGCGTGACGCTGCTGGGCGTGAGCCTGGCCTGGCTGATCGCGCTGTGCGAGTTTCCGGGCCGTCGGCAGTTCGCCTGGCTGCTGTTGTTGCCGATGGCCATGCCGGCGTACGTCACCGCCTTCGCGTGGCTGGGGCTGTTCGACATCACCGGCGTGGTGCCGACCTGGCTGCGCACGCAGCTGGGGGTGCAGTCGTTCCCGACCTGGGGCGCGCGCGGCGGTGTCATCTTCGTCATGACGCTCGCGCTCTATCCCTACGTGTACTTCATCGCCCGCAGCGCCTTCCGCCAGCAGGGGCTGGACCTGGTCAACGTGGCGCGCTCGCTCGGCGTGGGCCGCTGGCATGCATTTCGCCGTGTCGCCCTGCCCATGGCATGGCCGGCGATCGCGGCCGGCGTGCTGCTGGCGCTGATGGAGACCCTGGCTGATTTCGGCACCATGGCGGTGTTCAACTACGACACCTTCACGACCGCCATCTACCAGGCATGGTTCGCGCTGTTCTCGCTGCCCGCCGCGTCGCAACTGGCTTCGATCCTGGTGCTGCTGGTGATGTGCCTGCTGGTGCTGGAGCGCGCGCTGCGCCGCCGCAAGCGCTACGCGCGCGAGCGGCCGGCATCGGCCGGCGGCAGCATCCGGCTGGACGGGTCGCGCGGCGTGGCCGCGAGCCTGTACTGCGCGCTGGTGTTCTGCATCGGCTTCCTGGTTCCGTTCGCCCAGCTCTCGCACTGGGCGTGGGCGCGGGGCCTGCGCGACCTCGATGCGCGGTACTGGAGCTTCGCCTGGCATTCGTTTTCACTCGCAGCGATGGGCTGCCTGCTGGTCACCGCGCTGGCGCTGGTGTTGTCGTATGCGCGCCGCATGCATCCGACGCTGGCGCTCAGTACCGCGGTCCGCTTCGCCGGTTCGGGATATGCCCTGCCGGGCACCGTGCTGGCGGTGGGCGTGTACATTCCGCTGGCGGCACTCGACCGCTGGCTGACCGGCGCGCTGGATGCCGTGTTCGGCTGGCAGGTGGACACGGTGTTGCAGGGCACGATCTGGGTCATGCTGTGCGCCTTCACGGCGCGCTTCCTGGCGGTGTCGCTCGGGCCCGTGGAAGCGGGGCTCGGGCGGGTGCCGGTCTCGGTGGACGAGGCCGCGCAGTCTCTCGGCGCCGGCGCCTGGCAACGCGTGCGCCGGTTGCACGTGCCGTTGCTGCGCGGCAGCCTGCTCACCGCCATGGCGCTGGTGTTCGTGGACATCATGAAGGAACTGCCCATCACCCTGATGACGCGTCCGTTCGGTTGGGACACGCTCTCGGTGCGCGTGTTCGAGATGACATCCGAGGGCGAGTGGGAACGGGCTGCACTGCCGGCCGTGCTCATCGTGCTGGTCGGCATCCTGCCCGTGATCCTGCTGACGAGGAGCAGCGATCATGCTGCGTCTTGAGGCGGTGCGGCATGCCTGGGCCGGCGAATCGGTGCTGGCGGACATCAGCTTCGAGCTGACCGCCGGACAGATCGGCTGCCTGCTGGGGCCCTCGGGATGCGGCAAGACCACCATCCTGCGGCTCATCGCCGGATTCCTGCCGTTGCAGGGCGGCGAGATCCGGCTGGCCGGGGACCCGGTCAGCGGCGCGGGCGTGCACCTCGCCGCGGAGCGGCGCCAGATCGGCATCGTGTTCCAGGATTACGCGCTGTTCACGCACCTGGACGTGGCGCGCAACGTTGCCTTCGGCCTGCGCCACCTGGCGGCGGCAGCGCGGCGGGCGCGCGTCGCCGAGATGCTGGAACTGGTGGGGCTGGCGGCGCAGGCGGGCGCCTACCCGCACGAACTGTCCGGCGGCCAGCAGCAGCGCGTGGCGCTGGCGCGGGCGCTGGCGCCCCGGCCGCGGCTGCTGATGCTGGACGAACCCTTTTCGAGCCTCGACGTGGAGCTGCGCGAGAAGCTGTCGCTGGAGGTGCGCGACATCCTGCGCCACGAGCAGATCACCACGCTGATCGTGACCCACGACCAGTACGAGGCCTTCGCGCTCGCCGATCGCGTCGGCGTGCTGAACGACGGACGCATCCTGCAGTGGGATGCGCCCTACGCGCTGTACCACCAGCCGCGGGACCGTTTCGTCGCCGACTTCATCGGGCAGGGCGTGTTCATGCCGGGTGAGGTCGATGCCCACGGCAACGTGGTCACGGAACTGGGCGTGCTTTCCGGCATCGAGGAGAACGAGTGCGACGGCGAACGCTGCGACCGGCTGCCGCCCGGGGCGCGCGTGCAGGTGCTGATCCGGCCTGACGACATCCAGCACGACGACGCCAGTCCCATGAAGGCGCGCGTCGTGCGCAAGGCGTTTCGCGGCGCCGAGTTCCTCTACACCCTGCAGTTCCGCACCGGCCAGCACCTGCTGGCGCTGGTGCCATCCCACCACAACCACGCCATCGGCGAGGAAATCGGCATCGTGCTGGCGATCGACCACGTCGTCGCTTTCCGCGAGGACCGCTGAGCGGGCCCATGGCGCCGCCTGCCTATACTGGTGGCGTGCATGACCGGAAGCCGATGCGATGATGCGAGGATTTTGCAGCGAGGCGGGCACGCACCAGGGCCGCCGGCTGGCCGCTCTCTGTATCCTGTTCGTGGCGTCAGTGTCGCTGGCTGCAACGCCCGTGCCCAAGCCGCTGGAGGAAAAACTGGCCGCCCTCTACCGTGCCTGGTCCGATGTCTATTACCTGCAGCCCGAGACGGCGCGTGAAAAGGGGATGCAGCCGGTGATCGCCGGCGCCCAGGCGCTGCAGAAGGAGTTCCCGGGCCGGGCCGAGCCGCTGATCATGGAAGCGGTGGCCCGCAGCGCCTGGGCCGAGAAATCCGGCCGGCTGACCGCACTGGAGCAGGCCAAGATCGCCCGCGCACTGCTGGAGGAATCCATCGGGCGGGATGCGCGGGCGCTGGAGGGCGCGGCCTGGGTGACGCTCGGCGCGCTTTACTACCGGGTGCCGGGCTGGCCGGTCGGGTTCGGTGACGATGACCGGGCGCGCGAGTACCTGGAGAAAGCCATCCGCCTGAACCCGGACAACCTGGATGCGTATTTCTTCCTGGGCGAGTTCCTGCACCAGGAAGGAGAGAAAACCCTTGCCCGCGAGACCTGGCGGCGCGGCCTGCAGACGCCCCGCCGGGCCCGCTTCCCGGTCGCCGACGAGGGCCGCCGGAAGATGATCCGCGACCGGCTGGAGTAGCGCCGGGCCCGCCGGCCACGGCGCCGGTCACAGGGACGGCACGGTCAGTCCATCACCTCGAACGTCAGCCCGGCGTGCTTCTGCAACTGGTCGATCAGCCCGGTGCCGAGGCCGCTGGCCGGCGTCCAGAAACCACCCTTGCGATCCGGGCCCAGCCGGGACAGGCAAAGCCCGGCCTCGCCCAGCATTTTCGCCGTCGAGCCGTAGCCGGGATCGCGGTCGCCGGTCACCCGCGTCTCCAGTTTCTCCCCGGTCGCGGCGTTGCTGTAGAAGCGCAGGTCGAACATGCCGTTCTCCTGCTCCTCCGGGGAGGGTCCCTCGCCCGGCTTCGGAACCACCTTGCCAAGCAGCCAGGCAGACGGCGGGAAGGCCGCGCCCGCGAAGAAGGCGCCCAGCCCGGCGGTCATGCCGCCGGCGCGGACGCCACCGGCGACGCCCCGCCCCATGAACATGGCCTCGTCGTAGCGGAACTCCGGACCGTAGGCGTGACCCTGCAGGGCATTGGAGCGCAGCACGACGCGCGAGTTGATGGCCCCCATGACGAAGGGCGCCACCCAGCTCTGGTTGTCCCGGTCGTACGTGACCTTGCCCAGCGATGCCTGCCTTACGCGGGCGGCGCCGTTCTTCGGGCACAGCAGGTAGGGGTCGGCGAGCGCCTTGCGCAGCGCCGGGTCCTTTGCCGCCTCGCGGCTGATGTTCATCATGCTGGCCACGGTGCCGCCGGATGCGCCGCCACGGATGCGCTTGACCCGCATGCGCACGTGTTCGCTCGGCTGGCCGAACCGTTCCCGGGCCACCTGCTGGTGAAACAGCACGCCCAGGTCCGAAGGGATGGAATCGAAACCACAGCAGTGGATGATGCGCGCGCCGGACTTGCGTGCCGCTGCCTCGTGCTGGTCGATCATGCGGCGGATCCACTGCACCTCGCCGGTCAGGTCGCAGTAGTCCGTGCCGGTTTTCGCGCACACGCCCACCAGCGTCGAACCGTACAGCGCGTAGGGGCCGACCGTCGAGATGACGACGCGCGCGCGCTCGCACATGGCGGTGAGCGCGGATTCGTCGTCGGCATCGGCGACGATCAGCGGCAGGCTGCCGGCGTCCCCGCCCAGCGCTCCGCGGACCTCCTTCAGCTTGGATTCGGAACGTCCTGCCATGGCCCAGCCCACGTCCCCGTCCACGCCGTGGCGATCGACGAGATACCTGCAGAGAATCTGGCCGACGAAGCTGGTTGCTCCGAAGACGACGAAATCGAGTTCCTTATCAGCCATGTCCGCTCCGTTGGGTGGGTTGTTCAGGGGAGGCCAGTATAGTGCGAGGCGGTGCCTTGGTTCATCCCGGCGGCCGCGCCTGCGCGGCCTCCACGGCCGCCGCGGCATCGAGCAGGCGGCCCTCCGCCCCGGGGGCGCAGGCCAGCATGATGCCGGGCACCAGCCCGGTGCGCTGGTCGCGGCAGCGGGGCACCGGCACGCTGATCGCGGACAGGTTGCAGGCATTGACGAAGGTGTGCGCCGTGAGCAGCCGGTTCAGGCCCGGACGCAGCGAGGTGCGGTTCATCTTCCCGTGCTCCGGCGCCAGCAGGCCGAGCGTCGGGAGCAGCAGGATGCCATCGTCCCCGAGCAGCGCGTGGTAGCGTTCGCGCGCCTTCTCGTACATCCGGATCAGCGCCTCGTAGGCCGCCGGGGAGGGTTTCATGACCGCTTCCATCAGGAACCACATGAAGAAACCGGGCTCCACCGTCGGCCGGCGTCCCAGTTGCCGCAGGAGTTCACGCCTGGTCCGGAACGGCTGGCCGTCCGCCGTCGTGAGCCATTCCTTCCACGCCGGCAGGCTCTCCCCGCAGACGAGCTTCGGGATGCCCAGGAACAGTTCGCGCACGTCGGCGAAGGAATGGTCCTCGTGCGTCATGCCGGTATCCATCAGCGCGCGGGTCGCCAGCTGCTCCGCGCCGGCAATGACGCTGTCGCGCACGCTGCGGGGGAAATCGGACGGCAGTACCAGTCGCAGGCCCTCGGTGGGCCGTGGCGCGGGGAGCGGCGCATGGGCGATGACATCGTGGAGCAGGCGCGCATCGCGGACCGAGCGCGTCAGCGGGCCGATGCCGTTCCAGGTCTCGAAGTAGCCGACCCCGCTGGTCCAGACATCGGTCTTGTCCACCAGGTGGGAGGCGGGCCGGAAGCCGACGATGCCACAGAAGCTGGCCGGGATGCGGATCGAACCGAGGATGTCGGTGCCGAGCCCGGCCGGCGAGCAGCCCGACCCCACCAGCGCGCCCTCGCCGCCGGTGGACCCTCCGCAGGTGCGGGACGCATCGATCGGGTTGTTGGTGACGCCCCAGCGCAGGCTGCGGGTCTCGGCGGTCATCACGAACTCGGGCACCGTGCTGCGTGCGAACACGATGGCGCCCGCGTCGCGCAGGCGGCGCACCACCGGCGCGTCGGCCTGGTGTCGCACCGGGGGACGGCGATTTGAGCCCGCCGTGACCTCGTGGCCGGCGAGGGCGAAGGTTTCCTTGAGACTGACCGGCAGGCCGGAGAGTGGTCCCGGCCGCGGCGTCCGGGCCTGTTCCAGTGCGGCGTCCCGCAGGATCTCGGTCGCGGCGTTGAGGCGGGCGTGCTGCGCCTCGGTGCGCTCGATGTGCTCGGTGACCACCTCGAGCGCGGTGCGTTCGCCGCGCTGCATCGATTCCAGCAGGGCGGTCGCGTCAGGCCATTGCCCGTCACTCACTGGGGTCGTCCATGATCTCCTCGAGTTCCTCATCGTGGTCCTCATCCACAGGCGCCTCGGGCGGCGACGGTTTCGGGATCGCGCGCAGTTGCGAGCCCTTGCTGATGCCGAGGTGGAACGCGGCGAAGCCCGGCATCACCACCTGGTTCAGCGCCATGCCGAGAATACGGCCGCTGACCGGCGCGCGGATATCCTGCGTCTGGTTGCGCACCGGGTCGGTGACCCAGCCGAGCTTGTCGCCACGACGCACCTTGTCCCCGAGGTTCACCGTGGAGAACAGCATGCCGCCCTGCATGGGGCGCACCCACTGCGAGCGGTAGTACAGTGGCTGAGGGTCGCTCCAGAGCCTGAAACGCGGCACCATGTGCAGGTGATTGAGCAGTTCCTGGATCGCCTCGACGCCGGCCAGCACCGCTGCTTCGTCCAGGTGCATGGGCGCGCCGGCCTCCAGCGTGACCGACGGGATG
>JBFKKR010000016.1:0-38775 GCA_041682035.1 Pseudomonadales bacterium | reverse complement strand
TCTCGTTGCTCTCCGGACCATCGCGATGGAGAAGCTCCCACGCGACCACGTTCATATCCGCGTCGAACACCGGTTGGCGAGCGAAAAATACCGGCTGACTCTCTGCGGACATGGCGGACCTGGGTTGGGAAAGCAGGGGAAGCGTTCCTGCATTCTAGTTGGCAGGCAGTGATCTGCCACGGGGGGCAAACCCGAAAATCACAATGTTCGCAGCGTGCTTTCCTTCGCCGGGAAGACGCTTTAGAGTGCCGGCCGGATTGCCGCGAGACGCGAACTGATGCCCGAGGACGGCCCGACAGAAACCCCGAAGACGCCCGGCCGGATCCGTCGCCTGCGCAACCGGTTGCCGGCCGCATCGGTGCGCTTGCCCCTGCCGGCGGGCATGGACGTGGTGGTGAGCGGCCCGCAGGAAAAGGGCGGCACCATCCCGACCTCGCTTGCCAACGTGCTGCTTTCTTACCTGGCGGCGGCAAATACCACGACCCTCTACCTGGAACAGAAGGTGGCCCTGCTGGCCCGCACGCTGCCGGGCGACAGGCAGGAGAACGCGCGCCGGCTGAGGCCGCTGGCGCGCCTGGCGGCGCTGCCGCAGCGGGCTGCCACCCGCCTGCTGCTGCCGCCCCTGCAGTCACGCCTGCCCGATCCCGCGGAACTGGTCGGCATGCCGATCCGCGTCGGCCGCCGGCAGCTCTCCCGCGCCGGCACACGGGTCGCGGGCTGGGTACGCGGACCCGCCGCGGCGGAACCGGACGTCATCGTCGGCCCGCACTGGCTGCTTGCCGCCGCGCGGACACCCGCACTGCTGGTGGTCTCCGGCAGTCTCTACTCCGTGAGCATGGTGGCGTACTCGGTGCACGGGGTCGCCGAGCGACTGCGCATCCTTGTCTGGCGGCGCATCTAGTTCTCCCGGCGGCCCGGGATGCCTGCCTCAACGGATTGAACTCCCTGTGTTCAAACGTGTTCAGCGAATTTTTTCGAGGTAGCGTGTGCCGCCGAGCTGGCGCACGAAGGTCTCGATCTCCATGGCCCGCCGGTGCACGTACTGCGATGGATGCCGCGCCGACATCCGCTTCGGGCTGGGCAGCACCGCCGCCAGCAGCGTGGCCTGGTGCAGGTCGAGCCGCGCCGCAGTGGTGCGGAAATGGTGCCGTGCGGCGGCCTGCGCGCCGAACACGCCGGGCGCGAACTCGGCCACGTTCAGGTAGACCTCGAGGATGCGCCGTTTCGGCCAGAGCGCCTCAATGCACAGTGTGAGCCATGCCTCGACCGCCTTGCGGAACAGCGACTGCTGCGGCCAGAGGAACAGGTTCTTCGCCACCTGCTGGCTGATCGTGCTGGCGCCGCGGACCCGCCGGTTGCGTTCGCGGAACGCCTTGGAAATCGAATCCAGGTCGAACCCGAAATGGTCGGGAAACTTCTGGTCCTCCGACGCGATGACCGCGATCGCGAGGTGCGGCGAGATGGCGGCCAGTGGCTGCCATTCGTAGTGCAGCGGTTCGATATCCCGGAGCAGGCGTTCCTGCAGCATGTAGGAACTCGTCGGCGGCGGCAGCCAGCGCCAGGGCAGTACCAGCAGTACGCTGAAGAGCGCGAAACCCAGCGCCGCGGCGGCCAGCAGGCGCCCTATGGTGAGGCGGTGACCGCGTGATCTGTTGCGGCGCGATGGCCTGTTCATGACGCTGGCTGACGCTCCGGTGACTGTGGCTTGCGGCAGTGTAAGGGGAAGCAGCGTGCCGGCCAAAACGGGACGTCGAATCAACCGTCGTGGAAAGGCGGTCCGGCCATTCAGGGCGCATTCATTGACGCCCCGCTACGTTCCATGGAGCCCGCTGCAGAAACAACGGAAAGCGCCGCGGGGTGAATCGCAGGGAACACGCACCACGGAGACACAGAATGCTCAACCAGGCCAGCGAACGTAACCGCTTTCTCGTCATCGACTACCGGGAGAAGAGCTACCGCCAGCTCCAGCAGATCATGACCAACGAACACCTGCTGGACGACGGCACCTTCACGCTCGATCTGGCCCACGACGTGGACGATGCGCTCGACCGCCTCTACTGCATGGACTACAAGGCCTGCTTCCTCGACGAGGAGGTTGTCGAACAGTCCCGGCAGCGGGAGGGCGCCCACGTGCTGGAGGCGTTCAAGCGCCACGGCACGCAGACGGCGACCGTGCTGCTGGTGGAGTCCAGCGAGTTCGTGCTGGAGCCGGAGATCGTCAACTGGCTGGAGTCGGGCCTGATCCGGGTCCTGCCAAGCAGGACGCTGTGCTGGACTGACATCTACCATTCCATCGTCGACCTGCTGCACCGGCACGCCTCGGTGCTGATCGTGAACCGCCACCAGGACCAGTACTTTTTCATGGCGGACACGCTGGTCCGTTACCCGGAGATCCGCTACGCACCTTCGTGGGCCGAGAATGCCGGGGACGCGCGGCAGCAGCTCCTGAACCAGCGTTTCGACCTGCTGGTGATGGACCAGGAACTGCCCGGCGGCAGCGGGACCGAACTCGTGGCCGAGCTCGACCGCATGGGCTTCGCGATCCCGGCCATCCTCTGCACCGGGCGTGAGCGCATCGCGCTCGACGAGCAGGCGCTCCGCCTGCTGGGCCGGCGGCGGATCCAGTTCATCTCGCGGGCGCGGGTGACGCAGGAACCCTCGGCGTTGCCGTTGCTGTGCGCGCGGCAGCTACGGCTGCAGTAGACGACTTTCCGGGCGAAGATCGCGCCGTGGTCCTGCCGTGGTGCGGCGCCGTCTCGTCACCCGGTCCGTGGCCCGCTCTGCAGGCCCGGTCCAAATGGGTTTAAGCTGGAGGCAGCGGAACGGAAGGAGTGTCGTCATGCGACTGATCTTGCAAGCCATGTTTTCCTGCCTTTTCCTGCTGCCCGCCATGGCCGCAGCGGATGTCCGGTCCGGACTGGCAGCCTATCAGCGTGGCGATTACCTGGGCGCGCGGGCCGAGTTCGAGGCCGGCGCGCGTACCGGCGACCCGGAAGCCCAGTACATGCTGGGCCAGATGTATGCACAGGGCCGGGGTACGCTGCAGAATTTCGTCGAGGCGCATCGCTGGTACAACCTCGCCGCCGCCCGCGGCTACGCGGAAGCCGCCAACGCGCGGGATGCGCTGGAACGCAAGATGACGCCGGCGCAGGTATCCGAGGCGCAGCAACTGGCGGCATCCTTCCGCGTGAGCGGTGCGGCGGCTGTCAGCGCACCTGCGCCGGGCCGCGGCACCGTGCAGGCGATCCAGTCCGAACTGAACCGGCTGGGCTACGACGTCGGTCGTCCGGACGGGGTCGCCGGCGCACGCACCACGAGTGCGATCCGCAGTTTCCAGCGCGCTAACGGGTTGCCGGAAGACGGGCAGCCCAGCGACGACCTGCTGTTGCGCCTGCGCCAGGCCACGCGCGGCCTGCCGGCGGAATCGGCGCCGCGGGTTTCAGCCGGCACCCCGGCCCCCGCGGAAAAGAGCGCCGCGATGGTCGCCGAACTGGAACGGATCATCGACGAGGGCGAGCGCCGGCGCGAGGCGCAGCCGGCCTTCATCAGCCGCCTGCGGGCTGTGCTGCGCCAGCACGCCTGGCCCTGGAAGAACCCGGTGTTCTCGGACGATTTCAGCGACGGCGACTACACGCGCGGCGTGCGCTGGGAGGTCGGCAGCGGCCGTTTCCAGGTCGGCTACCGCGGCGGTCTCGGCTCGACCGTGCAGGTGAGCGCCGGCGCGCAGGCGCAGGGCGAACAGGAACTCGGCAAGGTCCTGCTGAAGGCATTCATCAACGAGATGGCCGGGGGCGCCCAGGGCGGCGCCGGCGGGGCCGCGGAGATTCATACCGCGCAGTCCATCGGCGAGGCCTTCCTGCTGCAGTTCGAACTCGCGGCTTCCGCGGGCGCCGGCTGGGAGATCGGACCCTACCAGGGCAGTGACCGCCGTGGTGGCTACCGGTTGTTGTTCGCCGACGGTGCGTTGCAGGTCGTACGCGCTTCCAGTCGTGGCAGTTCCGTGATCGAGATGACGCGCAAGGTCGACCTGGCGGACGGCAGGAATCACGCCCTGCAGTGGTCGCGCGACGCGGAAGGCAACATGCAGGTTGCGGTCGACGGCACCGGCGTGATGAGCGTGCGCGACCGGGGCGTCAGCGGCAATTATGACGGGGTCGTGCTGGTGAACCGTGGCGGCGAGGTTTCACTGCGCTCGATCACGGTGATGGACGCCCGCTAGCAGCGGCGGGAAGTGACGGGCCGCCACCCTCTGCGGCCCACCCTCGTGACGTGGCCGGGACCGGTCCGGGACGTGTCGCCGGGCTCATGCATCCATTGCAAATGATAATTATTCGCACTAACATCGTTCCGCTCGCCGGGTAGGCGCCGCGTCCGGGGCCGGTGCGGGCCGTCCGCCTGTCGCGGCTGCCCCCGGCAACGGATCAACGCATCTTTTGGAACGATTCATGCGGATAAAAAACCTGGTCGCCGGCCTGCTCGTCGTTCTCGCGGCGCCGCAGGCGCTGGCCGTCGAACCTGCTGATGTCGCGCGGCACTACGCGCACCTGGGCCACGCGGTCTTCGAGGACGCACTGCTGACCGCGCGTGAACTCTCCCGCGCGGTGGCAGAACTGCGGCAACGACCGTCACCCCGAACCCTGGAGGCGGCACGGCAGACCTGGATCTGGGCGCGCGTCCCCTACAGCCAGAGCGAGGTGTTCCGTTTCGGCAACGCCAACGTCGACGACTGGGAAGGGCAGGTCAATGCCTGGCCGCTCGACGAGGGGCTGATCGATTACGTGGCGTCCTCCTACGCGGGCGCCGAGGGCAATGCCTACGCCCGGCACAACGTGATCGCCGGGGACGAACCGATCACCGCGGATCTGCTGCGCAGCTACCAGGAGAAGGCCGGCGCCGAGGTCAACGTCGCCATCGGCTACCACGCCATCGAGTTCCTGCTGTGGGGGCAGGACCTGAACCAGGCACCGTCGGACAGCGGCATGCGGCCGCACACTGATTTTCTCGCCGGCCCCGGCTGCACCCACGGCAATTGCGAGCGCCGGGGGCAGTACCTGCAGGTCGCGGCCGACCTGCTGGTCACCGATCTGGAACAGATGGTGGCGGAATGGGCGCCGGGTGTGCCGGGCAACCACCGCGCGCAACTGGCGTCGGAGCCACCGGAGAAGGTCCTGCAGCGCATGCTGCTCGGCATGGCGATCCTGAGCCAGAGTGAACTCGCCGGTGAGCGTATCAACGTCGCCCTGCTGGCGGGCGCGCAGGAAGAGGAGCAGTCCTGCTTTTCAGACAATACCCACGCTGACATCGTGGAGAACGCGCGCGGCATCGAGAACCTGTTCCGGGGCGCCTATCGCCGCGTGGACGGCAGCGCGGTGGCGGGGCCGGGACTTTCCGCGCTGCTGGCGGAACGGGCGCCGGACCTGCAGCACCAACTCGCCAACACCTTCACGCTGAGCCGGCAGCGCGCCGCGGCCATCGCCGACGCCGCCCGGGCCGGCGAGCACTTCGATCAGCAGATCGCCGCCGGCAACCGGGCCGGGCAGGAACGGGTGCGGTCGGTGGTGCGCGTACTGAAACAGCAGGGCCGGTTGCTGCATGGCAGCGTCGCCGCGCTGGGCCTGGCGGATTTGCGCCCGCTGTGAACCGGCCCTACCTGTTCGTGTTCCTGCTTGCGCTCGGCGCGGGTGCCCCGGCGTGGGCAGAGACGGCACGGGGTTCGGAAGAAAACCCCGGCAGTCCGTTCGGCACCCGGGAAGCGCTGGGACAGGCGCTGTTCTTTGACGTCAACCTGTCGCGGAACCGCACGCAGTCGTGCGCGAGCTGCCACGCGCCCACCCATGGGTTCGTCGACAACCGGGACAGCCCGGGCGGGCGCGCCGCCTCGCTGGGCGACGACGGGCGCTCACTGGGTGATCGCAACGCGCCGACCGCGTCGTACGCCGCGTATTCGCCCCCGTTCCGCCAGCGCGCGGACGGCGTCTACGAGGGCGGGCAGTTCCACGACGGGCGCGCCGCGACGCTGGAGGAGCAGGCGGCCGGCCCGTTCCTGAATCCGCTCGAGATGAACATGCCCGGCCAGGCCGCCGTCGTCGCGCGCCTGCAGGAGAACCCGGCCTACGTGCAGGCGTTCACCCGCCTGTTCGGGGCGGAGGTATTCGCGGACACCGGATCCGCCTACGATGCGATGACGCAGAGCATCGCCGCGTTCGAGCGAACCGAGTTCTTCGCGCCGTTCGATTCGCGTTACGACCGCTACCTGCGCGGCGAGGAGCAGCTGACCGCGCAGGAGGAACTGGGCATGGAACTGTTCTTCTCCCGCCAGTTCACCAACTGCCAGCTCTGTCACCAGCGCAATGCATTGCCCGAGACGGCAGGCGAGACCTTCACGAATTTCGAGTACCACAACATCGGCGTGCCCGAGAACGTTGCGCTGCGTGCACGCAACGGGGTCGGCGCCGGCCACGTCGATGAGGGGTTGCTGGCCAATCCGGGCGTGAGCGATCCGGCCATGCGCGGGCGTTTCAAGACCCCGACGTTGCGCAACGTGGCCGTCACCGCGCCGTACATGCACAACGGCGTTTTCAGCGACCTGCGCACCGTCCTGCTTTTTTACAACCAGTACAACGATGCGTCGGCGCATCGGCAGGTCAACCCGGAAACCGGCGGACAGTGGCGTGCTCCCGAGGTGGCAGGCACGCTTTCCACGGAGGAACTCACCACCGGGCCGGCGTTGAGCGATGAAAAAATCGATGCGCTGCTCGCCTTCCTGCGCACGCTGACGGACCGGCGTTACGAGCACCTGCTTCAGTAGCAGTCGTCTTCCTGCCGGCAGGAGACCGACAGCAGTTCGCCGTCTGTTTCCGCCACGATGCGGATCGGCCGGCAGCAGACCTCGCAGTCTTCGATGTACTCGTCCGGCAACCCGGTGGTGTCGACCAGCAGGCGGATGTTTTCCCCGCAGTAGGGGCAGGAGACGGTGGTTTCCTCCAGCGGATTCATCGGTTCAGTCTTGCATGTAGAAATCGATGCCGAACAGGATCCCGCACAGCGCCAGCGCCCACAGCGCCGAGGCCAGCAGGTCGAGCGGGGTGTAGCGCGGCTGCGGGAACCCGGAGATGCCGAGCATGGCGGGAAGCAGGCAGCGCACGGCGGGAAAGAAGCGCCCGATGAAGATCGCGTAGGGTCCGAAGCGGGTGACCAGCGCCTCGGTCTGCGCAACGCGCCGGCGATTGCGCCGCACGAGACGCAGCTCGTGGAAGCCCGGCCCCAGCCAGCGGCCGAGAAAGAACCCGGTGTGATCGCCGACGGTAGAGCCGAAGAACGCCAGCAGGAAGATCAGTTGCAGTTCGGCGTGCCCGCCCTGGTAGAGCGCGCTGCCGATCAGCACCAGCCACAGGCTGGAGACGAACAGCCCGAGGCCCAGGCAGGTCTCGCCGAAGGCGAACGCCGGAATCAGCAGGATCGCGTATGGGCCGTAACTCTCCAGCCAGGCCGCCAACTGGTCTTCGATGGGGAATCCCCTTACAAGGCGTAGGTTTCCTCAAGATAGCGGAGGATGTCCTCCGACTCGTACATCTCCACGCCGGTGTTCGGATCGACCAGGTACGGCAGCTGCACGCGCCCGGTCCGTTCCTTCAGCGCCAGGCGGTTGCGTCCGCGCAGCGGCGTATCCGCGAAGATTCTCGACTTCACGAACGGCGGTCCCAGGTCCTTCCACTGGCCCTTGCCGGTGTTGCGCAGGACGTAGGGAATCTCCAGTTCGCAGAGCAGTTCCCGCACCGGGCGGGAGAACGGGCTGGATTCGAAGCTGTACAGTTCCAGTGCCTGGACGGGCGCGCGCGCGGGACGCCGGTTCAGGCCGCGCAGGCCGCGGATGCCCACCGCGATGCTGGAGGTCAGGGGCGTGAGTTCGTCAACCAGCAGCCAGCGCGGCGCCGGGCGGCCGCCGTAGGTGTCGTAGAGGTACTGGATGATGTCATCGGACTCGTACATCGCCACGCCGGTGTTCGGGTCCACGAGGTAGGGGAAGCTGACGCGCCCGCTCCGCTCGATCACCTGCGGACGGTAGCGTTCGCCGTTCTTCGGGCAGGGGTAAATCTTCGCGTCCAGGTCGAGCTCGGTGAGCGCCTGGCGCACCTTGCAGCAGTAGGGGCATGCCTCGAACTCGTACAGTTCCAGCAGTTTTTCCGGCCGCCTCGCCGCGGGCTCGAAGGCGTTCGTGCCGCGCCACAGGCGCAGGCTGCTGGCTGCCGTGGAGGACAGGATGTTCAGCGTGTGCGTGAAGGACATCATGGTTCGGGCCCGGTCTGAATGGAACAGCGCATGCTAGCACCCGCGGCCACGGCCGCCCCGTGCCCTGCGCGCCGGAATACCGGCATTACGCACCGTTGCGGGGGCGCCCCTCAAGGATCCTCGCACGGGGACTGGTAGGCATCCGGCGTCCCGCCCCGGTAGGCCCAGTCCGTGAATGCATTGCCGCCGAACGCAAAGCAGGCCTGGTCGGCGCCGGCCGGGCTCCTGCAGAAGTTCACGAAACGGCCGTCGTAATCCAGGAACGCCGTTTTCTGCTGGCGGGCGTGCAGCGCGCGCCGCACCGCCTCGTGCGGGTCCTGCCCGCCGCCCACCAGGGTGCGGTTGCAGGCGGGTGTGCGTTCCGTGCCCTGTTTCACGCCGTTACCGGGGTTCCATTCCTCCGGCCCGATGTCCCACACCACCAGCGCCGATCCACGCCACGGGGTGCCGGTGTTGGCGCCGTCGAGTTCCGCCGCGGACAGCCGCTCGATGCCGTAATAGGGAATCTCGTGATCGTGGCGGTCCGCCGGCACCGCGGACGTGACGCCGCCGGCGAGTTCCACCGGTGCGTACACCTTCGCACCGGCGGTGCGCGCCATCGCGTCCGCCGCGATGTCCGCGACCTGGTGGTCGCCGTACCCGACGTGCAGCAGCACGGCCTTTTCCGGTTGGTCCGCCAGCGTGTTGAAGTACCCGCTGGACTCGCCGCGGTCCCAGAGCATCTGCACCATGCTGAGCAGGAAGCTCTGGTCGAGCGAGTTGGGGTAGGCGGTGTACATGATGGCGCCGTAGCCGTCGAAATCGACGCTGCGGCGCAGCAGGGTGGAGTAGTTCATGCCGGGCACGCCGAGCACACCGCGCCGGATGTTCGGCGACATGGCGACCACCGCGCCCCCCATGATGCCGCCCTGGCTGTTGCCGTCGTAGAACACCTCGCGTGGACTGAACAGCGGCTTGCCCGCGGCATCGTGGAATGCCGGATCCGTGACGATGCCGTTCTCCTGGTTCAGCAGGTACCCCATCATGATGAACTGCAGGATGCCCTGCTGGGTACGGTCGGCCAGCAGCGGGAAGTTGCTGAAGTCGAGCAGGATGGCTGCCGCCTGCGGCACGTCCTGCGTGGACATGCCGATCCAGTCCATGCCGCAGAACATGAGGTTGCCGTCCAGCCCCATGCGGCGCACGTGCGAGGATTCCACCTCGCCCTGACCGCCGAGCAGACCGTGCCCGTACAGCGAGGGGCGCGCCGGGTTGGCCGCACTGGCGGATTTCGGAATGCGGCAGGTGAAGGATGCTTCCTGCAGCGCCTCCCCGCCGACGCGGTCCGGCAGACCGTCGCCGTCCACGGGGTCGAAATACATGCGCGAGCCGGTGATGCCACCTGGCGGGGTCATGTAGCCTGGTACCTTGATCAGGCCCTTCACGGTGCGCTGGATTTCTTCCGGTTGCTGCGCTTCATTGATGCTGGTGATGCGCCATGCGCCCGCATGTGCGCCGGCGCCGGCCTGCAGGGTATTCAGGCCGCTCTCCTGGACCGGCACGGTCACCGGGTCCAGCGGCGTGGACGCTGGCAGCCCCGGCCGCGGCGAGGCCAGTTCCCCATCCATCCATGCGACCGATTCCTGAACCATGTGCTGCAGGCGGCCGGTGAGGTTTTCGCGGCTGATGACGGTGAAGTCCCAGGCCAGGTTGAGCTCCGCGCGGGAGATACCGGCCGTGCCCAACAGGCGGAAGATCTCCTCGAAGTGCGCGCGGCGCGCCTGCACCATCGGGATGCTGCTGGCGAGATTGTCACGGTAGACACGGAATTCCGGTGTCGTTTCGAGCAATTCGCCGTTGGCGTCGCGCAGGCTGCGCAGCGCGACGATGTAGCGCGCGCCCTCGACGAAGTTGGCTGCCGGGCGGATCAGTAGCGCCGGGCCCGGGTCGGCGGCGGGGTCGGCAGGCTGGTTGAAAGGCGTACTCTCGCACTCGGCGCGCACCATGGCGAGCGCGTCGGCAAACTGTTCGCCGCCGAGCAGGCCGGCGATGGCCTCGGCGGGACGGCCGTAGCCGCACTGGCCCGCCTTCGTGATGTTCTGGTCGATCTCCGCGAACACCAGGTGGCGCTGCAGCCCGGTCGCGGCGCCGCTGTCATCCTCGACGACGCGGAACACGCTGATGATGGAGCGCGGGTGCAGCGCATGCTGCATGGCGGTCAGGCGCGGCACCTTGTCGCCGCTGTTCCGGTAGGCATCGGCGCGCAGGCTCAGGCCGGGGATGCGCGCCTGGATCATCTGCCCGGGAGAAAAGCCGTCGTTGCGGTTCCACTCGGTCGGGTCGATCGGGCGGCCGGCGCGGTTGCGCGGCATGGCCAGTGGATTGAAAGCGATACGGCGGTCGTTGCTGCCGTGCATCGGGTCCGCCAGGTTCATGGCCGCGAAGGCGGGATCGCCCGCGCCAACCGTGAAGTGGTCATTGGGAAAGGGATACATGCAGTAGTTCGGGTCCAGCCAGTCGCAGCCGCGCGCCTGCGCCTCGGCCACGCTGGCGAAGATGCCCTCGTCGACGCTGGCGCCCTCCGGTGGCGGGCTGTTGTCCACGCCCTTGCCGGGCCCGCCCTTGTCCTTTTCCTTGTTCTGCCCCGGCGCCGACCCCGATTTGCCAGGGCCCTTTTCCTTCTGCTGGCCCGGTGCGGCGCCGGAATTGCCCGGGCTCTCGGGCCGCCCGTGGCGATCTGCGTATACCCAGCCGCTGAGCAGCAGCGCACCGGTCAGGAGGGAAACCTGCAATGTCTTCATGGGGATCTCCGGGCAACCGCGCACGCGGTGCTTCGTTTCGTTGTCGGGAAAATCATCTGGCGGGAACGAGTACGGGCCACGAGCGGTTGCCGGCGTCGTCGATGGCCTGCACGACGACGTCGCCGGTACCGGATGGCAGTCCGCAGGCGATGCGTCCTTCGCGCGCCGGCAGGCACGCCGCCTGCAACGGCGCGCCGCCGCGTGCAGGCCGGATCTCGTAGCGCACGTCGTTGCCGGCCCGCCAGTCGTCGCCGGTGGCGCCGAACTGCACGCCCTGTGCAGTGCGCACCGCGTTCGCCACCGCCGCCGGCGGGCGGCAGTCCGAACCGTAGTTGTTGGTGTGGCAGTTATCGTGTCCCTCGGTCCACCACTGGCCGTTCGCCACCGGCCCGTCACTGCCCTCGAGGTCCCACACGAAGCGCCAGCCCTCGCGGGTGCCCGCCACGATCTCCAGCTTGCCGTCTCCGTCGATGTCGCCGATCGCCGGTACGTTGTAGAGCCAGCCGCCGGCGAGCTTCGGGAACCCGGGTGCGTCCTCACCATAGAGGTTGTAGGCGTGCAGCAGGTACAGTCCGGTGCCGACGATCACCTCGCGGGTGCCGGAACCATCCACGTCGGCGATGGCAGGCGTGGACAGCAGCTGGTAGTCGTCGGTGGCTGCCGGGTAACCCGGCACGTAGGATTCCGGCATCAGCGAATCCCACACCTGCACGACGTGGCTGAACGGCAGGTTCTGTCCCGTTGCGACCAGGTTCACGGCGCCCGCCGCCGTGATGCCGCCCTTGGTGATGTCGAGACCGCCGAAGCCGTTGATATCGCCGATGGCCGGGTACTCGAACAGGTTCAGGATCTTGGTCGGACCGCTGCCGGTCGGATCGGCGCTGGCGAGGCCGTTCACGGTGCCCTCGCTGAAGTACGCCTTGCGGCTGCCGTCGGCCTCGATGACGTAGAGGTCGCTGGTGGTGATGGTGGCCACCACGGAATCGATGCCGTCGCCGTCGAAATCGGCCAGCGCCACGGCGTGGTTGGGGCCGACCAGCGGCAGGATGGCCGGCATCAGGCCATTGATTTTTACCGGCCAGCTCTCGTTGACCGGTGTGCCATCGTCGTTGATGGCATGGATGCGGGAGGAGCCGCCGACTTCCTGGGCCGCGAGGTTGATGACCAGGCCGCGCGCCTGCTCCAGCAGGTTGGTGAAGCCATCCGGGTCCGGGGTCGGCGTGTCGGCGGCGGCGTAGTACTCGTTGGTGCCCGAGACGATCTCCAGCTGGGGATCGTCGTCGAGCTGGCCGACCGCCGGCGTGGCGATGATCTCGCCCCAGGAGTCGACCGCGTCGGCGTCGTCCACCAGCAGGACCGGGAATGGCGCGCGCGGGGTCCCGTCGGCCCCTGACCAGACGTAGATGTGCCCGTCCAGCGCGCCGACGATGATCTCGCGGACCTGCTTGCCGTCGGTACCCTGGTCGAGGTCCGCCAGCACCACCGTGCCGAGGATGCCGCGCTTGGGGTGGAAGCGGTCGTTGCGCAGTTTCGGATGCGAGCGGCTGGCATCGAGCGAGACGCGGAATTTCTCGCGGCCTTCCGCGTCGAGCACGAAGATGCGGCCGTCGGCAGCCGGTGCGACCACCTCGGGCAGGCCGTCGCCGTCGAGGTCGGCCACTGCCGGGGTGCGGAAGCCGCCGGTCAGCGGCGGCACCGCGCCACTGCGAAAGGCCGCGCTGCCCGGGTAGTAAAAGTGCGTCGGCGGCAGTTGCCACGGCTCGCCGCCGTTGAATGACGGCAGCAGGGTGCCGTCGTGGCGCCAGACCCACAGCTCGCCGGAACTGTTGCCCTCGATGATTTCCAGCGTGCCGTCGCCGTCGAGATCGTGCAGCACCGGCGAGGTCTCGCCACCGGTGTCGACGAACTTCGGCCAGCCCTCGTGCCAGGTCGGATCGTGGTACACGAAATAGGTCTTGCGGTCCTCGCCGAAGTTGCCGGCGGCATCTGTCACGCGCAGGCGCACGGTGACGACGAACTCGTTCACGTGTTCCGGCGGCTTGCCCTGGCGGCTGCCCGGCAACTGCTCGGCGATGCGGGAGACCGGCAGGCTGCCCAGCACCGGCAGGCCGTCATCGGCCGCGCCCAGTCCCTTCCCCTTGCCGCGTTCGCGTCCCTTGCCCTTGCCCTTGCCCTGGCTGCCGACGCCGCGTTTCCCGGCGGCCTTCTGGCAGGGCTGATCCTGGACGAAGTGCTGGAACGCATCCTCGTCGGGCTCCACCCCCAGCGCCCAGGCCAGCGCGTAGCTGCAGCGCTCCGAGCGCCGCGCGGCGGCCAGTCCGTGGATGTCGACCTGGCCGTTCGCCACCGGGTCGAGCATCGCCCACCAGGCCGGGAACTCGATCTGCGCCTCCGGCGGGATGCGTCCCTCCTGCACCATGCGCAACGCCGCGCCGAGATCCGCGCGCCCGTAGCCGAAATGTTCGTCCCAGCCCTCGGCGGCCCGGTCGGGGATGCCCACGCCGATGGTGTTGAGCGGCAGCACGTCCTCCGCCGACAGCGTCAGCACCTGCTTGACCTCGTTGGAACTGAGGCGGTTCGCGCCCCCGAATTTCTGCAGCCCGAGCGAATGGATGAGGCCGGCGCCGCCGCCGGCCTGGCCGGTCGCCTGGCTGCCGGTGTCACCGACGAAACAGACGTGCGCATGCGCACCGTGCTGGGTCAGGTTGGCCTGGCGGAACCAGGTCTGGATCGGCGCGTCCGCGCGGACGTTGATGCCCATCTGCGAGAGAAACCCGTTGAGCTGGCTGTTGCCGGGGACATCCCCGAAGAACTCGTTGCCGCCCGCGGCAGGCAGGTCCGGCACGCAGCCGTTGATGAACACGCTCTCGACGTAGTTGGTCGGGTAGTTGTGGTTGGCCGTGTTGAGATCACTGGAGACGTGCATCAGCGCCATGTCCTTCCCGTAGGCATAGCGGTTGGCGGCCTTGGCCGCGCGCGTGTTCTGCAGCACGCCGTTCGCCACCACCTGCACCAGTGCGCCGTTGTCGGCGGCGTACACCGTGCCGGCGGCCCAGTTGTCGCCGGGATAGACGAAAGTGTCCCAGGGGCGGATGAACATCAGGCGGCATTGCGGGCAGATGCCGGCGCTGCCGTCGCCCTCGTTGGTTTCCTCGGCGGCCTCCTCGCCACGGCCGGTGCCGTGACCACGGGCGGACGAATAACTGGAGACGTCGGCGGGGTCGTTGTCGAGGTCGAGGAAGTCCCAGCCGGCGATGTCGTCCACGTAGCCGTTGCCGTCGGCGTCGTCGCCGTTGCTGAAGGCGCGGATCAGGTCCTGCCCGTCCAGCATCCCGTTGCCGTTGGCGTCCGCTACGCGCGTGTCGCCAATGTAGTCATCGACCGTGAAGGCACCGTCACCATCGGCGTCGTGCCGCGCCGCGCCCTGCGGCACCGGCAACTCGCCGCGGTTGAGCCAGACCTTCCGGCGCAGGCCGCGATTGTTCCAGCGGATGCCGGTGTCCATGATCGCGATCACCACTTCCGGCGAACCGGTGGAGAGTTTCCAGGCCGCATCGGCGCTCACGCCGGAGATCATCGGTTTGCCGATACGCGGGCCTTCCTTGTAGTAGGCGGAGTTGCCGGTGGCGTCCGGCGCGAAACCGAACAACTGGTATTGCTCGGCCCCGAGATCGCGGCAGCGGGGAATGTCGTCCTCGTCGTCCGACTCGTAGCAGTCGAAGCGCGGGTCGTTGGGCGTGCCCTTGCGTACGTCCGCGTCCGTGCCGGGGAAGCGCGGATCGTTCTCCGCCCGGGCCGGCGTCGCGATGACCAGCCAGGCCAGCAGCAGGTGGGACAGCATGCGCATGTTCATCGGGTCGGCGGCGCCCTTTCTCGCATTCCGGAACGATCAGGAACGAACCTGATTCGTTCCATCTTATCGGGCGCGCTCTATTGAAAGGTATAGTAGAAAGGCTGCAGTCCCGCGGACGCGGGCGCCGCTTTCAGGTGTTTGGGGCCACGGTTCGGAAAGGTGCGCCCGATATCAGGTTGTTGCCGGGCCTTATTCCGGGCAGGCGGGTGTGTCCGGGACCACCGGCCCGGTCCGGCCTTTCTGCCGGCCCGGCGCATTGCCGCTGCGTCCCGGCGAGTCCGCTCCCGCGCCGGCAGACGCTCCCGGCGTCCGCTTCACTCCCGCCGGCAGCCGGTCCTGCAACTGCAGCATGCAGGCGGGAAAGTTGGTGATCATCCCGTCGACGCCCAGCGCGGCGACACGCTCCAGGTCCGCCGCCTTGTCCACGGTCCAGGGAATCACCCGCTTGTGCACGGCCTGCGCCGCCTGCACGAACTCGGCGGTGAGGTCCGGCGAGGTCTGCTGCGGGGAGACGAACTCGTGCCGTCCCGCCACGGCATAGGAAAGGTTTTCCATGGCCAGGGTCGCCACCTCGGGGGTGGTCAGGAACAGGGTGCGGATGGTCGGGTCCAGTTCCTTCACCAGTTGCAGCGCCGGCGGCCAGAACGACTGCACGATGACCCGGTCCTTCACCAGCGCATACTTCGGTTCATTGAGCAGCGCCACCAGCACACTGGCGGTGGCATAGCCGGTGGGGTCGGTGCGGCGGGCGCCTTCCGCATCGCGCCGGTCCGGCACCACCTTGATCTCCACGGTGGCCGTCGGCACGCGCCGGCCGGCCTCGTAAAGTTCCACGAGGTAGTCCAGCAGTTCCGCTGCCCGGGGGATGGTGACGCCCGCCCCGCGCAGCGGGTGGTTGCCGTTCTCTGCGCCGCGCGTCACCGGTTCCCCGGGGGTGAAATAGAAGGCGGCGTCGCAGGCCTGCAGTTCCGCGTACGGCCGGTCGATCACGAAACCGGTGCAGTTGGTGGTGCGGTCCAGCGTGTCGTCGTGGATCAGCACCAGTTCACCGTCCGCGGCGAGGAGGATATCGGCCTCGAGGTCGTCGACACCCAGGCGCACCGCGTTGCGGAACGCCATCATGGTGTTCTCCGGGGCGTAGGCGGCGCCGCCGCGATGCGCGGAGACCACCAGCGTCGGCGCCACGGTGGATTCGGCGAACACCGGCGCCGCACCCGGCAGCAACAGCGTGGCGAGTGCGGCTGTAACAATTTTTTGTACGGGATTCATGGGCATGCGCAATGACTGATCTGAAAGTGATCAGCTGAGCTTATCCAGCGTTCCGCGAAAAGCCAAGCGCGGCGCGGGGTCAGGCGGATTCCTTCCACTTGATGTTGCAGCCCATCGACGGCAGTTGCTCGCCGGTAACCGGCCGGCCCGCGAGGATCGCGTCGAGCGCGGCGCGCAGGTCGGCGCCGGTCAGGGGTTCATCGTTACGCGGCGTGGAGGCGTCCATGCGGCCGCGATAGACGCAGGCGAGATCGCCGTCGAAGACGAAGAAGTCCGGCGTGCACGCGGCATCGTAGGCTTTCGCCACGGCCTGGGTCTCGTCGTAGAGGTAGGGGAACGGGTAGCCGACCTGCGCGGCGACCTCCTTCATTTTCTCCGGCGCGTCCTCCGGGTAGTTCTCCACGTCGTTGGAGGAGATCGCGACGAAGGAGACGCCCTTGGCCCCGTACTCGTTGCCGATCGCCACCAGTTCGGAATCGATGTGCTTCACGTAGGGGCAGTGGTTGCAGATGAACATGATCACGGTGGCCTTGTCCGAGCGGACGTCCGCCAGCGACAGCATCCGTCCCGACACGGTGTCCGGAAGCTGGAAGTCCGGGGCGCGGGTGCCGAGCGGCATCATGTTGGACGGGGTGCGTGCCATGTCGTTCTCCTGGATCGGGGCAGGGGCCACAGACCATACCAGTTTCCCGCCATGCTGGGGATGCCGCGGTGCGCGCCATGCTCACGGCGGTAGCGTCTATGCTGTTCCGGGTCGGATGAAGGCTGGTGAAACTGCGGGAGGGCACGCCATGGGCACGCGCTGGATCGAGGTCGGGGACGGTTTCTGGAACCTGCGCGGTTCCTTCAGGATCGGTGGCATGGTGGACATCCGCACGCACGCATCACTGGTGCGGCTGGCGAACGGCAAGTTCCTGTTCCTCGACGCCTACACGCTGGACGAGACCGCGAAACGCGAAGCCGATGACCTGATCGGCGAGGCCGGTGTGGCGGGCATCCTCAACCTGCACCCGTTCCACACCATCCACGTGAAGCCCATGCACGCGCAGTATCCCGATGCCCCCCTGTTTGGCACCGCCCGGCACGTGAAGAAGTTTCCCGGCCTGCCCTGGGCGGCGGAGCGCAGCGAGGACGAATCCCTGCACCGGCAGTTTGCCGATGACCTGGAATTCTCCATTCCCGCCGGCGTCGATTTCATCTCCAGGAACGAGAACGTGCACTTTTCCTCGGTGCTGGCCTACCACAAGCCCTCGCGTACCATCCATTCCGACGACACGCTGATGTACCTGCAGATGGGACCGCCGCTGGGCTGGATGGGCATGGCCGACAGCGTGCGCTTCCACATGACGCTGGCGCAGGCGCTGGAACGCCGGGCCGGCGCGGCGGCGGATTTCCGGGCCTGGGTGCAGGACCTGGTTTCCGACTGGGGCGAAGCGCAGAACCTTTGTACCGCGCACCTGGCGAACCTGCTCGCAGCCGAGAACCGCGGCGCACCGGTGCCCGCACGGATCGAGGGCGCTTTGCGGGGTGTTGAGAAAGTACTCGCGAAACACGAACGCCGGTTCGGCTAGCCGCCCGAACACCCAGGTCGCCGGATCCGTCTGCAGCGAACCGCTGGTTTCCACGCCCGCCGTGCCGAACGAACCGGCGGTCAGCCGCAAAGTCTCCGGCTGCCGGTCGGCGTCCCCGTGATCACGTTCAGCACGGCAGCGGCGGACGGATTCATCGTGGCGTGGCACTTGTTTCGCGGGTCGGCTGTGACTTCCTTGATCGAGTTAGACTCAAAACCGGCCATGCGCCAACAGCGGCCCGGGGCCGGCTTGCATGCGCCCGTTGCCGGTCACTGCCCGAAGCGGTACGCCAGGCCGAGCCCGCGCGCCATCCCTTTCGGCAGCAGCCGCTTCATGCGCCAGAGCAGCTTCGCGTTCAGTTGCGGGATGACGTAGAGCTCGCCGCGGTCGAGCCCGTCGAGTGTCTGGGCCGCGACGCGCGCCGGATCCATGCCGGTCCGGTCCATCAGCTTCTGCGCCAGGCCGAGCTTGTCCGTGCCGCCGCGCGCGTTGCGCACGATGTTGGTCTTCACGAAGGTGGGACACAGCGTGGTGACGTGGATTGCCGTGCCCTGCAGTTCCTCGGCAAGTGTCTCCGACAGCGCCACCACGCCGAACTTGGTGACGCTGTAGGGACCCATCTCGGGCGCGGCGATGAAGCCGGCCATGGAAGCCACGTTGATGATGCCGCCGGTACCGGTGGCGCGGAAGCGCGGCACGAAGGTCTCGCAGCCATGGATCACGCCCCACAGGTTCACGCCCATGATCCAGCGCCACTCGTTGATCGGGATCTCGCCGATGCGTCCGCCGACGCCGACGCCGGCGTTGTTGATCAGCAGCGTGGTCTCGCTGCCGAAGAACTGCGCAGCCGCGTTGGCGAGGTCGACCACCTGCTGGGCCTCGGCCACGTCGCAGGCAACGGCGAACGAGCGGCCGCCGCCGCGCTCGATCTCCATCGCGGTGGCGCGCGCCGCCGCGAGGTCGATGTCGGCGCACACGACGCGGCCGTTGCGGCGCGCCAGTTCCAGGGCGAAGGCGCGGCCGATGCCGCTGCCGGCGCCCGTGACGACGGCATTCGCCTGCCGGGATATCTTTCCTGCCATGTTCGTTTCCTTCGTCAGGCGGTCTGCAGAGGACCCCACTGGCGAATGATATTGCGGATCGTGCGCAGTCCGCCACGCCGGGGCCGGTCGGGCCGTGGTTCCGTGTGGACGACCTCGTAGTCCTGCAGGCGGAAGCGGTGCAGGTTGCGGATGAACTCCAGCGACAGGCCCGGGAACATGGTGGCGTTGTGGCCGTCGCTGTTCAGGTACCAGCTCTGGCAGCCGCTGTTCCAGGTGGTGTACTTCATGCGGGCCTGGATACGCCGGTTGTAGGCCTCCTGCACCGGTCGGCGCACGTCGAGGAAGCGCCCGGGCCGGCGCAGGATCTCGCGGATGCCCTGCACGGTGTAGCGCATCTGGGCCTCGGCATACACCAGGAAGGACTGGTGCCCGGGCCCGCCGTTCGGGCCGGGGATGGTGAACAGGTTCGGGAAGCCGTGGATCACGGTGCTCTTGTAGGCCTGCGCGTGCGGCGTGAAGGCGCTGTCCAGCGTCCGGCCGGAGCGGCCATGCACCGGCAGCGGCCAGTGTTCCTTGTTCACGGCGTACCCGGTGGCGAAGACGATGGCGTCGAAGTGGTGCTCCAGCCCGTCCGCTGTGACGATGCCGCCCGCGCGCATGCCCACCAGCGGTGTCGTCACCAGTTCACAGTTGTCACGCTGCAGTGCCGGGTAGTAGTCGTTGCTGACGAGGATGCGCTTGCAGCCGATGCAGTAATCCGGCGTCAGCCGCCTGCGCAGCTGCGGGTCCGCGACCTGCCGGTGCAGGTGCCGGCGCGCCTGGCGCTCGAGCAGGCGCGAGAAGGGCGTGTTGAACACCACGCCGAACGCCATCAGCTCGTGGAACACCGCGAGTGCATTGCGCACCGTGCGCTGCGAGGCGGGCAGGCGGCGGTAGAGCGCGCGTTGCAGTGCGCCGGTCGCGAAGTCCGGTTTCGGCATCACCCAGGGCGGCGTGCGCTGGAACACCTTCAGGTGGCTGACCTCGCGCACCAGTTCCGGCACGATCTGGATGGCGCTGGCGCCCGTGCCGACCACGGCGACGCGCTTGCCGCGGAAATCGTAGTCGTGGTTCCAGTCGGCGCTGTGGATCTTCGCGCCCTGGTATTGCTCCAGTCCGGGGATGTCCGGGTAGCTCGGACCGGCCAGCGGGCCGGAAGCCACCACCAGCGCGCGGGCGCGGTAGCATTCTTCATTGGCGCAGCGCACATGCCACTCGCCGTACTGTTCATCGAACCTGAGCGCGACCACCTCGCGGCCGAAACGGATCCGGTCGCGCAGTCCGTGACGGTCGGTCAGCCGCACGATGTAGGACTGGATCTCCTCCGCGCGCGAGTAGGTGCGCGACCATTCCGGGTTCGGGGCGAAGGAAAGCGAGTACAGGTCGGACGGCACGTCGCAGCCCACGCCGGGGTAGGTGTTGTCGCGCCAGGTGCCACCCACCTCGGTGGCCTTTTCCAGCAGCGTGACATCGCGGATCCCGGCGGCACGCAGCTGGATGGCCGTGCCGAGGCCGCAGATGCCGGCACCGATGATCAGCACGTCGCTGGTTTCCGTCGCGCTCTCGCGAGGCATTCGTTCGATCGTTCCCATGCGGTGCCTTCCCTGGTCAGACGATGGTGCGGGTGGTCATGCCCAGCCAGTCCGGGTCACGGCCGCGGGCGCGTTCGGGCAGCCGGTCCGAGAGCCGGACCAGCATCCCGGCCAGCCGGTGATAGGGGTGGGCGTCGTTGACGATCATCTTGGCGTGTTCGCGCACCGTGACATACATCGGGTTACGCTTCAGCGCCGGGCTGCGGTCGCCGATCTGCTGGTAGCGCCGGAACGCCTGCTTCAGGCGTTCACTGCCCAGTCCCATGTCCTGCAGCGAATCGCGCGCGCGTTCCAGCAGCGGAAAGTAGGTGAAGACCGTGGTGCCCAGCACCAGCGGCTTGCCCATGTTGCCGGCGTACTCCACGAGGTTGCGTACGAACGGGCCGTGGCCGATCTGTTCCAGCACGTGGAAGTCGACCCCGAGATGGCGCGCCTCGTCGGCATTGATGCGGTCGAACACCTGGTGGCAGAGCGGGTCCTCCACCTTCTCCAGGAAGAACTTCAGCAGTGCGCCATCCAGCGCGATCTCCAGCATCGGGATCACCGCGCCGAGCACCGACAGCGGCAGCCGGTCCGCGTAGCGGTCGAGAAACCTGATCGCCATGCGGATATTGACGTTGGGCATGGGCCGCTCGCCCGGCCGGATCATCTCCCAGCGCTCCATCAGCTTCAGTTCGGCGTTGGCGTGGCGCTGCTCCTCGGCCTGGAACAACCGGTAGATCCGCTGCAGGGTCGGATCGTCGGTCGCTTTCGCGAGCGCGCCGAAGCCGCGCGAACCGATCTGCTCGATCCAGACCAGATCGGTCATGAAGGGCTTGAACTCGGCGCGCTGCGCCGGGCTCATGGTTTCGGCGCCGGGCTGCTCCCAGTCGAAATCCGACAGGGTCCAGTGCTCGGCTTCCGCCTTGGCGAGGATGCGGGCGAGGTCGATCTGCATGCGTGCCGTCCCCCGGGGTTGCGCTCCGGTGCCTTCTTCATCTAAGTTAATGCGAACATCCGTTCGCATTCAATTCGCATTTCGGCATGCGCAAGCAACCCCGGCAGAAACGCTCGCAGGCGATGGTGGACGACATCCTCGAGGCCACCATGATCTGCATCGCCCGGCACGGCATGGAGGCCACCACCACGCGGAAGGTGGCGGAGGTCGCGGGCATCAGCGTCGGCTCGCTGTACCAGTACTTCCAGGACAAGGACGAGCTCTACGAGGCCGTGCAGGAACGCCTGACCGACGCGGTGCTGGAGCGGGTGGTGCAGGTGGTGCCGACGCTGCCCGCCCACGACCTGCGCGAATCTGTTCGTATCCTGCTGACCTCGGTTGCCGACCTGCTCGACGAGAAGGACGGTCGTTACCTGGCCCTGCTGCGCGAGTGGAACCAGGTCGGCATGCGCGCCGGCGTCGAGCGCATCGAGGCGAAGATGATGGAGATCATCGGCATGCAGGCCGCCGGGCGCTGGGACCGCGACGTGGTGCGCCGCCTGCCGTTGGTCTCCTACGTGCTAATCAATGCCGCGATCTTCAACCTGGTGCGTTACTTCGGCTCACCCAGCCCGTACTTCTCGCGCGAGGAACTGATCGGCGCACTCGCCGACCTGGTCAGTGCACAGATTCAGTCCGGCGCCGCGCGCGACTGAATTCAGCCGGTTTTCCCGGCCTGCGGACATCCCCACGCGCGGTAGGTCGCGGCGGCCAGTTGCAACGCGGCCCGCGCTTCCGGCCCGGCACCGCGCGCATCGAGCAGGTGCGCCAGCCGCTCGCGGGCCAGTGCCAGCCAGGGCAGGTTGTCGTACAGGCTGGCTTCCCTCACCGCGTGCCGGTACAGCATCAGGGCGAGATCCTCCTCGTCACGCCGCCAGGCGAGTTCGGCCTCCAGGAAGGTCTTCAGGTGCGCGTAATTCGCCGGGCAGCTGTCCGCCGCGTGCCGGATCAGCGCAAATGCTTTCTGCATGCGTTCCTGCTTCTCCGCCGGGCCGGCGGTCACCAGTTCGTGCAACAGGCAGTGGAACTCGATGAAATGGAACTCGATCATCTGCGGCAGGCCGCGCAGGAGCTGGGCGTGCTCGCGGGCATCGGCGAGCAGGGCCGGCAACAGGCGGCGTTCGCGCCGCCAGAACGCCAGCTGCAGCCGGAAGTGCGCGATCCAGTCCCACTGCGCCGTGGGCTGGCTCTGCAACATGCACTCCGCCGGCCGGAACGCGTCCGCGGTCGACAACGCGGACGGCGTCGCCGCCAGGGCCGCGACGAAATTGCTGAAGATCTCGAAGGTGGCCGACGTCCAGGCCGTTTTCGCGCGGTCGGACTCGGCCCGGTACTGCGCGATGATGGCGCTGTTCTGGGCCAGCGGCGTGCCACTGGAGATGCGCAGGGCCAGCGCATTGAAGAGGCAATTGATGCCGAGCAGCGGGCTGCCGGCCCGCCAGGCAGACCGGTTCGCGCGTTCCAGCATGCCGTGGCATTCCCCGAACGGCCACGCGTAGTGCAGCGCCCGTGGCGCGAGGGAGTCAGCGCTGGCGGCGAAGGCGCGGTCGTCGATGTCGAGGTCGGGCGGGTGCGCCGCCAGCACGGCGATCCTGCCGGCCTCGGAGAACCGTTGGCGAATGCCGAGAAACAGGGCGTAGGCGGCCAGCGGAAAATGATTGCCCGCCACCCGTCCGTGTTCCAGCAGGGTCTGCATGGCGATGAGGCAGAGGTAGCCGCGCATGAGCTGGTTGCCCGATACGAAGGCGCTGGTCAGGTATTCCGGCAGCAGCTGCAGGACGAAGCGGATGGATGCATCGCGGGTCTCCGGCAGGGTGGTCAGCCAGTCCGGTGGCAGTTCTGCGAGGCGCGCGTCGATGTCCCGTTCCAGCATGGCCAGCGTGCCACCACTGATCTCGTCGATCGGCGGGAGGTCGGGCAGGCAGCAGCGCAGGGCCGCGTAGCCGTGCTGCTGGCTGTCCCGCAGTTTCGCCTGCGTGAGCAGCTGGGTGCAGCGGATCCAGTGCAGTTCAGCCCGTTGCAACGGCTCGGGCGTGGCGTTCAGCAATGCTTCCAGCAAGTCGTCGAGGTCCGCGTCGGGCCGGGCATAGTAGGTGGCCTCGAGCAGGTTCCGGCCGAGGGAGAACGCCAGGATGCCATGTTCCCGCCAGGCATGCTCACCCAGCAGCTCCAGCCCCGCAACGGCGAAACGGCGCACCAGTTTCCAGCCGGTCAGGCGGCGTGCCGCGTTGGTTGCGCGCAACATCACGATGGCCGCCGATTCGCGCTCCTGCTCGGTGCGCAACAGTGCATGCGCGAACAGCAGGTGCCCGGCAGCGTCGAGAATGTCGGATCGGCGGCTCCGCTCTGCCAGCAGCCAGCCGATCTGTAAGTGCGTCTGCAGGCGCGTCGTCTCGTCTGGCAGCGTATAGGCGGCCCGCTCGATCTGGTCGTGGGCGAAGACCAGGCTCCGGGATACCGCGTCCCGCAGTCCCCTGAGTTCCGTCGGCAGGAACGAGACCAGCCTCTCGTGCTCGGCCTGTTTCGCGAGCCGCAGGGCGTCTTCCGGCCGGATGTCGCACAGCGTTGCGACATCCCGCAGGACCGCCCGGCCGCGGAAACAGGCCGCCACGGAGAGCAGGTGCACCAGTTCCAGCGGCAGGTGCTCCAACCGGGTGCGGATCAGTTCGATGGTGTCTTCGGCGCGTACGAGGCGCCCGATGGCCTTTTCGTCCCAGCTCCACGCGGCCGTGGACTTGTCGAACGAGAGCAGGCGCCGGGCGTGCAGGACCTTCAGGAAGTGTTGCAGGCGGAGCGGGTTGCCCTGGCAGTGCCGCTCGCAATGGGCAGCGAATCCGCGATAGCGGTCCCGCGTGCCGCCGAACCGCTCATGCAGGATGCTCCCGATATCTTGGCTGGTCAGTGCGCCCAGCGACAGGCTCCGGCTCCGGGTGGTTTCGGCCCACGCGCCGGACCGTCGTGCGCGTTCCAGCTCGGCAAGCGTCAGTTGACCGGCGGGCGTGTCCGTGCGGCAGGCGCCGATGATCAGGACCCGCGGCGGTCCCCGCTGGAGGAGGCGGTCCAGCACGTTGAGCGTGGCCGGGTCCGCCCAGTGCAGGTCGTCGAGGAACAGCACCACGCAGTGCCGCGATGCCGTGACCACGGTGAGCGTTTCCAGGATGACATCGACCATGCGCTGCCGCGCCGGCTCCGGGGACAGTTCCCGGGGTTTCTCCTGCGGGCCGCAGACGGCATTCATGCCGGGTACCAGTTCCACCAGCGCGGCCGTGTCGCCGCCGAGCCGCCGGGCCAGTTGCTTGCCCCACCCCTGGCCGTCCTGCGGGCTGCCGGCAGCCAGCTGCCGTGCCAGGTCGGACAACGCATCGAGGAGTGCCGCCAGCGGTCGCTGCCCCGAATGCTGCTGAAACTTCCCGCGCAGGAAGAAACCGCCCGTTGCCGAGACGCGGCTCGCCACGGTATGCGCCAGCGAAGTCTTGCCGATGCCGGATTCTCCGGTAAGCAGCAGGAACTGGCAGGTACCTGCGGTGGCGGCGGCCAGGGTTTCCTGCATGACATCGAGATCGGCATCGCGTCCGTGGAGTTGGTCCGGAGCGGCGAGCGGAAAGAGCGCCTCGATCTGTGCCACGCTGCGGGACCCCTGTTATTGCGGGCGGCACCCGTCCTGGCCGCTGGCGCAGGCGGGAATGTGAATGAGTGGTCTGTTGCATCCGGAGGTCTGGCGCCGGATGGCCGCATCTTCACTATAGGCCCATTCGCGGCCCGCGCGGCAGGGCAGCCAAGATCGGTTACGACCGAGCCATAGAGGATCCGGACCTGTACACCAAGTTCGGCCCGCGCGGCGCAGCGCCGGTCAACCGCTTCCTGCCCGTGCCGACCCGCCCGGACCACCGGGTGAAGAAGAAACGCAGGCGTATACTGCGCCTGATCGAGAAAATGACGTTCGGGAGCAACGCCGCCGGGTGCCTGGCCGAATCCATGCAGGGCGACGGCAGCCCGCAGGCCCGGCGCATCCGGATCCGGCGGGGGATGAAGCCCGGCGAGAAGAAATCGTACGCACGGCGGCAGGTGGGCATCTGGCAGGCGGCGCCCTCAAAACTCCGATTCGCGGCTCGGGCTTCAGCCTGACGAGTGCCTTTTCCCGGTATGCGCGCCGATCATGAGGGAGAGTTGCGAGACATCCTTCAGCACCGCGTCTGCACGGGGGAGCCTTTGCAGCTCCGGTACCTCGTGGAAGAGGTAGCCTCCGATGAGAATAGCCGGCGTCCGGGTGTGGAAGTCGGCATGTACCTCCTCGCAGATTCGCAGCGCAGCGCGCAACTGCGGGGCGGTGCTGACAGACAGGCCGATGCCATCGGGTTGCTGTCGATCAATCATGTTCAGAAGCGCATCGCTGGGCGCGTTCGCACCCAGGAAGATGGTTTCCCAGCCAGCCATTTCGAAGACCCAGGACACCATCTCCACTCCCATGCTGTGCTGGTTCGCTTCCGTGCAGGCGAGGATGACTTTCTTTTTCGTGTGCGCGGGTTTCTGCAGCTTGTGATAAGCGCTGCGGATGGCGAGGTTGGCGATGCCGGTGGCGAGATGTTCCTCGGTGATGCTGATGTGGCCGCGCTGCCACAGCCGTCCGATCTCGTACATCGCCGGCGCCACGATCCTTGACAGGCTCTGGAACAGGGATTGCGCGTTGGCCGCGCTGTTGGAGAGGATTTCCTGCGCCAGCAGGCGGTTGGAAGCGAGTAGCGCCCGGACAAAAAGCTCGCTGGAGTCTTCGCGTGTCAGATCCGTGTTCGCGGCATTCGAAAACTCTCGGCCCTCGACGGCTTGCGTGCCCGCCATCATGACCCTTTCGAACAGCGGGATCTCCCCAGCCGGCAATAGCGGGCGGATTTCCGCCTCCAGGAAATGCAGGGCCGGTATCAGGCAGCCCTTCGCGACACCCCGATGCACCAGCACCTCATCTATCCAGCGGGTGTAGTTTGAAAAAACCTCGGGTACGCCGGTGTAGAGAGCGGAGCGCAGGTATTCCAGGTGGTAGAGCAGGTCTTCCCGACAACGTCTGCGGAAAAAATCCGCTTTCCTGGGGGGAATGAATGTACACCCCCCCAGAACCTGGTCCGCATAGCGGGTGGCCATATCCCAGCTGCGGTCCTCGATTGACCTCAGCGCCGATTCCAGTTGTTCCCGGGACGCTGGGGTTGCAACATCACCTGTTGGCTTGTTCGCATCTTCCTGTTTCATGACGCACTCTCCGTCAGGATCTCAGCGCGCAAACGAATTGAAGCAGCGGACCTCCGTTTCACGTGGGACGAGTCTCAGACCACGGGGAATGCCCCTGTGGGCCTCCTTGTACTGATGCCCGTGGTACCAATCCTTCCAGTTCTGTTGGTCCTGCCAGTATGTGATCAGGTAAAACTCCGCCGGGTTGTCGGTCGGATTCATGACTTCCATGCGGATGAAGCCGGGTGCGCGGTCGACGTAGTGAGGCCGTTGGAGAAATGCCTGTCGAACCTCGTGCTCCATGTGATTGGCAACTACGAACCGGCTCATCGCGACGAACATCCAGACCGCCCCGCGTTAACAACGACCAGTTGATTCAACATACTAAAAATCGCTTGTATTGCTACTCATATTTCGTGCGGATCAGGCCGGGTGTCATCCTGGGGCGCGCCAGGGCGTGCGTATGAAACAGAAAAAAACCAGATAGTTACAGGGTGATCCTGGGGTTGGGTCTGCATGTCTGCCGTGCACTAATCTGTACAGGATGAAGGTGATGAGAGCGCGCGAAAAGGGCCCGTTGCAGCCCTGCCGGGTACTGCTGCTGGCGATTGCCTTCCTGCTGCAGGCCGGCACGGTGGGCGCGGAAGAGCCCCTGCTGCTCGTGGCCCCCGAATTTCCACCGCTGACCTACCTGGAGGACGGTGAAATCCGCGGGATCGGCGCGCAACGGCTGCACCGGATCATGAAACATGCCGGCCTCGATTACGATATCGATCATGTGCAGAACTATGCGCGCGCCGGCAGGCTGGTGGAGACCGGTCAGAAGGATGGTTTCTTCCTGGCCACGCGCAACGTGAAGCGGGACGAGTTTGCCGTATTTCTCACGCCTTTCTACGTCAATCGCTGGACCTGGTTCACGCGCGCGGATTCCGACGTGGATCCCGGCAATCCGGCGCAAAAGGAAAGAATGCGTGCCGCCAGCGTGGTCGGCACCAATACCGCGAAGTGGTTGCGGGAGAATGGTTACAGTTTCGGCAAGTCACCCCGCAACGCCAGCTTGCTGCTGCAGATGCTCGACGTCGGCCATATCGATGCCGTCCTGTTGTCGGAACCGGTATTCGACGCCGCGCTGAAAGAGACCGGACGAACCGAAAAAATGTACCGCCGCAAGCTGCAGGTTGCCCGGCCGATGGGCCTGTACCTCTCCAAACGCTTCGCAGTCGCGCATCCGAAGACGGTCGAGCGGATTGAGGTGAGTATCCGGGCGCTGCTGCCACGCTGGAAGGCGATGCCGAGATAAAACGCTGCCGCCTTACAGCGTAATCTCCCCCGCCTCGATCGCGGCCTGCGCCTGTGGCGTCAGAGGCATCCACGTTTCCGCCTTCGGCGGCAGGTAGTAGACCTCTCCATCCACCTGCGCCAGATCGAACCCTTCCTTCTTCAGCTTCGCCTTCTGGTGCTTGAAGGTGCCGGTGATGTCCTGCGCCGTGTTGATGCGCAGGAAGCGCGGCACCGCGTAGCGGGGCAGGCCCTTGCGCAGGTGCGCGGCCAGTGCGGCCCAGTTCATGGGCGCGCCGTTCTTGGGCGTGAACGAGACCATGCCGCAGCGTCCGTCGCAGCCCGGCACCTGCACGCCGTACACGACGGCGTCCTCGGTCTGCGGGAAGTGGTTGATCACCGCTTCCACCTCGGTGGTGGCGACATTCTCGCCCTGCCAGCGGAAGGTGTCGCCGATACGGTCGATGAACTGCACGTGACCTGCGCCCTGGTAACGGATCAGGTCGCCGGAGTTGAACCAGACATCCCCTCTCCTGAACACGTCGCGGAAAAGCTTCTTTTCGCTGGCGGCGGAATCGGTGTAACCGTCGTACGGGTTCTTGTCGGACACCTCCAGCAGCAGCAGGCCGGTGCCGCCCTTTTTCACCTTCTGCATGCGACCCTTGCCATCGATCACGGGCTCGTCGGCATCGACGTCATACTCGACGATGGCGTAGCCGTCCGGCGCCCAGCCGCAGGTCTTGTCGAAGTTGAACAGGTTCATGAACCCGCTCGGCCCCTCGGACGCGCCGTAGAACTCGTTGATGCGCTCGATAGCGAAGCGTTCCTTGAACTCGTCCCACACATCGGGGCGCAGTCCGTTGCCCATGATGCCGCGCACCCGGTGTGCGCGGTCCTTCTCCGAGGGTGGCTGGTTCAGCAGGTAGCGCAGCAGTTCGCCGATGTAGGAAAACCGCGTGGCGCCCAGCGCGATGACCTCGTCCCAGAACCGCGATGCGCTGAACTTGCGGCTGATGGCGAAGGCGCCGCCGCTGCCGAAGCTGGCGCCCATGCCGATGATCAGGCCGGCGTTGTGGTAGAGCGGCAGGCAGTTGTACATGACATCCTGGTCGTTCATCTCCAGGCAGACCTTGCCGACCACCAGCGCGGCCCGGTACCAGCGGTAGTGGGTCATCACCGAGGCCTTCGGCAGGCCGGTCGTGCCGGAGGTGAAGATATGAAAACAGGGGTCCTTCAGCCGCACGTTCATCGTCGACGACGGGTTGGTGTCGTCCAGGTCCATGCTGACCATCTCCAGGTCGATGTAGCCTTCCGGTGCGGGTTCGTCACTGCCGTCCGCCAGGTAGAGCAGGCGGCCTGAAAACTGGCCGATGTCGTCCGGGATGGTGGACATCGCGTCAAGCTGTTCCTCGCCGACGATGACGAGTTTCGGTTTGACCAGGCTGAAGCTGTGCCGCAGTGCGTCCGCGCGCTGGGTGGTGTTGATCATGGCGGCGACGGCACCGAGCTTGTTGGCGGCGCAGACGGCGACCACGCATTCCGGACGGTTTTCCAGGTTGATGGCGATGGTATCGCCGTGCCCGACCTGCCGGGCGGCGAAGTAGCTGGCGTAGCGATTGGCCCACGCGTTGAACTGCCGCCAGGTCCAGGTGCGGTCAGCGTACTTCAGCGCGAGGACGTCGGGCCGTTCCGCGGCGTGTCGTTCCAGCACCAGGCCGATGGACATGACCGTCTCGCGGTCGAGCCGGTTGGCGGTCAGCATGGCCTGGCGGATGTCCTTCTGCTTCAGTTTGCCGAACAGCCGGCGGGTGACTTCCCAGACGGTGATGTTCTCGTTGCCTGCCGCCATGCTTCCTAACCTCACTGAATTCGATCGCGAAAGCCTACCCACCCTGCGATGGTCGCGTAAAGCCCGGGCGCCCCATTATGAAATTTGCCTCGGGTTCGGGCCGGCCCGCGGTTCAACGGGTCCGGCAAAGCGCTTATAGTCGGTAGTCTCCGTATTTATGAACGGGAGTTCACCGATGGCCGAGCAAGTCCATTACCGCGCCTGCCACCTCTGCGAGGCCATGTGCGGCATCGAGATCCGCCACGAGGACGGGCGGGTGCATTCGATCCGCGGTGATGACGACGATCCGCTCAGTCGCGGCCATGTCTGCCCCAAGGCGGTGGCGATCCAGGACCTGCAGGAGGACCCGGACCGCCTGCGCAATCCCGTGAAACGCACACCCGGTGGCTGGCAGGAGATCTCCTGGCAGCAGGCGCTGGACGAGGCGGCCGCCGGCATCCGCCGGGTGCAGAAGGCGCACGGCCGTCACGCGGTCGGCTTCTACCTCGGCAATCCCACCGCGCACAATCACGGCGCGCTGCTGTTCCTGCCGATGCTGCTCGCCACGCTGCGCACGAAGAACAGTTTCAGCGCCACGTCCGTTGACCAGTTGCCACACCAGCTGGCGGCGCTGCAGATGTTCGGCAACCAGGCGCTGTTCCCGATTCCGGACCTGGAACGCACCGCCTACTGGCTGGTGTTGGGCGGCAACCCGATGGCGTCGAACGGCAGCATCATGACGGCGCCCGACATGCGGAACCGGATCAAGGAGATCCGGGCGCGCGGCGGCAAGGTGGTGGTGGTGGATCCGCGCCGCAGCGAAACCGCGAAGGTTGCCAGCGAACATCACTTCATCCGCCCGGGCGGCGATGCCTACCTGCTGTTGGCGCTGCTGCACGTGCTGTACCGCGAGGGGCGCGCGACCGGCGGGCGACTGCGCGGCCACATCGACGGCCTGGACGAACTGCGCGACATGGTGGCGCCGTGGACGCCGGCGCGCGCCGCCCCGTTCACCGGCATGGCGGTGGAAGAGATCGAACAGATCGCGGCGGACATCCTGGCCGCGCCCAGCGCCGCCTTTTACGGGCGCGTCGGCCTCACCACCTCGCCCAACAGCACGGTCGCCGGCTGGCTGCTGTACGCGCTGAACGTGGTCGCCGGCCATTTCGACGAGCCCGGCGGCGTGATGTTCCCGCACCCGGCGGCCGACGCGGCGGCGATGCTGCAGGCGTTCGGGTTCGAGGGTTCGTTCGACCGCTACCGCAGCCGCGTTCGCGGCCTGCCGGAATTCTTCGGCGAACTGCCCGCCGTCACCATGGCCGAGGAGATGCTGACGCCGGGCGAAGGGCAGATTCGCGCCATGGTCACGCATGCCGGCAACCCGGTGCTGTCCTGCCCGGACGGCGGCAACCTGGACGTCGCTTTCGGTGGCCTGGACTTCATGGTCTCCATCGACCTCTACATCAACGAGACCACCCGCCACGCGAACATCATCCTGCCGCCGGTCGGCCCGCTGGAGCGCGGCCAGTTCGACCCGGTATTCCACGGCGTCGCGATCCGCAACACCATCCGCTACGCACCGGCCATGATCAAACCGAAACCCGGCGCGCTGCGCGACTGGGAGATTCTCACCGAGCTGGGCACACGGCTGATGTCCACCAATCCGGCCACCACCGTCGCGGCGAAGGCGCTGCGACGCCTGCTGCTGCAGCTGGGGGACGAGGGCCTGATCGACCTGATGCTGCGGACCGGGCCCTACGGTGCGCCGGGACAGGCGATCCGCCGTATCGACCGGCTGGTCGCGGCGGTGCCGGGTGCAGGGCGGATCTGGCGCCGCGCGCGCAGGGTCCTGCTGGAGAATGCCGGTGTGGCCAGCACCGCGGCGGTGCCTTATTTCTCCGGCGACACCGCTGCGGCGCGGGGCCTTACGCTGAAGGAAGTGACGTCCAGCCCGCACGGCATCGACCTCGGGCCGCTGCGACCCTCCATGCCGGGCCGGCTGGGTACGCCCGGCAAGCGCATCCGGCTGGTGCCGGTGCTGTACCGGGAGGCGCTGTGTGACCTGCCGACGGAAGCCCCAACGGAACAGTTGCTGATGATCGGGCGCCGGCACGTGCGCAGCAACAACTCCTGGATGCACAACAGCCACCGGCTGGTGAAGGGCAAGCCGCGCTGCACGGTGATGCTGCATCCGCGCGACGCGCAACGGGCGGGCGTGAATGACGGGGAACTCGTCGCCGTCAGCGGGCCGGCCGGCTCGATCGAACTGCCGGCGGAGATCACCGACGACCTGATGCCGGGCGTGATCAGCGTCCCGCACGGCTGGGGCCATCATCGTGACGGCGTCCGCCTGCGCGTGGCGGGACGGCACGCGGGCGTCAGCATCAACGACATCATCGGCGCCGAATACTGTGAACCGCGTACCGGCATGGCCATCGTCAACGGCGTGCCGGTTGCGCTGGCCAGGGTGAACGTGGCGTCGCCGGAGCAGATGGAGCTGGTCCCGGCCTAGCGCCGCAAGCATCGGACCCGGCAGCGGGTGTGTGTAGGTAAGGCTTCAGCCTGACATGGGCGTGTAACACCCTGGCCACAGAACCCACCCAAGCCGCAGACCATTGCCCCGAAATCTAAACACGACTCGGTTTACGGCCATGCCACTGGCGATTGCCTCCCGCAGGCGATAGCGTGGGAGAAGACACCAGGCGGCGGGGGATTCCAGGCCATGAGCGGAAAGCGCACGCTGACGCCGGAGGATGTGGCCCGCATGGTCCCGGGACCGGGCTCCATGATCTGGAAGAAGGGCAACGACCCGCGCGTCATGGCCGGGGCCGGGTATGCGCTGCTGCTGCAGGTCGCGCACCCGACCGTGGGAGCGGCGGTGAAACAGCAGTCCGGGTACCGGACCCACCCGTACGCACGCCTGTTCCGTTCCATCGATTACCTGCTCATCATGAGTTTCGGCGGACCGGAAGCCGCCTGGAAGACGGCGCGCTCGTTGCGCGAGATCCACCGCGACATCCGTGGCGTGACGCCCGACGGCAGGCGCTACAACGCCTTCGAGCCCGAAGCCTGGGCCTGGGTGCACACCACGCTGGGCGAGGCGGCGATCGCCGCCATCCAGTCTTTCGCCAGCCCCATGAACGCGACAGAAATCGAACAGTACTACGCCGAGTGGCGCGCCATGGGCGCGGTGCTGGGGGTCGGCCGTGACGAGGTGGGCCGCAGCTGGACGGAGCACCGGGCCTATCTCGACGCCATGATCCATGACCGGCTCGCGGACAACGACACCGTGCAGGAAGTGATCGAGGTCATGCGCAGCGAGGTGGCGCCGCCGTTCGCGATGATTCCGCGCGGCATCTGGCGGCGGGCCTGGCGGCCGGTGGGCGAGACCTACTGGCTGGTGACGGCGGGCCTGATGCCTTCGGAACTGCGCCGGAAGCTCGGCATCCGCTGGAGCCGGGCCCAGGAACGGCGCTACCGCCTGCTGGCGCGGGCCTCGCGGGCGCTGGGCCCCGCCATGCCGGTCGTGAACGCCATCTACACGCCGCAGCGTTACCTGCTCCTGCGTGCGCGCCAGGTATCGGAGAAATACCTGCAGCCGGACGACCGGACCGTTCTGCGCGGGCTCGCGCCGGAGGCGGCCTGATCCCGCCGCGCAATCTCGCGCAACAGTCGCGCAATAATTGACCAGCCAATCCTGTGCCTTCGGCATCCTGCAGATTCGCATCCAAATCGTGACCAGATTTGCGCATTTCCGGGTCCGGAGCCCTTGCACTGGTCGGCCGGTCATCTAAGCTTACCCTTCGTTCGCGGGAGGACCGGTGGCTTGCCGTGGTTCCGGCATGTCACCCGTCATGTCGTCCGGAAGGTCCCTGCATGCAGCGGCCCAGGCGGTGCTTCCCGTTTCTGCAAATGTACGGAGGATTCCATGCGACTTTCCCGCGCCTCGATTTCCGCCCTGGCCGCCCTCGCCCTGGCTGCCAGTCCGCTCGTCCATGCCAAGGTTTCCCCGGAAGAAGCCGCCAAGCTCGGCAAGGAGCTGACCCCGGTCGGCGCCATCCAGGCCGGCAACGCGGAAGGCACCATTCCTGAGTGGGTCGGTGAGGGTTTCTTCACCGAACAGGACAAGACCATCACGCCGAAGAAGCTGGAAGACCTCCGCACCAAGAATGTCGAGGAGATCGACAAGATGTTCAAGCGGGCGGCATTGACCGCCGGCGAGGACGCACTGAAGCCGTTGTTCGTCATCGACAAGTCCAACATGGCCGAACACAAGGACAAGCTGACCACCGGCCAGATCGCCATGCTGGAGCGTTTCAACGGCATGAAGATCCCGGTCTACAAGTCGCTGCGTACCGCCTTCTTCCCGGAGCGCATCTACGAAGAGACCATCGCCAACGCCACCCGTGCCGAACTCAAGGGCGATGACGTCATCGTCGGCGCCAAGATCGGTTTCCCGTTCCCGATCCCGGGGAAGGGCGCCGAGGTGATCTGGAACCACAAGCTGAAGTATCGCCTGTCGACGCTGCACCGCATCATCAACGAGGCGCTGGTCTCCACCGACGGCACCTACCAGATTTCCAAGACGGAGCAGGCGATCGAGCTGTACTACGCCAACCTGAAGCCGGATACCCCCGAGGACATGCGCAGCACCATTTTCGCCATCATCATGGAAACGCTGTCGCCGCCGGATATCGCCGGCCAGCGCCTGATGGCCATCGAGGAGATGGACCAGGACAAGGGCGGCCGCAAGCTGTTCCTGTTCACGGAGGGCGTCGGCCTGCGCGAGGTGCCCAAGGCGGGTTATGACACGCCACTGCCGAACGGCTTCGGCGAGATGTACGCCGACCAGGCGGACATGTTCAACGGCCAGATGGACCGCTACGAGTGGAAGCTGGTCGGCCGCCAGGAGAAGTACATCGGCTACAACAGCTACGCGCTGAACGATCCGCGCAAGAAGTACAAGGAGATCCTCACACCGTACTACGTCAATCGCGACCTGGCCCGCTACGAACTGCACCGGGTCTGGGTGGTGGAAGCCAACCTGCGTCCGGGTACCACGCACCAGATCAAGCGCCGCACGTTCTACGTCGACGAGGACAGCTGGTCGATCGCCGCGGTGGACTGCTACGACAACCAGGACAAGCTCTGGAAATACCAGGAAGCCTACCTGCTGACCCTGCCGTTCCTGCCGACCGTTTCGGGTGTGCCGGAGGCGTATTACGACCTGCAGTCCGGCCGCTACTTCATCTCCAGCCTGACGACGGAAGAGGGCTCCGGCGACTGGACCGTGGAATGGAAGAAGCGCTTCTTCAACCCGCGCACCCTGAAGAAGCCGAAGATCTTCAAGTAAGCCGCACGGATCCATCCCCGCAGCAGGAGAGCGAGCAGCACCATGAGCAGATTGATCGACCGGAGGGCGGCTGCGCTTGTGTTCGCTCTCCTCCTCGGAGGGCTGGCCGGTTGCGGCGACGAGAAAGCCGCGGAAGGGGAAGACCAGGCTGCGGCCGAAACGACCAAGGCAGATGCGGCCGCGGCGCCCGTCGAGGGTGACCAGGCCGCCGCCACGACCGCGTCGGCACCTGCGGAGGGGGGCGTCACCGAGGTCGAGGCCGGCGCGACGTCGGCGCCCAAGGTCGAGAAGCGCAACTTCGTGAAGCTTTCCGGCGAGACCGAGTGGCCCGACAAGACGCTGCAGCCACGCAAGTCCGAGATCATGCCGCTGGCCGCGCAGGCCAACACCCTCAGCGTCGCGCGTTCCTCGGTGGGCTACGTGGCGGTGGGCGAGCGCGGCCACATCCTGCTGTCGCAGGATGGCAGCGAATGGCGACAGGTGATCTCCCCCTCGCGCTCGAAGCTCAACAAGGTCTGGTTCGAGACCGACAACCACGGCTGGGCGGTGGGCAACGATTCGACCGTCCTGGAGACGAAGGACGGCGGGGAAACCTGGGAACTGCGCTACTTCGAGGGCGCCTCGGAACCGCTCTACGACATCATCGACCTGAAGCGGGACGAGTACATGGTGGTGGGCCGCAAGGGCTCCATCCTGATCTCGCGTGACCGCGGCCGCAGCTGGGAACGGCAGTCCAACGAAATCAGTGATTTCGGCTTCCACTTCTTCAGCATCACCCGCCTGAAGGACAACACGATCTGGGTGACCGGTGAGTTCGGCTTCGTCGTCAAGGTCAGTGACGGCGGTGAAACCTGGGAGAAGGTGAAGTCGCCGTACAAGGGCAGCCTGTTCGGCATGCTGCCGCTGGGGCGTTACGGATTCGTCACCTTCGGACTGCGTGGCAGCGTGTTCGTCTGCCGCAACCATTTCCGCCTCATACCGGAAGACATGGACGAGTTCGACGAGTACGAACTGGAGAACATCACCGACGAGGACGAACTGGCGGAACTTGGCTGGGAACTGGTCGATTCGTCTACCAAGCAGAGCCTGTTCGGCGGTTCCATCACCGCGACGGGCGAGGTCTTCCTGGTCGGCGTCAACGGCACCGGCGTGCGCTCCAGCCAGCGCGTGACGGCCTTCGACACGGTGGATCTGGGCCTGAACTACAGCCTGAGCGACGTCATCCTGCTGGGATCGCGGGCGCTTGTGGTCGGGAAGAACGGACCGGCCTGGGTGCAGATGAACTGAAGTCGGAACGGACCATCGAGGCGGCGAGGCGGGCGTGCCCGCGCAACTGCCAGAAAAATATCTAAAGAGGTTTGAGTCATGCCGGAATCCAAGCTGCCCCCTCTGACCGGTGATACCTGGACAGACCGCATTCTCCGGGTGGTGGAGCCGGTCGTGTTCGCCGCGCGCGTGCCGACGCATATCGTGTTGCTGGTCATCACGGCATTCCTCACCTACCAGGCGCTGCTGACCAAGCCGGACGCCGGCTGGCTCAAGTCGATCCCGATCCAGCATCCGTACATGCAGAAGTTCATCGAGTACTTCGAGGACTTCGGCGGCGCCAACCGGCTCATCATCACGGTGATGGCCAAGGACGGCGACATCTACAACGCGGAGTACCTCAACACCTTCAAGGCGCTGAACGACGAGATCTTCTTCACGCCCGGCGTCGACCGGTTGCGCATGCTGTCCCTGTTCACCACCAACGTGGCCTACGTGGAGGTCGTGGAAGGCGGGCTGAAGGGCAGTCCGGTGATGCCGCCGGAGTACCTGGGCGGGCCGGATTTCGAGCCACCGGAGAGCATGATCCGGCAGATTCGCAGCAACGTGCGCAAGGCCGGCATCATCGGCCAGCTGGTCGCCGACAACGAGAACGGCGCCATGATCACGGCGGAACTGCTGGAGATCAATCCGCAGACCGGCGAGAAACTCGATTACATCAAGCTCGCCAATGACCTGGAGGCCATGCGGGCGAAGTACCAGGAAATGAACCCGAACATCACCATCCACATGATCGGGTTCGTGAAGATCGTCGGGGATATCGTCGACGCGATCGTCATGGTGGTGGGCTTCTTCTTCATCGCCCTGTTCCTGACCATGCTGCTGCTGTGGGCCTACACGGGCTCCTTCAAGCTGTCGCTGCTGCCGATGGGCTGCTCGATCATCGCGGTGATCTGGGAGTTCGGGCTGCTGCGCTTCTTCGGCTACGGGATCGACCCCTACGCGATCCTGGTGCCGTTCCTGGTGCTGTCGGTGAGCGTGAGCCACGGCGTGCAGTACGCCAATGCCTGGGTGGCGGAAATCGACGCCGGGCGGAACAATTACGATGCGTCCCTGATGACCTTCCGGCGGCTGGCGATTCCGGGCACCGCGGCGCTGATCACGGACGTGGCCGGCTTCGCCACCATCTACCTGATCGAGATCCAGACCATCCAGGAGATGTCGCTGAACGCGGCCTTCGGCGTGGCGGCCATCATCATCACCAACAAGATGCTGATGCCGATCTGGCTGACCTACCTGAAGATCGGCGACATGGCGGCCTTCCGCGAGAAGCAGATCAAGCGCGAGCACTATGGCGCGGCGCTGTGGCAGAAGCTGAGCTACGTCACGCGGCCGTCCTCGGCACTGGTCATCCTCGGCATCTCGGCGGTCTGCACCGCGTGGGGCGTCTGGAAATACCCGCAGCTGATGATCGGTGACGCCCAGGAAGGCGTGCCCGAACTGCGTCCGGATTCGCGCTACAACCTCGACGCCAAATCCATCGTGGAGAATTTCGACCTCGGCACCGACGTGATGATCGTCATCGCCGAGATGCTGGATTATGGCTGCGTCGAGTATGCCGCCGTGGACGAGATCGACCGCTTCCAGTGGCACATGAAGAACACCGAGGGCGTGGCCGCGGTGCAGTCGATCATGACGGCGGCACAGCTGGTCTACAGCGGCCTGAACGACGGCCGCGTGAACTCGTTCGAGCTGCCCCGCAACAAGGCGGCGCTCGGTCAGTTGTACAACATGGTGCCGCCCTCGGCGGCCATGAAGACCGTCACCTGTGATGCCATCGCCATCATGATCTTCACCGAGGATCACAAGGCGACGACCATCGCGCGGATCGTCGATTCGGTGAAGGAGTTCAACGAGAAGGGCACCGGCCAGGTCCACTTCGCACTGGCCTCCGGCAACGTCGGCGTCATGGCGGCGACCAACGAGGAGGTGGAGGAAGAGGAACTTCCCGTGGTCGGTTACGTGTACCTGGTGATCGTGACCTTCCTGTGGCTGTCGTTCCGGTCCATCCCCATGGTCATCGCGGTGGTTGCACCGCTGTCCCTGGTGTCCCTGCTGTCCTACGGCCTGATGGCGCAACTGGACATCGGTCTGAAGGTGGCGACACTCCCGGTGGTGGCGCTCGCAGCGGGCATCGGCGTGGACTACGGCATCTACGTGATGAGCACCATCAAGGAGGGCCTCGAAAGAGGGCTCTCGTTGCGCCTTGCGTTCGAGCGCACCATGCACAAGACCGGCAAGGCGGTGATCTTCACCGGCATCTCGCTGGGTGGTTCGGTGGCGACGTGGCTGTTCTCCGGGCTGCAGTTCCAGGTCGACATGGGCACGCTGCTGGTGTTCATGTTCACCGCCAACATGTTC
>JBFKKR010000015.1:0-38866 GCA_041682035.1 Pseudomonadales bacterium | reverse complement strand
CTGCGGCTGCGGCGGTTGAACAACTCCGGGCCGGGAATGGACTGGCTCCAACGCTTCACCATCAGGGCGTCCAGGCCGTCGCTGCGCACGTCGTGAAAGGTGTGCACGATGCCCTTCTCATCCAGCCACTTGCGCGCCTTGCGACAGGTGTCGCAGTTGGCGATGCCATAGACAGTGACGCTCACTCGCCGCTCCGCAGCAGTTCGTTGATGCCGACCTTGGCGCGGGTCTGCGCGTCGACCTTCTTGACGATGATCGCCGCGTAGAGGCTGTAGGTGCCGTCCTTCGACGGCAGTGCGCCGGGCACCACGACGGCGCCGGCAGGCACCCGGCCGCGCAGGGTCTCGCCGGTCTCGCGATCGTAGATGCGCGTGCTCTGGCCGATGTACACGCCCATCGAGATCACCGCGCCCTCCTCGACCACCACGCCCTCGACGATCTCGGAGCGGGCGCCGATGAAGCAGTTGTCCTCGATGATCGTGGGGCCGGCCTGCAGGGGCTCCAGCACGCCGCCGATGCCGACGCCGCCGGAGAGATGCACGTGCTTCCCGATCTGGGCGCACGAACCGACCGTCGCCCAGGTGTCCACCATGGTGCCCTCGTCGACGTAGGCGCCGATATTGACGTAGCTCGGCATCATGACGACGTTGGGCGCGATGTAGCTGCCCTTGCGCGCGCAGGCCGGCGGCACCACGCGCACGCCGCTGGCGCGCAGTTCCGCGTCGGACATGCCGGCGAACTTGCTCGGCACCTTGTCGAAGTAGCGCGTGAAGCCGCCCTCGATGGGTGCGTTGTCGCGCAGCCGGAAGCTCAGCAGCACGGCTTTCTTCAGCCACTGGTTCACGACCCAGCCGCCATCGCGTTTCTCGGCCACGCGGGCCGCGCCGCTGTCGAGCAGGCCGATCGCTTCCTCGACGGCCGCCACGATGTCGGCGGGCGCCTTGCCGGGCGCATATCCGGCGCGGTTCTCGAAGGCGGTTTCGATGGTGGTCTGCAACTGGGACATGTCGGTGTGGTCTCCTTGTCTACGGTACTGTGCCGGGTTGACTTCGCTTGCCTTCCGCCTGCGCGTCCAGCGCGTCGCGCAGGGTGTCGCGCAGGCGTGCGCAGAGGTCGGGATCGCCGAGCGGCCGGCCCTGGTGGTCGGTGACGAAGAACACGTCCTCGACGCGTTCGCCGAGGGTGGTGATCTTGGCGGTGTGCAGCGAGATCCCGTGCTCCATGAAGATGCGCCCGACGCGCGCCAGCAGGCCGGGCCGGTCGGGCGTCACCAGTTCGATCACGCTGACCCGGCGCGCCGGGTCGTTGCTGATCAGCACGCGCGTGGGCATCTTGAAATGCCGCAGCTGGCGGGGGGTGTGGCGTTCCACCAGGCGGGGATACTCCTCGGGATTGCGCAGCGCGTTGAACAGCGTCCGGCGGATTTCCTCGCCGCGCTCGGAATCGTTGGCGATCTTGTCGCCGTTCTCCTCGACCACGATGTAGGTGTCCATGCTGAAGTTGCTCTTCGAGGTCAGGATGCGCGCGTCGTGGATGTTCAGGTGGAGCTGGTCCAGCGCCGCCGCCGTCACGGCGAACAGGTTGGCCTGGTCGCGCGTGTAGATGAACAGGCTGGAGCCGCCGCCGCCGCCGAGCCGGTTGCCCTCCCGGATCAGGATCAGCGGCTCGTTGGAATTGCCGTGCTGCAGGATCGCCTGGGTGTGCCAGGCGATGTCCTCGGGACGGTCCTGCAGGAAGTACTCCTCGCCCAGCTTGGACCAGAACCGCCGCACCGGGGCCGGTTCCACGCCTTCCTGGCGCAGCATCTCCAGCGCGGCCTCCTGCGTGGCGCGGATCGTCGCGCTGCGGTCCAGCGGCTTGTCGAGGCCGCGCTGCAGGGCGACCTTGGTCTCCACGTAGAGCTGCCGCAGCAGCGACGCGCGCCAGCCGTTCCAGAGGTTCGGATTGGTGGCGCAGATATCGGCGACGGTCAGCGCGTAGAGGTAGTCGAGCCGGTCCTGGTTGGCGACGTCGACCGCGAACTCGTGCACGATGGCCGGATCGGTGATGTCCTTGCGCTGGGCGGTCATGGAGAGGACGAGGTGTTTCTCGACCAGCCAGGCCAGCAGTTCCTCGTCACGCGGGGCCAGGTGCAGGCGGCGCGCGAACCGCCGCACGTCGTCTGCGCCCAGTTCGGAGTGGTCGCCGCCACGGCCCTTGGCGATGTCATGGAAGAGGCCGGCGATGACCAGCAGTTCCGGACGCGCCAGTCCCTGCGCCACGCGGGCGGGCTCCGGGAAGCGCTCGGCTGCTTCCGGCTGCATCAGGTCCTGCATGTTCTTGACCACCAGCAAGGTGTGCGCGTCCACGGTGTAGATGTGGAAGAGGTCGTGCTGCATGCGGCCCATCACGCCGCCGAACTCGGGCAGCCAGCGTTCCAGCAGGCCGTAACGCTGCATGCGCTGCAGTTCGCGGGCGCAGGCCGGTTCGCGCAGCAGTTCCAGGAACAGCGCCGTGAACAGGGTGTCGTTGCGCATGCGGTCGTCGACCCGCTCGCTGTGCAGGCGGATCATGCGCACCGTCTGCGCCCGGACGCCCTGGATGGTGTCGTTGCGCGCCAGCAGCAGGAAGGCCTCCATGAGGGCGTAGGCGTGGTGGTCGAAGACGGTGCGGTCCACCACCTCCAGGTAGCTGTTGCGGACCTGGAAGCGCTCGTTGAGCGGTTCGATGAACTCCGGCTCGCCGGCGCGCAGGATGGCCTCGTCGAAGTGCTGCAGCAGCAGTTCGTTGACCTGCGAGACCTGCTGGGCCGCGCGGTAATAACCGCGCATGAGCTTCTCGACGGCAAGGCTGTCCGGCGTGTCATCGAGTTCGAACAGTTGCGCGAGGGCGCGCTGGTGGTCGAACAGAAGGCGGTCTTCGGGCCGGTCCGTGATCATGTGCAGCGCGTAGCGCAGCTTCCACAGCACGTCCTGGCATTCGAGCAGGGTGCGGAACTCCGGGAAGTTGATGAAGCCGAGCTCGACCAGGTCCTCGAAGGACTCCGCGTTGAAATGGCGCTTGGCGATCCAGCCGACGGTCTGGATGTCGCGCAGCCCGCCGGGCGCGCCCTTCAGATTGGGCTCCAGGTTGTACTCGGTGTCGTTGTATTTGCGGTGGCGGGCGCGTTGTTCCTCGCGCTTGGCGGAATAGAATTTCTTGGTCGGCCAGATGTGCGCCGGGCCGCCCTGTTCGGCCAGTTCATCGCCCAGTGCGGCATCCCCGGCCAGTACCCGTGACTCCATGATATTGGTCGCGATGGTGAGATCGTCACGGGCGAGCTCGATGCACTCGGCCACCCCGCGCACGGCGTGGCCGATCTTCAGACGGAGGTCCCACAGGCCGGTCAGGAATGGCTCGACCGCCGGCGCATGCGCGTCGCTCAGCCCGTCGCGGCTCAGCACCAGCAGGTCGATGTCCGAGTGCGGGTGCAGTTCGCCACGGCCGTAACCGCCCACCGCCAGCAGCGCGAGGCCGGCGATCTCGTCCAGGCCGCGCTGCCGCCACCAGAACGTCAGCACCTGGTCGGTCACCCAGGCACGGGCATGGATCAGGGAGCGGATCTCGGCACCGTCGCGAAAGGCCTGGTCGAGCGTGGCGCCGGCGTCCTGCAGCACCCGCCGCAGGGCGGGCAGCACGGCGCCGTTCTCCAGTTGCTCGAGCGCCTCGCGCGGAAACAGGTGGGCGTACGGGTTGTCCCCGGAGGTTCCGGCCGGCTCGCTCATGAGCGGGGAAAGGTCTCGTCGGAGCGCAGCGTGAGCACCTCGTAGCCGGCTTCGGTGACCAGGATGGTGTGCTCCCACTGCGCGGAGAGCTTGTGGTCCTTGGTGACCACGGTCCACTCGTCCGGCAGCAGCCGCACATGCCGCTTGCCGGCGTTGATCATCGGCTCGATGGTGAAGCACATGCCGGCTTGCAGCTCGAAGCCGGTGTCGGGGGTGCCGTAGTGCACCACCTGCGGTTCCTCGTGGAAGGTACTGCCGATGCCGTGGCCGCAGTATTCGCGCACCACGGAATACTGGTTGCGCTCGGCATGCTGCTGGATGGCATGCCCGATGGTGCCCAGCCGCATCCCCGGCCGCACCAGCTCGATGCCCCGGTACAGGCACTCCTGGGTGACGCGGATCAGGCGCTCGGCCTGCACGCTCGCCTTGCCCACCGTGAACATCTTGCTGGTGTCGCCATGGTAGCCATCCTTGATGACGGTGATGTCGATATTGACGATGTCGCCGCTTTTCAGGACCTTGTCGTCGCTGGGTATGCCGTGGCAGACGACGTGGTTGACGGAGGTGCAGATGGACTTGGGGAAGCCCCGGTAGTTCAGCGGGGCCGGGATGGCGTCCTGTTCCTCGGTGATGTACCGGTGGCAGATGCGGTCCAGTTCGCCGGTGGAGACGCCCGGTTTGACGTGCTCACCGATCATTTCCAGCACTGCGGCGGCCAGCCGGCCGGCCACCCGCATCCGGTCGATCTCCTCGGCGGTCTTGATGGTCGCCTGCATGCGTGACGGGTCCCCCGGGGGTGTCGTGGCGGCCCGGAGACCGGTCACGGGTCGCTATTCAAGAAAAAGGGCGCGTATGGTATAAAGCGCGCCTTCCGCCAGCAAACACAGCCGGGCCGGCGGGAGCTCATTTTATCGGAAAGGCTGAATACGCACACGCGCCGGCACATGCGCCGGGTGCCCGGACCGGAAAATGGCCTCATCGAGGGGCCGGAAATTCCACCGGGTTGGCGCATGGGGCTCGTGGAGGCACAACCCAATCAGGAGTCAACAAATGTCCTCAGTCAGTATGCGGGACCTGCTCGCTGCTGGTGCCCACTTCGGTCACCAGACGCGTTACTGGAACCCGAAAATGCGCCCCTTCATCTATGGTGCGCGCAACAAGATCCACATCGTCAACCTCGAACACACGGTGCCGGCCCTGAACCGCGCGCTGACGTTCGCCCGCGACCTCGCCGAGAAGAACAACGAGATCCTGTTCGTCGGCACCAAGCGCCAGGCCTCGAAGATTGTCGCAGAAGAGGCAGGCCGCGCCGGCATGCCCTACGTCAATCACCGCTGGCTCGGTGGCATGCTCACCAACTACAAGACGATCCGCGCCTCCATCCGCCGCCTGCGGGAACTGGAGACGCAGTCCCAGGACGGCACCTTCAACCGTCTGACGAAGAAGGAAGTGCTGATCCTGCGCCGCGAGATGGAGAAGCTCGAGCGCAGCCTGGGCGGCATCAAGGACATGGCCGGCCTGCCGGACGCCCTGTTCGTGATCGACGTCGATCACGAGCGCATCGCCATCGGCGAGGCGCGCAAGATGGGTATTCCCATCATCGGCGTGGTCGACACCAACAGCAATCCCGACGGGATCGACTACGTCATCCCGGGCAACGATGACGCGATCCGCTCCATCCGTCTCTATGTGAAGGCCATGGCGGATGCCTGCCTGGAAGGCAAGATGGCGGCGAACCCGCATGCGCGCCCCGAGGAGTTCGTGGAAGTTCCCGGCGAAGAGAAGCCCGCTTCCCAGGGCTGAACCCCTCCCATCGCGGCCGGGCTGCCCCCACGGGCGGCCCGGCCGTGAAACCGAATTGAACTGGAGATTCTGAATTATGGCGGAAGTGACAGCCGCAATGGTCAAGGAACTGCGTGAGCGCACCGGCCTCGGCATGATGGAATGCAAGAAGGCCCTGGTGGCCGCGGAAGGCAGCATCGAGCAGGCGATCGAGGACCTGCGCAAGTCCGGCGCCGCCAAGGCCGCGAAGAAGGCGGGCCGGGTGGCAGCGGAAGGCGTCGTGATCGTGCGGGCCGCCGAGGACGGGAGCCAGGCGGCGATGGTCGAGATCAACTCCGAGACCGATTTCGTCGCCCGTGATGACGGTTTCCTGGCGTTTGCCGAGCAGGTGGCCGAGAAGGCCTTCACCAGCCGCGAGACGGCGGTGGAGAAACTGCTCGAGGGCGACCTCGGCGCCGCGCGCGAGAACCTGGTGCAGAAAATCGGCGAGAACATCTCGCCGCGGCGGGCGGTGGTGCTCGGCAGCGGCGGCCGGCGGGTCGCCAGCTACGTGCACGGCAACAACCGCATCGGCGTGCTGGTCGAGTTCGAGGGCGGTGACGACGAACTGGGCCGCGACCTGGCCATGCATATCGCCGCGTCCAACCCGCTGGTGGTGAACCCCGATGACGTTGCCGGGGATGTACTGGCCAAGGAGCGCGAGATCTACACTGCCCAGGCGCAGGAGAGCGGAAAACCGGATAACATCATCGAGAAGATGGTCGAGGGCCGGGTGCGCAAGTTCCTCGAGGAGGTCAGCCTGGTCAAGCAGGGCTTTGTGAAGGATCCGGACCAGAAGATCGAGGCCCTGCTGAAGAGCAAGGGCGCGACGGTTCACGCGTTCGTCCGTTTCGAGGTGGGCGAGGGGATCGAGAAGGAAGAGTCCGATTTCGCCGCCGAGGTCATGGCACAGGCGCGCGGCGCCTGAGGTGTGGTCTGTCAGGCTGAAGCCTGACCCACAGAGGTGGTCTGGCTGGTGGATGGATTGTCAGGCTGAAGCCTGACCCACAGGGGTGGTCTGGCTGGTGGATGGGTGGCAGGCTGAAGCCTGACCCACAGGGGTTTTCTGGCTGTTGGGTGGTTTGTCAGGCTTTAGGCTGGCCCACACAATCGCCCCCGTAGGTCAGGCTTCAGTCTGACAATGCCAGAATGCCAGCCAGAATGAATGCTGACCTACTGCCGGCATAGGAAGGGCAACAGTGACGGAAAACGGTCTGCGCTGGAAGCGGATTCTGCTGAAACTGAGTGGCGAGGCCCTGATGGGTGACGAGGGGTTCGGCATCGATCCCAGCGTCCTCGACCGCATGGCGGCGGAGATTCGCGAGGTCGTCCTCGGTGGTGTCGAGGTCGGTATCGTGGTCGGCGGCGGCAACCTGTTCCGCGGCGCGTCGCTGCACGCGGCCGGCCTGGAACGGGTCACCGGCGATCACATGGGCATGCTGGCCACGGTCATGAACGGCCTCGCCCTGCGCGATGCGCTGGTCCGTGCCGGTCTCGACAGCCGGATCATGTCCGCCATCCCCATGAGCGGCATGGTCGAGCACTATGACCGCCGCCAGGCCATCCGTTACCTGGAGGATGGCGAGACGGTCGTCTTCAGCGCCGGTACCGGTAACCCCTTCTTCACCACCGACTCCGCCGCCTGCCTGCGCGGCATCGAGGTGGAGGCGGACGTGGTGCTGAAGGCCACCAAGGTGGACGGCGTGTACAGCGCCGACCCGCAGACCAACCCGGACGCGGTGCGGTACGAGCAACTGACCTACGACCAGGTGCTCGAGCAACGGCTCGGCGTCATGGACCTGACCGCCATCTGTCTCAGCCGCGATCACGACATGCCGCTCTACGTGCTGGACATGACCCGGCCCGGCTGTCTCATGCAGGCCATGCGCGGTGAGCCCGTGGGAACCATTATCGTGAACGGGGAGAACGCGAGATGATCGACGATATCTGCAAGGATGCCGGCGAGCGGATGCAGAAGTCCGTGGAGGCGGTATCGGCCGCGTTCAACAAGATCCGTACCGGGCGGGCGCACCCCAGCCTGCTGGACAGCATCAGGGTGGATTACTACGGCGTCGAGACCCCGCTGCCGAACTGCGCCAACATCAACGTCGAGGACGCGCGCACGCTGACGGTGCAGCCCTTCGACAAGTCCATGGTCCCGGTGATCGAGAAAGCCATCATGACCTCGGACCTGGGTCTGAACCCGTCGTCGGCCGGTACCGTGATCCGGGTCCCGATGCCGTTGCTGACCGAGCAGTCCCGCAAGGGCTTCATCAAGCAGGCCCGCAACGAGGCCGAGGCAGGCCGGGTGGCGATCCGCAACATCCGGCGCGACGCCAACAACGACCTGAAGGAATTTCTCAAGGAAAAGGAAATCTCCGAGGACGAGGAACGCAGCGGTCAGGAGCAGGTCCAAAAACTGACGGACCGTTACATCAAGAAGATCGATGAACTGCTCGAGACCAAGGAAGCGGACCTGATGGAGGTGTGAGGGTTCCGTGACACCTTCCCCGGAAGACGACGACGGCGCGCGGGAGGACGGCACGGTACTGCCGCCCGGACGGCGGCCACGCCACATCGCCATCATCATGGATGGCAACAACCGCTGGGCGCGCCAGCGCCACCTCCCCGGTGTCGCCGGCCACACGGCCGGCGTGGAGTCGGTGCGCCAGGTCGCCGAGGCCTGCGGTGAGCAGCGCATCGAATACCTGACCCTCTTCGCCTTCAGCAGCGAGAACTGGCAACGGCCCCGTGAGGAGGTCAACGCCCTGATGGACCTGTTCCAGACCGTGCTGCGCAAGGAAGTGAGCCGCCTGCACGAAAACGGCGTGCGCCTGCGCATCGTCGGGGACCGCTCGCGCTTCAACGAAGACACCCGGGAGCGCATGCGCGCGGCCGAGGAACTGACCCGCGACAATGACCGGCTCAACCTCGTCATGGCGATGAACTACGGCGGCCGCTGGGACATCGTGGAAGCCGCCCGGCGGCTGGCGCAGGACGTGCAGGCCGGCCACTGCGCGCCGGAGGACATCGACGTCGCGCGTTTTCATGGCTATACCAGCCTGGCCGGCATCCCCGACCCGGACCTGTGTATCCGGACCGGCGGGGATCATCGCATCAGCAATTTCCTCCTCTGGCAGTTTGCCTACACTGAACTGTACTTCACCGACGAGTACTGGCCGGATTTCCGCGGTCCGTCCCTGTGCCGGGCCCTGCAGGAATACGGCCGGCGCCAGCGTCGGTTCGGACTCAGTGCGGAACAGGCGGAGGCCATGTCACAGTGAACACACCCGGACAGGAACCAGCAGCACCGCCTCCGGCGGCCCAGCCCGATAAAAAGCCATCCGACCTGAAGCCGCGCATTTTGACGGCGCTGATCCTCGCCCCCATCGCCATCGGCTGCGTGTTCTTCCTGCCGCCGGTCGGGTTCGCGTTCTTCATCGCCTTTGTCATCGCCCTGGGCGCCTGGGAATGGGCGCACCTCAGCGGCATCGACAGCCAGGGCGGGCGGGTCGGATACGCGGCCTTTGTCCTGCTGCTGATGTACGTCAGCTGGCAGGTGCCCTGGCACTGGGTGCTGATCCTGGGCGCGGTGTGGTGGGTCGTCTCGCTGCGCTGGGTGTTCGGTTATCCGGAAAGCGCGCGCGAGTGGGGCGGCACGCCGGTGCGCCTGCTGATGGGCGTGCTGATCCTGCTGCCGGCCTTCGCGGGCTTCAACCAGCTCAAGCATTTCGAACTCAGCAGCGGTTACATCCTCTACCTGTTCGCGCTGATCTGGGGCGCGGACGTCGGCGCCTACTTCGCCGGCCGCCGCTTCGGGAAAAAGAAGCTGGCGGTGAAGGTCAGTCCCGGAAAATCGTGGGAGGGCGTCTATGGCGGCCTGGCCACGGTGACGGTGATCGCAATCGCGGTCTCGCTCTACCTCGGCAGCGGCGTGCTCTACATGGTGGGCGCGGTGCTCGCCTCCTGCGCCACGGTCATGGTGTCCGTGCTGGGTGACCTGGTGGAGAGCATGGTCAAGCGCCACAGCGGCATCAAGGACAGCAGCAACCTGCTGCCCGGCCACGGTGGCGTCATGGACCGCATCGACAGCCTCACGGCCGCCGCGCCGGTCTTCGCACTCGCACTGCTGCTGGCGGGCGCCCAGTAGCCGGGGGGCAATGTGCAGGGCATCGCGGTTCTTGGTTCCACGGGGTCGATCGGCGAGAGCACGCTGGACGTGATCGGCCGCCATCCGGACCGGTTCCGGGTGGAGGTGCTGACCGCGCATCACAACGTGGAGGCGCTGGCCGCCCAGTGCGCCCGGTTCCGGCCCGCGCACGCGGTCATCGCGGATGCATCCCGCCTCGGCGCATTGCGGGACGCCCTGGCGACGCGGGCCCCGGACACCGAGGCACACGGTGGCGCCGCGGCGCTGGCCGAGGTGGTCTGCGCGCCGGGTGTCGACCAGGTCATGGCGGCCATCGTCGGCGCCGCCGGACTGCTGCCGACGCTGGCGGCGGCGCGTGCCGGCCGGCGCGTCCTGCTCGCCAACAAGGAGGCGCTGGTCGTCGCCGGCGACCTGTTCCTGCAGGCGGTGCGGGACGGCGATGCCGAGCTGGTGCCGATCGACAGCGAACACAACGCCGTCTTCCAGTGTTTGCCGGCGCCCGGCCGGCGTCCGGCTGCCCCGGCGACGGTGCGCCGCATCCAGCTGACCGCCTCGGGCGGGCCGTTCCTGGACCGGCCGCTGGCGACCCTGGCCGCGGTGACGCCGGCGGAGGCCTGTGCCCACCCGCGCTGGGAGATGGGGCGCAAGATCTCGGTGGATTCGGCCACCATGATGAACAAGGGACTGGAAGTCATCGAGGCCTCCTACCTCTTCGGGCTGCCGCTGGAGCGTATCGACGTGCTCGTGCACCGGGAGAGCATCGTGCATTCGCTGGTCGAGTACGTCGACGGTTCCACGCTGGCGCAACTCGGCCAGCCGGACATGCGGACGCCGATCGCGCAGGCCATGGCGGCGCCGGACCGCATCGACGCCGGTGTGGCGCCGCTCGACCTGGCGGCGGTCGGCCGGCTGCACTTCGAGCCCATCGAGCGGGAGCGTTTTCCCTGCCTGCAGCTGGCGCGCGAGGCCTTCATCGCCGGGCACGGCGCCGTGGTCTGCCTGAACGCCGCCAACGAGGTCGCGGTGCAGGGTTTTCTCGAAGGCCGCATCCGCTACACCGACATCCCGGTGCTCATCATGGACGTGCTGGAACAGGTCGCGTGCACCACGCAGCGGCTCTCGCTGGATGACCTGCTGGCGCAGGACGCGGACGCCCGGCGGCTGGCGCTCGACAGCATGGCGAGGCGGGCTGCATGAGCATACTGATCAACATCGCGGCGCTGCTGGTCACCCTCGGCATCCTGGTGACCATCCACGAGTACGGCCACTTCTGGGTGGCGCGCCGCTGCGGCGTGAAGGTGCTGCGTTTCTCCATCGGGTTCGGCAAGCCCCTGTTCGGCTGGTACGGCAGGGACGGCACGCATTTCGTGGTTGCGGCGATCCCGCTCGGCGGTTACGTGCAGATGCTCGACGAACGCGAGCGGCCGGTCGCCGACGACGAGAAGCACCTGGCCTTCAACCGCAAACCGATCGGCCAGCGCATCGCCGTGGTGCTGGCGGGCCCGCTGGCGAACTTCCTGTTCGCGATTTTCGTCTACTGGTTCATGTTCGTGTCCGGCACCACCAGTGTCGTGCCGGTCGTCGGGTCCGTCGCGGCGGGCAGTCCCGCTGAGCAGGCGGGCCTGGGCCCGGATGTCGAGATCATCGCCGTGGACGGCGAACCGACGCGCAGCTGGGACGAGATCAGCCTGCAGCTGATCCGGCGGCTGGGCGAAACCGGCGACATCCGCTTCCGGGTCTCGCCCTTCGGCTCGCTGCAGCAGCAGGAGGTGCGGGTGCCGATCGACGCCTGGCTGGTTGGGGAGGAGGAACCCGATCCGATCGGTGCGCTGGGCATCCGCCGCTGGCGCCCGGAACTGCCGCCGCTGCTGGGCACGCTGGACGAACAGGGGCGCGCGTTCGCGGCGGGCCTGCAGAGCGGCGACCTCGTCGTCTCCGCCGCCGGCGAACCGGTCGCCGACTGGATGGCATGGGTGGAGTTCGTGCGCGCCCGCCCGGAACAGGTCATCCCGGTCACGGTGCGGCGCGACGGCGCCCTGCTGGAGATCGAGCTGACGCCGGCGCGGCGGACCCTCGAGGACGGTCGCGTGATCGGTTTCATCGGCGCCGGTGTGCAGCAGCCGGAATGGCCGGCAGAGCGCCTGCGCGAGCTCCGCTACGGGCCGGTCGAGGGCGTGGGCCGGGCGGTCGAGAAGACCTGGCAGATGTCCACCATGACGCTGGGCGCCCTGTGGAAAATGGTGGAGGGGCTGGTGTCGGTGAAGAACCTGAGCGGCCCGGTGACCATCGCGCGCATCGCCGGCGCCACCGCCAGCAGCGGCCTGGAGTCCTTCCTGTCCTTCCTGGCCTATCTCAGCGTCAGCCTCGGCGTGCTGAATATTTTGCCCATCCCGGTACTGGATGGCGGGCACCTAATGTATTACCTTATCGAGCTTCTCAGGGGGCGGCCCGTCTCCCAGCAGGCCCAGTGGGTTGGCACGCAGGTGGGTCTTTTCCTGATTGTCGGTATCATGCTGCTGGCTTTCATCAACGATTTGGGCCGGCTCTGAAACCGGCAGCGGCGTTCCGCCGCAGCTGGACAGAACACAGAACAACCAATAGCCACGGGATTGGGGACACTAGGACGTGAATATCGTCAAGCACGCCAGGATGGCTGCATTGATCGTGCTGACGATCGGAACCTTCGTCTATCCCATGCCCGTCCTGGCGGAACGCTTCACCGTCACCGACATCCGTGTCAACGGCCTGCAGCGCGTCTCCGCCGGCACTATCTTCAGCGTACTGCCCATCAGCGTCGGCGACACCGTCGAGGAACGGCAGCTGGCGCAGGCCGCGCGGGTCCTCTTCAAGACCGGCTTCTTCGACGACATCCAGATCTTCCGCGACGGCGAGGTGCTCGTGATCCAGGTGGCCGAACGGCCGTCGATCAGCGAGATCACCTTCGACGGGAACAAGTCCATCAAGACCGAGGACCTGCGCAAGGGCCTTTCCGAGATGGGCATGCAGGAGGGGCAGGTGTTCCAGCGTGCGACGCTGGAGCGGCTCACCATCGAGCTGAAGCGGCAGTACGTGTCGCAGGGCCGCTACGGCATCCAGGTCGACGCCGACGTCGTCGCGCAGCCGCGCAACCGGGTCGCGATCCACATCAAGCTGCAGGAAGGTCCGGTCGCCTCCATCGATGACATCAACATCGTCGGCAACGAGATCTTCTCCGACGAGGACCTGCTGAAGCTGTTCGAACTGAAGCAGCCCAACTTCCTGTCGTGGTACACCAAGGACGACCAGTACTCGCGCGAGAAATTCGGCGGCGACCTCGAGCGGCTGCGCAGTTTCTACCTCGACCGTGGCTACATCAATTTCACGGTGGAATCGACGCAGGTCTCCATCACGCCGGAAAAGGACCGCGTCTACCTGACGGTGAACGTCTCCGAGGGCAAGCAGTTCAAGGTGCGCGAGGTGAAGCTCGCCGGCGACCTGGTGGTGCCCGAGGAGGAACTGCGCCTGCTGCTGGTGATGCGCAAGGACCAGATCTTCTCCCGCCAGTTGCTGACACTGACCTCCGACCTGCTGACCAAGCGCCTCGGCAACGAGGGCTACACCTTCGCGAACGTCAACGGCATTCCGGAAGTCCACGACGACGACAATTCCGTCTCGGTGACGTTCTTCGTCGATCCGGGCAAGCGTTCCTACGTGCGCCGGATCAATTTCCGCGGCAACACCCGCACCGCCGACAACGTGCTGCGGCGCGAGATGGTGCAGCTGGAAGGCGGCTGGGCGTCCACCGAGAAGGTCGAGCAGTCCAAGACGCGTCTGGAGCGTCTCGGGTACTTCAAGAACGTCAACGTGGAAACCAAGCCGGTGCCGGCCACCAGCGACCAGGTCGACGTGGAATACGCGGTGGAGGAACAACCCTCCGGCAGCATCTCCGCCAGCGTCGGTTTTGCGCAGGGCTCCGGCCTGATCCTCGGCGGCAGCATCAGCCAGAACAACTTCCTCGGTTCCGGTAACCAGGTCAGCGTGGCGGTCAACACCAGCAGTTTCCGGACCCAGTACAGTTTTTCGTACCTGAATCCGTACTACACGCTGGACGGCATCAGCCGCGGCTTCAATATGTTCTTCCGGGAGACCGATTTCGAGGAAGGCAACATCACCGGTTTCAGCACCGATGCCGCCGGCGCCGGCGTCACCTTCGGTTACCCGATCAATTTCTCCGACCGGCTGTACTTCCGCACCGGCTTCACCGCGACATCGCTGAATGCCGGCATCTTCCCCTCGGCCGAGATCGCCGGGTTCATCGCCAACGAGGGCGATGACTACAACGTGCTGACGGTGGAAGGTGGCTGGAATCGCAACCGGCTCAACCGCACGCTGATGCCCACCAACGGGTCGCGGCAGGGTCTGGGGCTGGAAATCACCGTGCCGGGCAGCGACCTGAAGTACTACAAGCTGTCCTACAACGCCGAGAAGTACTTCCCGATCAACAACGACTTCACCTTCCGCGTGCGCACCGACCTCGGCTACGGCGACGGGTACGGCGGTACCCAGGGCCTGCCGTTCTACGAGCACTACTACGCCGGCGGCATCAGCTCGGTGCGCGGCTACGAGGCCAACACGCTGGGCCCCCGCGATACCCCGAATCCCGCCAGCGGTGATGACGCCGATCCCTTCGGCGGCAACATCCTGGTCACCGGCAGCGCGGAGATCCTGTTCCCGATCCCGTTCCTGCGTGACCAGCAGGGGCTGCGCGGTTCGCTGTTCCTGGACGGTGGCAACGTCTTCCTGACCGACCGGCCGGGCGCCGGCGTGAACACGAGTGACGATGACCCGAGTTTCGGCAACCTGCGTTTCTCGGTCGGCTTCGGCGTGAACTGGCTGACCGGCTTCGGTCCGCTGTCCTTCGCCATCGCCGCGCCGATCAACTCCGAGAGCGGTGATGACACGCAGGCGTTCCAGTTCTCCTTCGGCCAGGCGTTCTGAGACCGGGAAGCAAGCCGCGCGGAACCGGATCGACTGTTCGCAGGTCCCAGCCTGTTATGATTTGCGCCATGCGGCGCTGAACCCCATCCACACTTGAGGAATTTCACGATGAGAACCTCCCTGCAAACCATGCTGGCAGCCTGCCTGTTCCTGGTGAGCGCGCAGGCCGCTGCCGAAAACACGCCGAAGATCGCGATCCTGCATTCCCTGGGCGCCCTGCTGCAGACCACCAAGGTGCAGCAGGAACTGAAGGGACTGCAGAGCGAATTCTCCAAGGAGGAGGCAGAGATCAAGAAGGTCGCGCAGGGGGTCGAGAAACTGCGCGAGCGTATCAAGAAGGACGGCGCCGTGATGAGCGACGCGGAGAAGGTCAAGCTGGCCAAGGAACTCGAGGAAGGCCTGAACGATTACAAGTACCTCGGCGGCAAGTTCCAGAAGCAGGTCAACGAGCGCCAGCAGCAGATTCTCGCCCAGCACCGGCAGTCGCTGGAGAAGGCGGTGAAGGAGGTCATCGAGGAAGGCGGCTACGAGTTGCTGCTGGAGGCTGCGCCCGGGGGCTCCGTCCTGTATGTCGCGCCGCAGTACGACATCACGGCCGAAGTGACCAAGAAACTCAACAAGATCCTCTGACCGGGCCGGGCAGGAAGAACAGCGTGTCGTTGCAGCCCGGACTGGATCACTGCACGCTGCAGGAACTGGGCGAACACCTCGGCGCCGAGGTGCGTGGCGACGCCGGCCTGGTCATCCGTGGACTCGCCACCCTGGCGAACGCACGCGGCGACCAGCTCGCGTTCCTTTCCAATCCGAAGTACGCCGCGCAGCTCGCGGGCACGCAGGCCGGCGCCGTCATCCTGGCGCCGGAGGTGGCCGCCGGTTTCGACGGCAACTGCCTCGTCCTGGCCAATCCCTACCTGGGCTTCGCCAATGCCTCGCGCCTGTTCGACCGCCGTCCGCGGCCCGCGGCCGGTATCCACCCCGGTGCAACCGTCGACCCGACTGCGACGGTCGACGAGACGGCCTGCGTCGGCCCCAACGTGGTGATCGGGGCGGACGCAAGCATCGGCCCGCGCAGCGAGATCGGCGCCGGCTGTGTCATCGGCGCCCGTTCCGTCATCGGCGCGGACTGCCTGTTGCACCCGGGAGTGGCAATCTCCTATGACGTGCGGATCGGCGACCGGGTGGTCGTCCAGAGTGGTGCGGTGCTCGGCTCCGACGGCTTCGGCTTCGCGCAGGAAGGCGGCAAGTGGATCAAGATCGCCCAGCTCGGGGGTGTCCGGGTCGGTGACGACGTGGAGATCGGCGCCAACACCACCATCGATCGCGGCGCGCTGGACGATACCGTCATCGAGGAGGGGGTGATCCTGGACAACCAGATCCAGATCGCGCACAACGTCCGCGTGGGCGCCTATACTGCGATAGCGGCCTGCACCGGCATTGCCGGCAGCAGTCGCATCGGCAGGAACTGCACGATCGCGGGCGGTGTCGGCATCTCCGGGCACCTGGAAATCTGCGACAACGTGCATCTCGGGGGCATGTGCATGGTGACGCGATCGATTACCGAGCCGGGCGCATACGGATCTGCGCTGTCCTCCATGCCGATGGACGAATACCTGAAAAATTCTGCACGGTTCCGCAAGCTCGACGAGATGGCGCGCCGGCTGCGGAAAATCGAGAAGCAGTAGAAACTGCCGCAGGCGCGGGTTCAGCCGCCAGGAAGATTCCGGTACAGGGCGGACGCGGCGCCAGCCGCACAACGGGCGGATGGTCGGACGGGCGAAGTGGATACGGCAACGATGAAACGAGCGGATATTGTGATGGATATCGAGGAGGTGCTGGAGTACCTCCCGCACCGCTATCCGGCGCTGCTGGTCGATCGCATCACCGAACTGGTGGTGGGCGAACGCATCGCCGGCCAGAAGAACGTCACCATCAATGAACCCTACTTCCAGGGGCATTTCCCGGGCCATCCCATCATGCCGGGCGTGATGATCGTCGAATCCATGGCCCAGCTGGCCGGTATCCTCGGCTTCAAGACGCGCGGCAAGAAGCCGTCCGACGGCATGGTCTATTACCTGGCGGGCGTGGACGATCTGCGCTTCAAGCGCCCGGTCCGCCCCGGCGACCGCCTCGACATGGAGGCCGAGATGCTTTCCACCAAGCGCCATTTCGGGCGTTTCTCCTGTGTTGCGCGCGTCGATGGCGAACTGACCTGCCGCGCGATACTGCTCTGCGCCGAGCAGGAGGTGAAGATATGATCGACCCCCGCGCCATCATCGACCCGTCCGCCGAGATCGCCGACGACGTCAGCATCGGTCCGTTCAGCATCATCGGCCCGAACGTGCAGATCGGCGCCGGCACCGAGATCATGTCCCATGTCGTCATCAAGGGACCGACCACGATCGGATGCCGCAACCGCATCTTCCAGTTCGCCAGCATCGGCGAGGAGAACCAGGACAAGAAATACAAGGGCGAGCCCACCCGCCTGGAGATCGGTGATGACAACATCATCCGCGAGGGCGTGACCATGCAGCGCGGGACGGTGCAGGACGCGAGCCTGACGAAAGTCGGCAGCCGCAACCTGTTCATGGTCTACTCGCACGTCGCGCACGACGTGATGCTGGGCGACGACTGTATCGTCGCCAACGGCGTCGCCATCGCCGGACACGTGCACGTCGGCAACCACGTCATCCTCGGCGGGTTGACCGGGATCCACCAGTTCTGCCACATCGGTCCGCACGCCATGTGCGGGGCCGGCACGATCGTGCTCAAGGACATCCCGGCCTACGTCATGTGTACCGGCAACCCCGCCGAGCCCCACGGCATGAATTTCGAGGGCCTGAAGCGGCGCGGCTTCAGCAAGGAAGCGATCCGTGCCCTGCGCAATGCCTACAAGACCGTCTACCGCCAGGGCCTCACCACCGAGCAGGCGCTGGCCGAACTCGACGGCTTGCCGGACGCCTGCGAGGAGGTGAAGGTCTTCGCCGAATCCATCCGCACTTCGACGCGGGGCATCGTGCGCTGATGCGCATCGCCATGGTGGCCGGCGAGGCCTCTGGCGACATCCTAGGCTCCGGGCTCATCAGGGCGCTGAAAGCGCGCTTTCCCGACGCGACCTTCGAGGGCATCGGCGGGCCCCTGATGTGCGCGGAAGGTTTCCGCACCGACGTGCCCATGGAGCGTCTCTCGGTCATGGGCCTGGTCGAGGTGCTGGGACGGATCCGCGAACTGCTCGGTGTGCGCCGCGACCTGCGGGACCGCCTCGTCGCCGATCCTCCCGACGTCTTCATCGGCATCGACGCGCCTGATTTCAATCTCGGGCTGGAGAAGGACCTGAAAGCCGCCGGGATTCCCACGGTGCATTACGTCAGTCCGTCCGTGTGGGCGTGGCGGCAGGGCCGGGTCGAGAAGATTCACCAGTCGGTGGACCTGATACTGGTGCTGTTTCCATTCGAGGCACGGTTCTACGAGGAGCACAACGTCCCGGTGGCATTCGTGGGCCACCCGCTCGCCGACGAGATTCCGCTGGACGCCCGCCAGGCCGAGGCGCGCGCCACGCTGGGCCTGGACGCCGGCGCCAGCGTGGTCGCGCTGCTGCCGGGCAGCCGCGGCGCCGAGATCAAGTACCTGGGCAGGACGTTCCTGGAGACGGCCGCATGGCTGTTGCAACAGCAACCGGGGCTGCAGTTCCTGCTGCCCGCCGCCAACGACACCCGCCGTGCGCAGCTCGAGGCGCTGATGCAGGCCTGCCCGGAACTGCCGGTGCGGCTGCTCGACGGCCAGTCACGGCTCGCCATGGCCGCGAGCGACGTGGTGCTGCTGGCTTCCGGCACGGCGACGCTGGAGGCGATGCTGCTGAAGCGGCCGATGGTCATCGCCTACAAGGTCAATCTCATCACCTGGCTGCTGGCCAAGATCCTGGTGAAATCGGCTTTCATCTCGTTGCCGAACAACCTCGCGGGCCGTGAACTGGCGCCGGAGATCCTGCAGTACAAGGCCACGCCGGAGGCGCTCGGACGCGCGGTGCTGGAGCGGCTTCGCAACCGCGGGTTGCTCGACCGCCTCGCGGCCGACTACCGCAGCATCCACGAGGACCTGCGCCGGGATGCCAGTCAGCGCTCCGCCGAGGCCATCGCGGAACTGATCCGGGAACGGGCCGCGTGAAAGGAACGCGACACCTGCCGGGCCTGGAGGACGTGGGCGTTCCCGCGGAACGTCTGGCGGGCGTGGATGAGGCCGGGCGTGGTCCGCTCGCGGGTGCGGTCTACGCGGCCGCCGTCATCCTGCCGGCGCACTGCGCGCTACCGGGCCTGGACGACTCCAAGAAGGTTCCGGAAGCCCGGCGCGAGGCGTTGCGCCGGCAGATCCAGGCGCGCAGCCTGGCGTGGGCGGTGGCCAGCGCCAGCGTCGAGGAGATCGATACGCTGAACATCCTGCAGGCCACGCTGCTCGCCATGCGGCGGGCGGTGGAGGCGCTGTCCGTGCCCCCCGGGCATGCGCTCATCGACGGCAACCAGCGGCCCAGGCTCTCCTGCGGCGCGACTGCCGTCGTCGGCGGCGACGGGCGGGTGCCGGCGATCAGCGCGGCCTCCATCCTGGCCAAGACCGCGCGCGACGAGGAAATGCTGGCGATGGAGGAACGCTATCCCGGTTACGGCTTCGCCCGGCACAAGGGGTATGGCACCGCGCAACATCTCGCGGCCTTGCGCGAACTCGGCCCAAGCCCCATCCACCGCCGTTCGTTCGCGCCGGTGCGCGAGGCGATCAGGAATACGGGCCCGGCGGACTGTAGGTCGGAATTTATTCTGACGACGCCAGGCTGAAGAACGTCAGGCTGAAGCCTGACCTACAGCAAGCGGGTTATCGTCTCTTTCAGCTGCACCATGTCCACCGGCTTCGACAGGTACTCGGTGGCACCCGCCTCCAGGCACAATTCGCGGTCACCGCGCATCGCTTTCGCGGTCAGGGCGATGATCGGCAGTGACCGGTAACGCGCGTCGGCGCGAATCTCGCGCATGGTCTCGTAACCGTCCTTGCCGGGCATCATGATGTCCATCAGGATCAGGTCGATACCGTTCGGCATCTCGTGAAGGCGTGAGATCGCCTCGTCGCCACTGCCTGCCGTGACGATATCGACCGCCCAGCGTTTCAGCACCCGCTTCATGGCGAAGATGTTGCTCGGTTCGTCATCCACCAGCAGGATGCGTTTTCCTGGCGTGCTGTTGGCCTGATCATCTGTTTTCGGCACGGTTCGGATTTCCAACTGCTCCTGAAAAATTCCCGCCCTGGTTTCCCGGGCGGGCTGTACCTTCAGGCAAATTCTGTGACGTGTCTGCACATTATGCCTGTTACCAAGGCTAATTCACGATATCTGCTATTCTTCGTTTGCGCGAGCAACTGATCCCAAATCTCCTGTTCTGACCCGGTCCCGAGTTCAGCCGATGCTAGGCAACATGACTTTGCGCAATCGACTGATACTCCTGGTGGTGGTGACCCTGGCAGGCATGACGATACTTGCCGGCATGTCTGCGTTGCGCGGTTACAGGGATTACCTCGACGCCCTGCAGGTCAGTCACGTCAGCAGCGTCATTCCCAGGCTGGAACGGATCACAGCGGTCCTTCGCGCCGAGCGTGGTCTGAGCGTCGCCGTCGCGCTGGATCGGGCGGGCCGCTTCCAGGAAAGGCTGGATGCCGCCCGGGAGGATACCGCCGCTGCGCTCGACGCGTTGCGCAAAAGTCTCGCCGAGCGCGGCCTGGCGCAAAACCATCCGGAACTCTGGCGGGACGCCCAGCGCCTGCTCGACCAGGTGCGGGGCCTCATCACCGAGCGGGAGCGGGCGCTGGATCCGCAGGGAACCGCGCAGACCATCACGCGGTACGCCGCGGTGATCGACCAGGCGCAGGAATTGCTGCGCGGCATCCTGGTTCGCACCGCGAGCCGCGACGTGCGGGAACTGCAGGCCGGCGTGCTCCAACTGGACCGCCTGCTGGAGGGCGCCGGGTTCGAGCGGGCCGCCGCGCTGAACATGATGCTGTCCGGTTCGCACGTATCGTTCGAATTGCGGCGGTACCAACAGGGGCTGGGCAACCAGCCGCTGGCGCTCGATGGGTTCGCCGCGCTGGCGCTGCCGCCGGCGCAGATCGATGCCATCCGGAAGGCGGAGGAGGCTGGTCAGTACCCGGCGCTGGTGGAGGGGCGTGCGGCGCTGGCGTACGAGACCGAGAAAATCCGCCTGCTTCCACAATTGCACCGTGCGCTGGGCATGGGCGGCCTGATTCACAATTTCAAGAACTATGTTCTCCGCGGTACGCCGAACTACGCCGCGCGGGTGCGCACGCTGCATCAGGCGGCCAGCGGGACCATCGAAATGCTGGCCGCCACCCCGGGGATCAGCAGTGCGGACCGGGCCGCGCTGGAGAAGGTCCAGCAGGTCATCGACCAGTACATCGCCGCACTCGCCCGGGCCGAGCGGCAGCGGGCGGCCGACACTGACATCGCCGCGATCGACGCGGCGGTTCGGATCGACGACACGCCCCTGGAGCAGGGACTGGCGGATCTCGGGAAATTCGCCACCGACGTTTCGCCTGTCCGCTGGTGGGACGACGCCAGCAGCCGTTACCAGGCGCTGGCCCGCAACCTGCAGCGGATGACGCGGGACATCGAGTTGCGCCTGTTGCTGGACGCGGAAGAGGAGTTCAGGGGCTTCCTGGTCGTCACCGGGATCGCCGTCATGCTCGGTCTGGCGGTCGTGCTGCTGGCGCTGTTCACCTACCGTCGGCTGATCGGCGGCATCGACGCCATTGTCGGCTTGATGGTCTCGGTGGCCGAGACCGGTGACCTGGAAGCCCGGGTCCAGGTGGAAACCGATGACGAGATCGGCCAGATGGGCCGGGCCTTCGAGAAGATACTTGCGGCGGATCGCAACCTGCGCGACCAGGCGCTGAAGCTCTCGCGGGGGGAGGCCGTTCCGGACCTGCAGGCGCGCGGCGGGTCGGACCAGCTCGCGGCCGCGATGAATGCCCTGAACCGCAGCAGCCGTGAACTCTCCCAGGCGGCCGACCGCATCGCCTCGGGCGATTACGAGGTCGATATCAGGCCACGCAGCGAGGAGGACGTGCTCGGCATCGCAATGCGGGAGATGGCGGCCAGCCTGCTGCGGTTCCAGGCCGATTCCGCGCGCGAGTCCTGGATTCGCGAAGGCCAGATCGGCCTGGTGAATGCCAGCACCGGTGAAAAGAACGTGGAGGAACTGGCTGCCGCCATCATGGATTTCCTGCCGCGATATATCGGTGCCCGCGCCGCCGTGATGTATGCGCTGCAGCCGGGGCGTGGCTATGTGCGGGCGGGTGGTTATGCCTGCGATCAGCGCGATGCGATCCCGGAGGTGATCCAGGAAGGTGCGGGGCTGGTCGGGCAGGCCGTGCGCGACAGGACCCTGCGCGTGGTCTCCGATCTGCCGGCGGATTATTTTCCCGTCGGCTCGGCGCTGGGCGCGAGCGAGGCCCGTCACGTCGTCATGGTGCCGCTGGTCGCCGAAACGGCGGTCCCGGGCGTTCTCGAGTTCGCCTGGTTCGGAGAGGTGGGCGAAGCCGCGCTGGAGGTATTGCGGCGTGTACAGGAAGCGATGGCGCTGGCGCTGGTTGCTGCGCAGGCACGGGTCGAACTGGCCGCCGCGCTGGAGGAGTCGCGCCGCCAGGCCGATGAACTGCAGGCGTCCGAAGAGGAACTGCAGGCGCAGGCGGAGGAATTGCGGGCTTCCAACGAGGAACTGGAAGCCAAGACCGCCGAACTGGAAGAGCAGTCCAGCCGGTTGCGGGCGTCCGAGGAGGAACTGCAGGCGCAGTCGGAGGAACTGCGCGCCGCCAACGAGGAACTGGAGCAGCGGGCCGTCGCGCTGGAGGAGAAAACCCGCCTGCTCGATCAGGCCATGCGCGAGGTGGAAAAGCGCGCCGCCGAGGTGGAGCAGGCCAGCCGCTACAAGTCCGAGTTCCTGGCCAACATGTCGCACGAGCTGCGTACGCCGCTCAACAGCATGCTGATCCTGTCCAAGGACCTGCAGGAGAACGCCGATGGAAACCTCAGCCCGGAGGACGTCGAGTGCGCCGGCATCATCCACGAGTCCGGCAGCAACCTGCTGCGCCTGATCAACGACATTCTCGACCTGTCCAAGGTGGAGGCCGGCAAGATCGAACTGCACATCGAGGATCTCCGCCCGGCCATGCTCGGTGAATCCCTGCAGAAGCGCTATGCACCGGTGGCGCGCGAGAAGAACCTGGGCTTCGATGTCGAGATCGCGGACGACGTGCCCGGGGTGATTCGCACCGACCCGATGCGCTTCGAGCAGATCATCACCAACCTGATCTCGAACGGCCTGAAATTCACGCACGAGGGAGGCCTTTCCCTGCGTTTCTACAGGACCGAACGTGACGGCGCGCAGGGGCCGATGCTGACGGTGGCGGTGCGCGATACCGGGATCGGCATCAGCGAGGAAAACCGGGAAAAGGTGTTCCGCGCCTTCGAGCAGGCGGATGGGTCCACCTCGCGTCAGTACGGTGGCACCGGGTTGGGGCTCGCCATCTCGAAGGAGATGGCGCACCTGCTGGGCGGCGATCTCGTGGTCGAGAGCGTGGAGGGTCAGGGCAGTACTTTCTTCCTGACCGTCCCGGTCCGTATCGAGGCGGCCAGCAGCCGGCCCGGTCCGCCAGCCGATTCGCCGACACTCGCCGCGCTGCGTGGGAGCGTGGTTGATGCCTCGTCGGAGCAGCCTGCCGGGCCGGAACCTGCGGATGCCGGAGGCGGAACAAGTGCCACCGGGCCGGCCGAGGAAGCGGCGCCGGTCGATGACGACCGTGGCGTCATCAACCCGGGAGAGCCCTGTATCGTCATCGTCGAGGACGACGTGACCTTCGCTAAGATCCTGCTGGAGGAAGTCCGTGAACGGGGCCTGCGCGGCCTGGTGGCGACCGACGGGCCGCAAGGGGTGGAACTGGTGCGGCGCCACCACCCGATCGGCGTGCTGCTGGATATCAACCTGCCCGGCGCCGATGGCTGGTGGGTGATGTCGCAATTGAAGAAAGCCGAGGACCTGCGCCGGATTCCGGTGCATTTCCTGTCCGCGAACGATGAAAGCCGCAAGGCGCGCAGTCTCGGCGCGCTCGGTTACAACAGGAAGCCGGTCAGCCGCGCGGACATCCGGTCGGCCATCGGCAGCATCCAGTCGCTGCACGACAACCCGCATCGCCGCCTGCTGGTGATCGACGACGATCCCGACGAGCAGGAACTGGTGCGCGAGGAACTGGAGTCGGACTTCGTGGAGGTGGTCACCTCGGGCGATGTGGAGGACGCCCTGCAGAAACTGCAGGATCAGAGCTTCCACTGCGTCGTGCTGGACCTCAGGCTGCCGGGCGGGGGCGGCCGGCGTTTCCTGGAACTGGCGGAGCAGAAACTGGACGGGAAACTGCCGCCGGTCGTCGTGCATACCTGCTCCGACATGACGCCGGAACTGGAGGAACTGCTGGAGCGCCACGCCGCGCACATTGTCTCGAAGACCTCCGCGATGGGTCACCTGGAGGACGAGGTGGCGCTCTTCCTGCACAGTGTCCGCCGGGGTGCCGGCGAGGCCACCGTGGTCGCCCCGGCGGAGGAGTCCGACCTCGCGGATCGCGCCGTGCTGGTGGTGGACGATGACATGCGCAATACCTTTTCGCTGTCGCGTATCCTGCGCCGGCATGGAATGCGGGTCTTCATGGCGCAGGCCGGCGAGCGCGCGCTGTCGCAACTGCGCGAGCATGCGGACGAGATCGACCTGGTGCTGATGGACATCATGATGCCGGGCATGGACGGGTACCGGACCATCGCCGAGATCCGCAGTGACCAGCGATTCCGCAAGTTGCCCATCATTGCGCTGACCGCCAAGGCGATGGCAGGCGATCGCGAGAAGTGCCTGCGCGCGGGCGCCAACGACTACCTGGCCAAGCCGCTGGATACCGACAAACTGTTCAACATGCTCCGTACGTGGCTCGCGTGATCCGGTTTCAAGGGGCCAGACCAAGGTCTGACCTGCCGCCGCACCGGTCCAATCCGATTGAATTTCCTGCGGCGATCTGATTTCGTTGCAGCTTTCCATATCCGGAGGGATCAGCATGGAGATCAACGGCAAGGTCGCCATCGTGACCGGCGGCGCATCCGGCCTCGGCGAGGCGACCGTGCGGCGCTATGCCGCGATGGGCGCGAGGGTATCCATCTTCGATATGAATGACGCGCGTGGCGCGGCGCTGCGCGACGAGATCGGCGAACTGGCCGCCTACCACCACGTCGACGTGGCCAGCGAGGACGACGTGCAGCGCGCGCTGGCGGCGACCGTGGAGAAGTTCGGCGCGGTGCACATCTGCAACAACTACGCCGGTATCGGGGACCCGGGCAAGACCGTCAGCAAGGGCGAACCGCTGGCGCTGGACCGCTTCAAACGGGTGCTGGACGTGAACCTGGTCGGTACCTTCAACGTGCTGCGCCTGGTGGCCGCGCAGATGGCGAAACAGGAACCCGTCAACGAGGACGGCTGTCGCGGCGTGATCATCAATACCGCCTCCATCGCCGCGTACGAGGGCCAGATCGGCCAGGCCGCCTACAGCGCATCCAAGGGCGGCGTGATTGGCATGACGCTGCCCATCGCGCGTGATCTCGCCGCGCTGGGTATCCGCGTGAACACCATCGTGCCGGGCCTGATCCACACGCCGCTGTTCGACCAGTTGCCGGCGGAAGCGATCCGGAGCCTGTCCGACAGCGTGCTCTATCCGCGCCGTCTTGGCCGGCCCGACGAGATCGCGCACCTGTCGCAGTACATCGTCGAGAACGACTACACCAACGGCGAGTGTATCCGCATGGACGGCGGCATCAGGATGCAACCGAGGTAGGTACCGGGGTAGGCGCCGGCGCTCCGCCCGGGGCGCTGGCGGCGCCCGCTGCCGCTTGGCACAATGTGGCCTCTCACTGCGGAGGGCGGACATGTCGCTGGACCCGGATCGGGCGCACGGCTACTGGCGCGCCAACCTGCGCCTGGTCAGCGTGCTGCTCAGCATCTGGTTCGCCGTTTCCTATGGCTGCGGCATCCTCCTGGTCGACCTGTTGAACGAAATCCCGCTCGGCGGCTTCAAGCTGGGCTTCTTCTTCGCCCAGCAGGGCGCCATCTACGTCTTCGTCGCGCTGATCTTCTACTACGTGCACCGCATGAACCGGCTCGACCGTGAATTCGGCGTGGACGAGGATTGATGGATACCCAGACCTGGATCCACCTCGTCGTCGGCGGCACGTTCCTGCTCTACATCGGCATCGCGATCTGGTCGCGTGCGGCCAGCACCAACGAGTTCTACGTCGCCGGCGGGCACGTGCACCCGGTGGCGAACGGCATGGCCACGGCCGCCGACTGGATGAGCGCGGCCTCGTTCATCTCCATGGCGGGGCTGATCGCCTTCCTCGGCTACAACGCCTCCCCCTACCTGATGGGCTGGACCGGCGGCTACGTGCTGCTGGCGCTGCTGCTGGCGCCCTACCTGCGCAAGTTCGGCAAGTACACGGTGCCGGAGTTCATCGGCGAGCGGTATTATTCGCGCACGGCGCGGCTGGTGGCGGTGCTCTGCCTGATCGTCGCCTCCATCACCTACGTCATCGGCCAGATGAAGGGTGTCGGCGTCGCCTTCGGCCGCTTCCTGGAGGTGAAGTTCGAGACCGGCGTGACGATCGGCATGGGGATCGTGTTCTTCTACGCGGTGCTCGGGGGTATGAAAGGAATCACCTACACGCAGATCGCCCAGTACTGCGTGCTGATCTTCGCCTACACGGTGCCGGCGATATTCATCTCGTTCCAGATCACCGGCAACCCGCTGCCGCAGCTCGGGCTCGGCAGCGAGGTGCTGGGCAGCGGCATGCCGGTACTGGAAAAGCTCGACCGCATCGTCACCGATCTCGGCTTCGCGCCCTACACCGAACCGTCCGGCCCACGCCTGAACACCTTCCTGCTCACGCTGTCGCTGATGATCGGGACCGCCGGACTGCCGCACGTCATCATCCGCTTCTTCACCGTGCCGAAGGTGTCCGACGCGCGCCGTTCGGCCGGCTGGGCGCTGGTGTTCATTGCCATCCTCTACACCACCGCGCCGGCCGTGGGCGCCATGGCACGCATGAACCTGACCGAGACCATCCAGCACGGTCCGGTCGGACACCCGGAAGGCAACCTGGTCTACGAGGAACGCCCGCAGTGGTTCCGCAACTGGGAGAAGACCGGCCTGCTGCAGTTCGAGGACAAGAACCACGACGGCCGCGTGCAGTACTACAACGATGCCAACCCGGCGTTCGCGGAACGGGCCGAGGCCTGGGGCTGGCGCGGCAACGAGATGGTCACGGTCGACCGGGACATCATGGTGCTGGCCAACCCGGAGATCGCCGACCTGCCGGGTTGGGTCGTCGCCCTGGTGGCGGCCGGCGGGCTGGCGGCGGCGCTCTCCACCGCGGCGGGGCTGCTCCTGGCGATCTCCTCGGCCATCTCGCACGACCTGCTCAAGGGTATTTTCAGGCCGGGCATCTCCGAGAAGCAGGAACTGCTGGCGGGGCGGCTGGCGATGGCGGCGGCGGTGCTGGTCGCCGGTTACCTGGGGATGAACCCGCCCGGGTTCGCCGCGCAGGTGGTGGCGCTCGCCTTCGGGCTGGCGGCCTCGTCCATCTTCCCGGCGCTGATGATGGGTATCTTCAGCACCCGCGTGAACCGCAGCGGAGCGGTCGCCGGCATGCTCGCCGGCCTCGGCAGCACGCTGGTGTACATCTTCATCTACAAGGGCTGGTTCTTCGCACCGGGCACCGCGCTGTTTCCGAACACGGCAGCGTACTGGCTGCTCGGCGTGCAGCCGGAATCCTTCGGTGCCATCGGCGCCCTGATCAATTTCGCGACGGCGCTGCTCGTCTCGCGCCTGACTGCCGAGCCGCCGGCGCATATCCGCGACCTGGTGGAGAGCATCCGGGTGCCGCGGGCGGGCGGCGTCCGCGGCTGAGGAACGGCCATGGCTGTGAGCCGGCGCCGGCACCCGCTGCACTGGGTCCTGCTGCTGCTCGTGCTCGTCGCGGGCTGCAGCCGGGACGGGCCGACGCTCACGGCCCTGCCGCCCGGCGCCACGGTGCTGGCGTTCGGCGACAGCCTGACCGATGGGGTCGGCGCAAAGCCGCACGAAAACTACCCGGCCGTGCTGGCGGAGCTGACCGACTGGAATGTCGTCGAGGCCGGCGTGCCGGGCGAGACCACCGGCGAGGGGCGGCGACGCCTGCCGGCGCTGCTGGACGAACACCAACCGGCGCTGCTGATCCTGCTGGAGGGCGGCAATGACATCCTGCGCAACCAGACCGCGCGGACCCGGGACAACCTTGCAGCGATGATCGGCATGGCCGCGGAGCGTGGCATCCCGGTGCTGCTGATCGCGGTGCCGGAAAAGAAGCTGCTGAGCAGCGCCGCGCCCTGGTACGGTGAGCTGGCGTCAGTGCACGACGTGATTTACGAGGGCGAACTCGTCGGGCGCCTGATGCGCGATGCACAGTACAAGTCCGACCCGATCCATTTCAACGCGGCGGGCTACCGCGTGATGGCCGAGGAGATTCGCGACCTGCTGGCGGAACGCGGCGCACTGTAACGGGCGGTTCAGATCGGGATGCGGCCGGCGACCCACTGCGAGATGCGCGGGAAAACGAAGGACTGGGCGCCGCCCAGCACCGCGTACCACGGGGCGACCCGCGTCGGCCGGGTTTCGACCGCCTTCACGATCCAGGAGCCGGCCTCCTGCGCGCTGATGCCCTTCATGTGCCGGTAGTGCCTGGCGGCCGGCTTGATCATCGGGGTGTACACCAGCGGGTAATGCACGCTGGTCACGGTGATGCCCTTTTTCTCCAGTTCCGCGCCCAGCGCCTTGGAAAAGCCTTCCAGCGCGCACTTCGAACCGATGTAGGCGGAGAACTTCGGGGTCGGTACCAGCGTGCCCCAGGTCAGCACGTTGATGACATGGCCCCGGCGCGCTTCCAGCATCGGCGGCAGCAGGTTGCGCGTCAGGCGCAGCGGCGCGAAGTAGTTGATCTGCATGCAGCGTTCGTAGTCGTGGAAGCGCTCCAGCTGCTCGGTGACCTTGCGGCGGATGGAGTGGCCGGCGTTGTTGACCAGCACGTCGACGCGGCCGTGACGGGCGAGAATGTCCGTGGTGACGGCGTCGATGGCATCGAGCTGGTACAGGTCCACCGGGTACACGCTCGCCTGGCCGCCGTCCGCCTCGATCTCGCCGCGCAGTTTCTCCAGTTCGTCCGCCCGCCGCGCCAGCGCGATGACATGCGCACCACGCTTGCCGAGCTGCAAGGCGGCCGCGCGGCCGATCCCGCTGGACGCGCCGGTGACGACGATCGTCTTGCCTTTGATTCGATGTCGCGTCATGCGGGCTCCCTGACGTCGGGTTCGGCTCAGACTACGGGAAAGCGCCGCCCGTGACCACGGGCGGTCCGCCCGGCAGGCTTGCGATCAGCCGCCGAGCGCCGCCTCCAGTTCTTCCAGCGCCTCGCCCATGTACACCGCCATGTGCTGCAGGTGCGGGACGGTGTCCCGGCAGCCGGTCAGGCCGAAGTTCAGCGTGTCGGCGTAGGAGACACAGGTGATGTTCACCCCCTGTCCGTGCGGAATCAGCGAGACCGGGAAGGTCGCCTCGAGCCGGGCGCCGTCGTAGTAGAGATGTTCCTGCGGTCCCGGCACGTTGGAGATGGTGACGTTGAACACCGAGCGCATGCGCCCGCCCAGTCCGGTCGCCAGCTGCAGCATGAAGGGCGCCATGATCAGCGAGGTGTATTGCTGCAGGGCCGCCTTGGGCAGGCTCTGCAGGTGCTCCTTGGCGCTCTGCACCGAGGCCTGGATGGCCCGCAGGCGCTTCACCGGGTTGGCGATGTTGGTGGCCAGGCTCACCATGATGAAGCTGATCGCGTTGCCGGTGCCCTGGTCGTCGGCCGGGCGCACGTTGACCGGCAGGCCGGCGGTCAGGGGTTCCTTGGGCAGCGCGTTGGCCTCCTTCAGGTAACGCCGGATGGCGCTTGCCGAGATCGCCAGCACGATGTCATTCACGGTGCCATCGGCCATCTTGGCGAGGTTGCGGACCCGTTCGAGGCTGTACTGCTGCGTGGCGAAACGCCGCTGCGGCGTGATGCGCTGGTTGAGGATCGTCTGCGGGCACTCGAACGGCGCCTTCATCGGGTCATCGGCATTCTTCCCGCTCTTGCGCACCTTGCGCAGCGCCTTGCGCAGTTCACCGGCGGTGCGCACCTTGCCACGCAGGTCACTCAGCGCGGCGCGCGCGGCGTTCTCGGTGGACGGCAGTTCACGCAGATCCGGGGCGCCCCTGGGCGCCTTCTGCGCCGGCGGGACGCTCCAGGGCGCCGGCAGGTTCTTCTTGCGCGGGTTATCGGAAAGAATCCGTTGCAGCATGCGCACCCCGCTGACGCCGTCGATCAGGGAATGGTGGCACTTGAAGTAGATGGCGAAGCGGTCGTTCTCCAGGCCCTCGATCAGGTGGCATTCCCACAGCGGCCGGTTGAAATCGAGCGGGTGACTGTGGAGCCGGGAGATCAGTACGCCGAGTTCCCGCTCACCGCCGGGGCGGGGCAGCGCGGAATGCCGGAAGTGGTAATCGATGTCGAGGTCGTCATCCACTTTCCACTTCATGCCGATGCCGCTCAGCCGCCCGTTCGGCAGCTTCAGGTTGAACGGCGGGTGAAACTCCTTCGTCTCGCGCCACTTGTGGGCGACCTTCCGCAGGAAGTCTTCCGATGCGTTTTCGGGCAGCTTGTAGATGGTCAGGTTGCCGACGTGCATCGGCGCCTCCGGGGATTCCACAAACAGCCAGGAAGCGTCGAGAATGTTCATGCGGGTCATGGTGGGTCTCCGGCAAGGGACGGGGTGTTCCGGAGTATAGGCAATAGCGCCCGGCCCGGCAGCAGTCCTGCCGGGCCGGGCGGGCCGGGCGGGGTCAGGACGCGGGCAGGTTGACGTTCAGTTCCAGCACCGAGCAGGTCTCGTTGCGGTCGACCTGCACCTGGACGTCGTCTTCCTCCACCTGCACGTAGCGGCGGATGACCTCGAGCAGTTCCTGCTGCAGCTTCGGCAGGAAGTCCGGCTGGCCGCGCGAGGCGCGTTCGTGGGCGACGATGACCTGCAGGCGTTCCTTGGCGACGCTCGCGGTGCCCGGCTTGGGCGCGGAAAAGTAATCCCAGAATTTCATGTGGCGGACCCCGTGAACATGCGTTGCAGGAAGCTTTTCTTCTGTGCCTCGATGAAGCGCTGCGGGCGGTCCTCGCCGAGCAGGCGCGCGACGGCGTCGGCATAGGCCATGCCGGCGGCGGCCTCCTCGTCGAGGATCACCGGGATGCCCTGGTTGGAGGCGTTCAGCACCGCCCTGGACTCCGGGATCACACCCAGCAGCGGCACCGACAGGATCTCCTGCACGTCCTGCACCGACAGCATCTGCCCGCCGGCGACGCGCTCCGGGTCGTAGCGGGTCAGCAGCAGGTGCTCGCGGATCGGCTCCTCGTTGCGCTCGGCACGCCGTGACTTGCTCTGCAGGATACCGAGGATGCGATCCGAGTCGCGCACCGAGGAGACCTCCGGGTTGGTGACCACGATGGCCTCGTCGGCGTAGTACATCGCCATCAGCGCACCGTGCTCGATCCCCGCCGGTGAGTCGCAGATGATGTACTCGAAGGTCTTGGAGAGCTCCTCGAGGATCTTCTCCACCCCTTCCTTGGTGAGGGCGTCCTTGTCGCGGGTCTGCGAGGCCGGGAGGATGTAGAGCGATTCGAGCCGCTTGTCACGGATCAGCGCCTGGTTCAGGCCGGCCTCGCCCTGGATCACGTTGACGAAGTCGAACACCACGCGGCGTTCGCAGTTCATGACCAGGTCGAGGTTGCGCAGGCCGACGTCGAAGTCGATCACCGCGGTCTTGTGGCCGCGTGCCGCCAGCCCGGAGCTGATGGATGCACTGGTGGTGGTCTTGCCGACCCCGCCCTTGCCGGAAGTAACGACGATGATTTTTGCCAATGTCTGGTACCTGTGTGGGTGGACGAATCAGCCGGCGGCACGCGCCGCCGGCAACGGATTGACGACGAGCCGGTCGTCGAACATCTCGATGACGACCGATTGCTTCCAGCCGGCTTCCCCGGTCTGTTCGACGATGCGGTAGCAGCCGGCGATGGCGATCAGTTCGGCTTCCAGCGATTGACAGAAGATGCGCGCCGTCGTGTCGCCGTGGATGCCCGCCAGCGCCCGTCCGCGCAGCGGGGCGTAGAGGTGGATGTTGCCGGCCGCGAGCACTTCCGCGCCGGTGGAGACCGGCGCCAGCACGATCAGGTCGCCGTCGGGAGCGCACACCTGCTGGCCGGAACGCACGGGCTGGCGGATCACCCGCGTCGGCGTCGGCGTGGCTGCTGCGCTGTCGTTGTCAGTGTCGCCACCGGGTTCACGTTCAGCCGGCCGCTGGCGGGACTGGCGCGGGTCCGCGGTTTCCAGGCAGGGCAATCCGGCGATCTGCGCCAGCTGCACGGTTTCCGGGGACCCGGCGCGCAGCCCGATCACCCGAACCGACGCGGCGGCGCAGGACTCCAGCGCCTGGAGAATCGGGAATGCCGGCAGGTCTCCCGCGAACTTCTCCAGGCTGAGCAGGCAGGGTGCGGAAGTGAAGAACTCGGGAGCGCGCGCGACCTGTTCCTGCAGTTCGCGGGCAAAGCCGTCCGCGGTGTAGGCGCCGATCTCCAGCACCACGCAACTCAGGACGGTTCCCTTGAAGCGTACTCCCGCGGGCGCGGCATACGACGTGTTCGTCATGCTGGATTCCCTTCCATCCACTGTCGTGCTCCGGTCCGTGGAGCGACGGTGGCCGATTATATCCGCCGCGCGAAGCAACTCCAATGCAGCGCCCGTTCAGAGCGGCTGCAGGCGCTCCCGGAAAAACTGCCGGGCTTCCTCGGGCAACTGCCCGGTGGGGAAAGCGATGAACTGCCCGGCGTCGGCGGGCTTGCGCAGGATCGTGAAGAAGCCGGGCAGTTCGAGGTAACCGGCGAACGCCTGCCAGTACAGTTCGCAGTGGCATATTGCGGACTTCTCGTACAGGCCTGCCTCGCTCAGCCGGTACCTGAAAACCGGCGGTTCGATCAGCCGGAACTGATCCAGCGCCATGCGCACGGCCGAGTCGCGCATCGTGTAGAGCAGGAAGATGAAAAGCACGGTCCCGGTGACCAGGCAGTAAAGGGTCCAGTGCGGTTGACCGGCGAGGCCGAAGAACGGGATGAACAGCACGGTCAGCAGGACGCAGGCGCCGGTCCGCAGGGAACCGTAGCGGTGCTTCCAGAACTGCCGATAGGCTTCCCCGACGGATTTCTCGTCATGCTCGATGGAAAACTCGATCATGTGTCACCTGCCCCGTTGCGCGGTTCATCATCTTCCCTGCACAGCTCCAGCCACGCTTCGATCGCGGCGCTGCGGTACTTCTGCCGGTGCAGGATGATATAGAAACGCCGCGCCAGGTTGCGATGCGTCACCGGCAGGGGCACGAGAGTGCCATGGCCGAAGGCGTCGGCGAGGGAAAGTCGCGACAGGCAGCCAACCCCCAGGCCGGCCGCCACCGCGCGCTTGATCGCCTCGGTGTGCTGCAGTTCCAGCGTGATGTGCAGTTCCGGCAGGATGCCCGCCATGGCGCGGTCGAAGGTCTGGCGTGTCCCGGATCCGGCTTCCCGCACGATCCAGTGGCAGCCGCGCAGGTCGTCGTCATCGAGCCGGCGCCGCCGCGCCAGCCGGTGGTCAGGCGCGGCGAAGACCACCAGCTCGTCGTCGCGCCACGGGAGCACTTCCAGGTCCGGGTGCTGCAGTTCCCCCTCGATCAGGCCCAGGTCCAGCTCGAAGTCGCGGACGCGCCGGGCGATGACGCTGGTGTTGGCGACGTCCAGGCGCACGCGCGCGGTGGGATGCAGTTCGCGGTAGCGCGCCATCATGCCCACCGCGAGGTAGTTGCCGATGGTCAGCGTGGCGCCGAGTTCCAGCGGGCCGGGCTGGTCGTGCGCCGCGAACGCGAGTTCCAGTTCCCCGGCCTGCTCGAGCACCGCCAGCGCGCGTGGCCGGACCGCACGGCCGAGGGCGTTGAGTTGCAGGCGCTTGCCGACCCGATCGAACAACTGCAGGTCGAACTGGCTCTCGAGATCCTTCAGGGCGCCGCTGGCGGCCGACTGGGACATCGCCAGGCTCTCCGCAGCGCGCGTGATGTTCTCGTGGCGCGCGGTCGCCAGGAAGACCTCGAGTTGCCGCAGGGTATAACGCATCCGTCGCTCCCGTTGGGACTTTATATCGGTAAAACCGGATAATAATATCTATATAAACCATTTTAACGATTTATGGGGCACAGGTAAGGTGATCATGTTTTCGACAGATTGCGAGGCGCCGAACCGTGGCCAACCTGATCCGCGAGGAAGTACTGGATGTTCATCACTGGACGGACCGGCTGTTCAGTTTCACCACCAGCCGCAACCAGGGACTGCGCTTCAAGAACGGCCATTTCACCATGGTCGGGCTGGAGCACGAGGGCCGTCCGCTGCTGCGCGCCTACAGCATCGCCAGCGCCAACTACGAGGAGAAGCTGGAATTCTTCAGCATCAAGGTGCCCGACGGGCCGCTGACCTCGAAGCTCCAGCACATCCGCGCCGGTGACGAGATCCTGATCTCGACCAAGCCCACCGGGACGCTGGTCACCGACCACCTGCTGCCGGGGAAGCGCCTCTGGCTGCTGGCCACGGGCACCGGCCTGGCGCCGTTCATCAGCATCATCAAGGACCCGGAGGTGTACGAACAGTACGAGCAGGTGATACTCGTGCACGGCGTGCGCCGGGTGGAGGACCTTGCCTACCGCCAGCTGATCACCGAGGAACTGCCCGCGAACGAGTATTTCGGTGAGGAAGTGCGCGACAAGCTCAAATATTACCCGACGGTCACGCGGGAGCCTTTTGTGAACCAGGGGCGGATCACCGACCTGCTGCAGGACGGCCGGCTGGTGGCCGACCTGGGGCTGCCCGCGCCGACCCCGGACGAGGACCGCTTCATGCTCTGCGGCAGCCCGGAGATGCTCCGCGATACCGTCGGCATCCTCGCCGGACAGGGCTTCCGCGAGACGCGCCAGGGCATCCCCGGCCATTTCGCCATCGAACGGGCGTTCGTGAGCACGTCCTGAGCGTTTTCCGCCCGCCCCAGTGCCCCGGATCATGGCGGTCCGTGAGCCGCCACTTACATCCTGCGCACCGGAATCAAAGTAATTTTCCAGGCAGCCCTGGCTGTGGTCCGGGTGGGGCCGGGAATCCGCTGAGCAGAAGTTATTCACATGTGGCGCCAAACCACGAAATTGTCCTACAACAGCTACCTAAACCACTGTTTTATTCCATGCGCCCTGCAAGCATCTGTTTTTAAAGAAGAAAAAAAAGACAAAATCAGCGCATTTGCTACTTGACGATGAAAATATTTTGCGTTCCAACGGGCGGCAAAAGTTTCCCACAGAATTATCCACAGGCACTGGTCTGAATTCGAATTCGGAGGTATGGTTAGCCTGATTTTTATTTGTGGGGACTGGCCCGTGACCCGTGGGGAAAGTTATCAACTTTTCTAAATTCCCCAGGCGGGGGATCCCGGGCTGAGAGGCATCGCTGCGGCATCGCCGGTAATGATGTCCAACCCGTTGATATTTCAGAATTTAAGCCGAACTGGCCGGAGATTGTCACATTGTCAGACAAATCGACAGGCAGTGAAGTCGCCGACACCGCAGGATTTATCCCCAGAACTATCCACAACTCCTTCAATATTTTTCAACAGGCGAAAACCGGCCGGCACCCAGAGGCCTGGACGTCCCGCCGGCCCCATAAGCCACGTTGCGCCTGCCCGCCGGGCGCCTGATTTGATGCTATATGTGTCTGGTGAGTAGCGGTTTTTTTACTCGAATGCAGGGAACGCGTGAAGGGGATGCTGGCGATGGAGAGCGGTGAGAAGCCCCGGGGCAGACAGTTGTCCCGCATTCCGATGACGGTCACAGTCCTCATGATCGTTTCAGAAGACGAGTCACGCATGGTCAAGACGCGCGACATCTCCGATGACGGTGTTTTCCTCCTGATGGACGACCCGAAGCCCGCGGTCGGGGAAATCATCCGTGCCCAGGTGGTCGGGCTGGGCAATGGCGATGCGCCGGTGGTGGAGATGGAGGTTTGCGCCCTCGAGATCGAGGGCATCGAATGCCGTTATCGAAACTGAATGCCGCCGATACATACCGGGCCGGGCGTAAGCCCGGACCGCCGTTCTGCGAGGTGGGCCCGGGGCCAGGCCGGCAAGTTATTCACAAATATAAATCTAGGCGCCAATTTGAAACAAGCTTGTAAGCAATCCGCCATAAGTTATTGATTGTTGTTTTAAGTGCCTGATTTGAAGCGCTTTTTGATCGAGCAAAAAAACGGCATGGGCGGACTCTCTCGCGGACTTTCTCGTTCACCGGGCCGATCCGGCAATGTTGTCCCCAGAGTTATCCACAGATTTTGTGGACAATCCCCAGCCCGGCGCCACGCGCCTGTACGCGGCTTGCACAGGTGGGCCATCCACAGGCGGTTGCATTTTTGCGATGTACGGTACCTGCATGGAGTCGCCAGCGACTAGACTGGGGGAATCGAACATCCGGTTGTTCCCGTCGGGACGGCCGCCCCTTGCGATTGAGTCCAGCGCACGCTGTCCGGGAGCATCATGGATTTCAGGGAACAGGTTCACCACGCGCTCCGCGACACCACCGCCGATCAGCTCAAGGACCGGCTCGAAGCCCTTCTGGCAGAGGTGCCGCCCACCGCCGAGCAGCACGCACTGGAGCGTTTCCGCGCCTATTTCGACCAGTCTGATGACCTCTTTCTCGTGCTGGAGAACGATCTGGGCGTCAGCTACCTGAACACTGCCGCTCGGGATGCTTTCCAGGTCAGGAAATCTTTTCGCGCCGGCAGTCTCGCCGAGGTGGTGAAGGACGATTTCGAACGTGTGGTGGAAAACCACGCGCGCAAGTGCCGTGACAGCGGCGAACGTGTGTACGCCGTGCACAAGCTCGCGACGCGCGAAGGCACCCGGCTGTTCGACTCGGTGTTCGCGCCGGTCAAGGACGGTGCCGGTCACGTCAGTTCCGTGGTCATGATCGGCCACCGCGTCAACCAGCGCGTCACCGACCGGTACGCCCCGGTCCGCATGCGATTCGCAGACAACGCCTCGGTCTCGCCGGAGGAGGTCGATGCCTATACCGCGGAACTGCGCGCCCTGCACGACCTGCTGTCGATGCCAACCAATGACATGCGCGCGATGTACCGCGAATACCTCGAGGCCGCGCTGCGCTTCCTCGACTGCGAGGGGGGCTTCATCTCGCACATACAGGGGCGCTCCTACACCATCCTGTACGTGGCCGGCGATACCGGGGACGTCGGCGCCGGGTCGCGCTTCGTGATCGATGACACCTATTGCGGACGCGTACTCGAGACGAAGCGCCCGCTGATGGTGTCGGACGTCGCCGGCGATGCGCTGGCGTCGCGGCGGAAAGGCCACTGTTCGCTGTTCCCCGGATCGTTCATCAGCGCGCCGATCTGGGTCGACGGCAAGCTTTTCGGCACGTTCTGCCTGTTCTCCGGCGGCAAGCGCGGCAACCCTTTCGAACGGCGTGACATGGAAACCATCGAGATCATGGCCGGTGGGATCGGGCGCGCGATCACCATACAGCGCGAGCGCAAGGAGACCGACCGCTTCTTCCGCGTCTCCCCGGACATGCTCGGGCTGCTCGACCTCGATGGCACGCTGTTGCGCTTCAACCACGCCTGGAGTGAATTCCTCGGTTACGAGCCGGAGGACCTGTTCGAGATGCCCTGCCTGGACCTCGTGCATCCGAACGATCGCGACGAGGCGCGCGCCGCGTTCCAGCACATGATGGAGTCCTCCGAGCAGCGCGTGACGTTTCAATGCCGCATGCAGACTGCCGAGGGCTCCTACCGCTGGCTGGAGTGGGCCGCGGCCTCCAGCGAGCAGGAGAACAACATCGCCGTGGTGATCCGGGACCTGTCGGACCGCAAACAACTGGAGGCCGAACTGCACGCCGCGATGGCGGACCTGGCGGAAGCGCGGCAGCAGCTGGAAAAACTTGCGTCCGCCGACTCCCTCACCGGCCTCGCCAACGAGCGGCGCTTCCTGTCGTTCTACCAGCAGGAGTGGAATCGCGCAGCGCGTTACGGCACGCCGTTGTCACTGGCGGTGTATGACCTCGATGATTTCGGCGCGTACAACGAACTCTACGGCCACGACCAGGGCAACGAGGCGCTGCGCCAGATCGCGCTCGAACTGAGCCACGGCGTGGTGCGTCCGGGCGACCTGGTCGCGCGCATCGGTTCGAAGCAGTTCGGCATGGTGCTGGCGGATACGGACGAAGACGGCTCGCGCTTCGTCGCCGAGCAGATGCTGGACCGGGTGCGTGGCCTGGCGATCCGCCATGCCGGGTCCACGACCGGCGACATCCTGACGGTCAGCGTCGGCGTGGCGAGCGTGCAGCCCTTCAAGGGTGTGTCCCGCGACAGCCTGCTGGAGGAAGTGCAGAACGCGGTACTGACCGCGAAGGAACAGGGCAAGAACTGCTGCGTCGGCGTGGTCCACACATCGGTGGTGCTGCCGCCGGAGGACAGCGGCGACGCCTCCACGCCGGGCGGCCGCCCGGCGGGCACGCCCCTGCAATAGGCGCGCTCAGGCGCTCAGGTGCGCGGCATCCTGCTTTTCCGGCAGGATGAATTCGAACGTGCTCCCTTCCCCCTCGACGCTCTCGACCGTGATCCGTCCACCATGACGTTCGACCGCGCTGCGGCAGACTGAGAGCCCGATGCCGCTGCCCTCGAATTCGCTGCGTGAGTGCAGCCGCTCGAAGGCACCGAAAACCTGCTCGACGTATGCGGCCGGAATGCCGATGCCGTTGTCCGTGACCTGGAATTTCCAGCCGCGTCCGGGGAACAGGCTGCATTGCTCCAACGGCTCCGCGCGCACGGTGACAACCGGCGGGACACCCTGGCGGTGGAACTTCAACCCGTTGCCGATCAGGT
>JBFKKR010000014.1:0-39153 GCA_041682035.1 Pseudomonadales bacterium | reverse complement strand
TCGTCATCCTTGCGCACTGCCTGCAGGTCGCTCCACTGCTGGTAGGTGATGTGGCTGATCACCTCGCGCAGCATGCGCACGAAGGGCAGGTTGATGGACTCGCGCAGCGACTCGCGCACGGTCGGCAGGCGGTCGTTGTCCTCGCGCTTGAAGTTGCCGAAGGTGTGGGCGCCGCCGCCCGTGATGAACACCTCGCCCGGGTGGGCCGAGTGACGCCGTTCCATCGCCTCGGCCAGCAGTTCCTGCAGGCTGATGTCCGGATCGTCGCGGTGCCGTTCCAGTACCCAGCGGCCGAGCCGGTCGAGATCGGGATCGCGCAACTGCGCCCGGATGAAGTCCGGCTTGCCGGCAACATCCTCGTGCATCTCGGCGATCACGCCGAGGTAGCTGACGAGCACCCGCACCTTGGCCGTGGAACCCAGTTCCAGCTTGCTCCCCTCGTTGATGTCGAAGGGCATGTCGGTATTGTCGGTCTGCACCCGGACCATGCTGCCGTGCGGGGTGCGCTCGAACAGCGTGAAGCTGTACCGCAGGTCGGCGGTCTGGCCGGGTTTGAGCAGGTACTCACCGACCAGGCCGCTCCGGCGCGCCGTTTCCGGGTCGCCCAGGTCGCGCAGGAACTGCGTGACTTCCTGCTGCAGGGGGCCGTCCAGCGTGGTCTGCGCGACCAGGTCGAGACGGTCGAGATCGTACAGTGGCACGCCGAGCAGGCTCATCAGCCGGCTGCGCACCATGTTCACGCCCTTGCCCGAGTCCACCGGCCGCACCGCCCGGTTGCGGGCGAAGTCGCGGAACTGCAGCCGGGTCTCCAGTGCGGCCTGCAGCAGTTCCTGCCCGATCAGTTCCTTGCTCCGCAGCAGGCGCAGGTGCGCGTCGACCAGTTCCTCCAGCTGGTCGCGCCGCTGTACCAGGTAATAGGAGGGGCGCCGCTGGGCGACGATCAGCGCGACGACCTGGCGCAGGGCGCGGCCCTGCAGTTCCAGTTCCTCCGCACCGATGGGTTTCGAGAGCAGGGCGGCCTTGACCTCGTCGAGATCCGCGGCGAACCAGACCTGCAGGCCATCTCCGATCCCGTTCACCTCGCCGTGACCGGGGGCCGCGGACAGCGGCACCGTGTTCAGGTAATCCAGCACCAGCCGGCGCCGCGCCGGCATGGTATCCGCGCCCTGCTGGTAGACGCGCACGCTGGCCGACGCCATCTGGCGCAGCTTTTCCCCGATGGAACCGGTGATGCCGTCCTCGGAATGACGGTACTTCTCGATCTGGGTCGCCAGCGTGCTGCCGCCCATCGAGGGCGTGTCGATGTTCATGCTGTCGCCGACCTTGGCCAGCGTCGCCTTGAGGAAGCGGCCCCAGTTCACCGCAGGGTTCTTGCGCGGACTCTGCGGGTCGAGCAGCTTGCGGTCCTCGACGAACAGCAGGGTGTCGGCGACGACCGGTGGTATGTCCGCGAAGGAGTTGAACGCCTGGCGCGGGTAGCGGAAGTCGTACTGGGTGCGGTCCTGGTGGTCGTTGATGATGAGGCCGGCGCGGGTCTTCTCGCGAAACGCGGCGTACAGGCCCGCGTCCACGTAGCGGATCATCTCCGGCGACATCCGCGCCTGGCGGTCGATCACGAAGTCGTTCTGCTGCAGCCGCTCCAGCATCGCCGGCAGCCGCACGTACCCCATGCGCAGGTCGAACGGCCCCCAGCGCGGGAAGCGAATCGCGTCGCTGGGGCCTTCCTTCACCTCGAAACGCAGGCTTTGCGCGTAGTCAGGCAGCAGGAGCGCCTGCAGGTACGAGGTCCGCGCCTCGACGTGCAGCATTCCCAGTACCAGCACGAGGAACAGCAGCCAACCCGCGCGGCGACGCCAGCGTCGGCCACGGGCGGCGCCCGTGGACTGCCACGAGTGGGTCGAGTAGATGGGCGGGCCTGCCATCGAGCGGCCTGGCCCGTCCATACGCAATCGGTTTCTGTCAGCCACGGTAGTGCCGGACCTGCGGTGATTCTTCAGCCTGGGAGCGGAGCCCGCGTCGGACTCCGGCGCGGCCGGTGAGCGGGGTGTCTGCCGTACAGCATCATTTTCGCACGCTAATTTGCCGCACGGCAAAGGATTGGCGGCACGGAAGGGAAAGAATCCTGACCTGCATGGTGGCCGCCGACGCGTTGCCGGTGGGCGTTCAGCGCTGCAGCGGCCAACCCAACAGCAGAACGGCGAGGGTGACGACGGCGATGAACAGGTTCATCGGCACGCCGACGCGCAGGAAGTCACCGAAGCGATAGCCGCCCGGTCCGTACACCATCAGGTTGGTCTGGTAGCCGAGCGGCGTGGCGAAGCTCGCTGATGCCGCCATCATGATGGCGAACACGAACGGTTCGTGGGCGAGGCCGGCGGCGTCGGTCACCTCCAGCACGACGGGCAGCATCAGCAGCGCGGCCGCGTTGTTGGTGATGACCTCGGTCAGAAGCGACACCGAAACGTAGGCTAGGATCAGCAGCAGCCACGGCCGGTCGGCGCCGAAGGCAACCAGACCGGCGCCGATCCACTGGGCACAGCCGGTTTTCTCAAGCGCTGTGCCGAGCGCGAATGCCGCGCCGATGGTTACGACAATCGTCAGGTCGACACTGCGCTCGGCCTGGCTGACGGTGCAGCAGCCGGTGATGAGCATCAGTCCGGCGCCGACCAGCGCCGCGTTGAGCATGGAGAGCAGGCCGGTGCCCGCCGCCAGGACCAGCGCGAGCAGGATGCCCCAGGCGACCAGCGCGCGCTCGTGGCGGGGCTGCTCGGCGCCGAGATCGCTGATCAGCAGAAAGTCACGGTTATACCGCTGCCGCGTTACGAAGGCTGGGCGCGCCTCCAGCAAGAGCGTGTCGCCCGCTTCCAGCCGGATGTTGCCGAGATTCCCCTGCACCCGTTCCCCGTTGCGTGCCACCGCCAGCACCACCGCGCCGTAGCGGTCCCGGAAGCGGGCGTCGCGGATGCCCAGGCCGAGCGCAGCGCAGGACGGGGAGACCACGGCCTCGACCAGGCGGCGCTCGGCGCGGTCGCGCAGCGAGACATGCTGCGGGTCGCCGTCGGTGGACGGCTCGATGCCGTTGATGCGCAGCAGGTCGGAAATCGCCTGGGTTTCGCCGGCGAAGACCAGCCGGTCCCCGCCGCGCAGGGTCTCCTCCGAGGGCACCGCGGTCAGGATCGTGCCGTCCCGCTCGATCTCGACCAGGTACACCCGGTCCAGTTCGCGCAGCCCGGCGGCGGCGACCGTCCTGCCCACCAGGGGCCCGTTCTGCGCCACGCGCACTTCGAGCGTGAACTCGCGCAGGTTGGCGAACGCCTCCTCGCTGCTGCGGTCCGGCAGCCAGCGGGGGAAGAACAGCCACATGAACACGAAGCCCGCGAGGGCCACCGGCAGGCCCACCGCGGTGATCGAGAACAGCGTAAACCCGGCGTTGCCCGTCAGCGCCTGGTACTGGCCGTTCACCACCAGGTTGGTGCTGGTGCCGATCAGGGTCAGCGTGCCGCCGAGGATCGCCGCGTAGCTGAGCGGGATCATCAGTTTCGATGGCGGCACCCCGGCACGGCGCGACCAGGCGTGGACGGCGGGGATCAGCGTCGCCACCACCGGGGTGTTGTTGATGAATGCGCTCAGGCCGGCCACCGGCGGAAACAGGCGCTCGATTGCATCGCGCGCTGACTTGGGCCGCCCGAGCAGGCGCGTGACGATCCAGTCGGCGCCGCCGGATCCCTGGATGCCCGCCGCCACCACGAACATGGCGGCGACGGTGGCCAGGCCCGGGTTGGCGAACCCGCCCAGCGCCTCGCCGGCGGAAAGCACGCCGGTCACGCTGAGCAGGGTCAGGGCGGCGGTCAGCACCACGTGCGGGCCCAGCCGGGTCAGGGCGAGCACCAGGAGGACGGCGCCGGTCAACGTCAGTGAGAACCACCCTTCCCAGGACAAGCGACACCTCCCGGTGCGGCGTAAAGCGCACATTGTAGTGCCGTTGGGTCCCGGTGTTGAACGGAATTTCTGCCAGACCGCCGGTGGCGGGGAAGGCTCATTTCCGGCGCGACGGAGTGGCCGTGCCGTTGTCCGCTTCGAAGGGGCCGTGCACGACGCGGTTGCGGCCGTCGCGCTTGGCCTTGAGCAGGTACATGTCAGCGCTCGCGATCAGGTCGTGCAACCGGTCATGGCGGCGGTTGCGCTGGGCGACGCCGAGGCTGATGGTCACCGTGACCTCGGCCAGATCGTAGGGGATGCGTACCCGCGCGACCCGGACCCGCAGACGTTCGGCGAGAGCGACCGCTTTCTCCAGCCCGGTTTCCGGCAGCAGAATGATGAACTCCTCGCCACCCCAGCGCGCCAGCACATCCTGCTCGCGGATGCCTTCGCGCAATTCCGCCGCGACAGTCTTCAGGATCTCGTCGCCACAGTCATGGCCGAACACGTCGTTGAAGCGCTTGAAGTGATCCAGGTCCAGCATGATGAGGGAAAGCGGCCGGTCGTAGCGCACGGCACTGCTCCAGAGCGGCGTGGTGAGGTCCTCGAAGGCGCGCCGGTTGTTGGCGCGGGTCAGTGGGTCGAGGCGCGCCAGCATCCTTGCGAGGTCGCGTTCGCTCTGGACCACCTGGAACTGGTGACTGAGCGCCAGCGCCAGCAGTGCCGCCTCGATCATCATGCCGAGTTCGACCGCGTGATAACTCCAGACGGAGAATGGCACCAGACCCCAGACCGCCAGCGAACTGGAAGCGGCGCCCATCATCGCGAATACCGCTGCGGCCAGGAAATAGCGGGCCGCAAACTGCCCGACCCGCACCGAGGCGATGCCCAGAGCCACCATGGCGCCGGTGAACAGCGTCAGGTAGGTGAACGCGAAGACCAGGGCCTCTTCCTGGCGGCCCGTGATCATGAACAGGGGGAGCAGGCCGACCGCGACAGCGTTCGAACCGTTGATGGTGGTGTAGGTGCGGGGGAAATGCTTGCTCGTCCCGAGAAAGTGGATCGCGAACGTCAGGCCGGCGACCGCGTACAGCACCATCAGGACCGGCTGCGCCCACTGCGTCCAGGTGGTGCTGAAAGGCCACAGCCACCGGAAGCCATGCCCGGTGTAGGCGATGTTGAGCAATATGAACGCGCCCAGGTAAGCGGCATACAGCGCGTAGCGGACCTGGCGCAGACCCGCGTACAGCATCAGGTTGTAGGCGAGCAGGGCGGTGAGAAATCCGTACAGCAGCCCGTAGCCGTACTGGTTCTGCGCGATACGTGCAGCGGTGGCCTGTGCGGTTTCCAGGTGGAGTGGCAGCACCATGGGATCCGGGGTCTCGATCCGCAGGTACACAGCCGTGACGCCAGGCTCGAAGGCATGCGGCAGCAGGAAGGTGCGGGTGTCCGCCGGCCGCTCGGCAAACGGTTGCCGGTCGCCGAACTGCAACTCCCTGACCGTGCCGTCCGGCGCCACCAGGTACGCCTCGACCCGGTCCAGCCAGGAGGTGTCGATCAGCAGGTTTCGCTCGGCGGCGGCCGCCCCCTCGTTGCCCACGCGAAAGAATATCCAGGCCGGGTCGGAACCGATCCCGAAATTCAGGATCTCGCTCCCACCCGGATGGAAGTCCCCGCGGGCAAGGGCATGGACCGCCTCCTCGAGTGCCAGGCGCGACCCGGATTCCAGCATGTACAGGACATGACGGCCCAGTGGCTGACCCGGCCCATCCGGGTTCAGCGGGGCCGGGAGTTCCGTGGCGCGGACCGGCGTCGCCGACCCGGCGGGACCGACCCAGGAAAACAGGGCGAGCGCCAGTAGAACGAGGGCGCTGAGCCGGTGCGGCCAGCCGGCAGGGGGACGGAGATCAGGCGGATGGCGGCAGCCAAGGAATGCCTGTCGGATAGGTGGCACGGCGGCGCTCCGGGAGGTCTCCAACTGAGTTTAGTGAGTACTTCGGGGCAGTGCACTGTTCATCCGGCATCGCGTGGCGCAGGCAGGCCACGGGCAGGGCAGGCAGCGGGGCATTCGGGATGCCGGCCCGCGGCGGTGTTCCGCCTGCCGGTCAGGAGTCAGGATCGGTGGCGCGGGAGAGGCGGTCCAGCTTGTCGAGGTGGGCGAGAAACTCGTCCAGGTCGTGGCGGGTGTCGAAGTCCACGCTGTGGCTGTTGTGGAAGCCGACCCGCAGGCACACCCTGCCGTCTTCCAGTGCGACCGAGTACCCGTCCTGCTCCGTGCGGGCGGTCACGCCATCCAGCCGGTATCCGCCCGGGCACTGCGTGCCGTTGTCGCTGACGAACTGGAATACCCGCAGCGCCTGCCGCACGTCCACTTTCTCACTCATGCCAGGAATCCTCCCGGTTACCGGCCACCCGGCCTGATGCCGGCACCTGGCGGAACAGGCTCATGCGGCGTCAGTGTCCGACGGGCGGCCCGCTTCGGCATTCGCGCGCAGTTTCCCGAGCGCCGCCGCCACCTGTTCGCTCTCCAGCAGCCAGTGCCCCATCTTGCGGCGCGGCCGCGGTTCCTTCCCGTAGAGAATGATCTCGCCCCCCACGGACCGCTCCCAAAGCGTGGCGGTTTCCGCATCGTCGCAGCCGTGCTGCGGGTACAGGTTCAGCATGGTGCCGGTGCGCAGGTAGCCTGGGTCTGGCAACTCCATGCCAGTCACCGCCCGGACGTGCATTTCGAACTGGCTGTGCCGGTAACACAGCTGGGTCACGTGTCCGCTGTTGTGCACCCGGGGGGCGATTTCATTCACCAGCACCTGGCCGTCGGGAAGCAGGAAGAATTCGACGGTGAGGGTGCCGGTGTAATCGAGCGCCGCCGCAATGCGGCTCCAGCATCGCGTGGCCTCCTCGAGGGAAGCCGCAGGCAGGTCGGCCGGGAGGTCGGAGCGGACGAGCTGCCCCTGTTCATGCTGGTTGGCGACCGGGGCGTAAATACGAACGTCGCCGTTGCGCGCCCTCGCGCCCACCAGCGAGAACTCGCGGATATCCTCCAGCCAGCTCTCCAGGACGCAGGGCTGCTGGTCCAGTTGCTCCCACGCGGCCTGCAGGTCTTCGGCACGCGGCACGCGGACCTGCCCGTAACCGTCGTATCCGCCCGTGCGAACCTTCAGCACCCCCGGAAAGCAATCCGTACCGGCGGCCGCCCCCACGGCAGAACGGTTGCCGACCGCCCGGAACGGCACCTGCGGCAGGTCCAGGCTGGCAAGGAAATCCCGCTGCGCAAGACGGTCCTGCAGGCGTTGCAGTGTTTCGGGGGAGGGCTCGGTCGGGACCCGGGCGGCCAGTGCACGGAGGGATGCGAGCGGCACGTGCTCATGGTCGATCGTGACCGCCGTGCAGCCATGCGTGAAAGACTTCAGCGCGGCAGCAGAATCATAATCCGCCTGCACGAACTCGTCGCAGGCCCGGCGTGCGGGTGCCGCCGGATCGGGGCTGAGCACCTTGGTCTGCACGCCGAGCCCGCGCGCAGCCTCGCACTGGAGCAACGCCAACTGGCCGCCCCCGATGATCCCCAGCACTGCACTCATGGCAGGGTCTCCCCGGCTACCTTCTGCGCCTGTTCGGCGCGGAACGCCTGTAACGCCCCGCGCAGTCGTTCATCGTGCAGAGCGAGGATCGCCACTGCGCTGAGCGCCGCGTTCACGGCGCCCGCCTGGCCGATCGCCAGTGTCGGCACGGGAACGCCGCGCGGCATCTGGACGATCGAGAGGAGCGCATCAACGCCCCGCAGCATGGAGTCCGCGCGCGCAACCGGCACGCCGAGAACGGGCAGCGGGGTGATGGCTGCCAGCATGCCGGGCAGATGCGCGGCGCCGCCCGCGCCGGCGATGATCACCTGGAGGCCCCGGTCCAGGGCGGCCTCCGCGTAATCGAACATGCGCCGCGGCGTGCGGTGCGCAGACACGACCCTCGATTCGTGCTCGACCCCGAAGTGCGCCAGGGTCTCGCTTGCGTGCTGCATGATGTCCCAGTCGGAGCGGCTGCCCATGACGATGCCGACCTGAATCACTTTGTTCATTGTTTCCCCTCCCCGTACATCAGCACGTGATCAGCAGTGTCGCAAGTGCCTGAAGCAACTGCCTGGAGCAGCGGAATCCCGGGCACGACTTTAAACGCGAAGGTTACACCCATGGACAGCGGCGTGCCGAATTCCGTGCTGGCTTTGGGCATCGGGCGGCCGGCACGACGAAAGATCATGCATTGGCCGCCGGCACGGCGAACCGCGTCGCGTCCGCGACGCCCATCCCCATGCGCTACGGCAGTGCCGTGATGCCGCCGGGCAAGAATATCACGCTGCTGTTGCTGACTGGCTCGAACGGGCCTGGTCCGTCTCCGTCCACCTTGTGCGTGGCTGGCGCCGGAACCGCGAATCCTTGTCACGCCTGATCAGCGCCGATTCCGCGCGCAGCGCCGCCAGGCTGATCGCCTGGTAGAGATCCGCGGCGAGCGCCTCCCCGACGACCGTCAGCCGGGGCGCGAGGCGCACCACGACCCGGCAACGCTTGTCGATCCCGCCCCGCTTTCCGTTCACGTCATCCATGTGGACGGATATGCTGCTGATCCGGCGTCCGTGGCGATGCGTCAACCGTTCCAGCGAATGCTGCACGCATTCCGTCAGGGCGGGGGTGAGGCTGAATGGGCGGGCCTGCAGTTCGATATTCACATCCGTCTCCTCGTGTATGACCGGTTCCATCCACCGAAACTATCCGGTTTGTTGTATCGGAAAAAGCAGATTTAATCTGGTTTAGAATCAATTAATAGTTGATTATCGGGATGGGCAGACCGGGGGCGATTCAATGCGGGAACTCAACCTGAAGCACCTGCATTACTTCTGGGTGGTGGCGCGCGAGGGCTCCATCGCCGCCGCCAGCGCGCGCCTTTTCGTCAGTCCGCAGACCATCAGCGCACAGCTGAAGCAGCTCGAGAGTGACCTGGAACAGGCGCTGTTTCAGCGCCGGGGGACCGGGCTGGTGCTGACGCCGGCGGGTGAGACGGCCCTTGCTTATGCCGAAACCATCTTCGACCTGCGCCAGGAACTGGCGGCGGCGCTGTCCGCCGAACGCGACGGGGGCGGGCAGCTCCGTGTCGGCATTGCCGACGCGGTGCCCAAGCTCATCGCCTCCCGGGTCCTGCTGCCGGTGATGGAGCAGTCCCCGTCGGTTCGACTGGTATGCCAGGAGCGTGACCTGTCGGAACTCATGCCGTTGCTCGCCGCCCACAAGCTCGACCTCATCCTTTCCGACCATCCGGCGCCCCCCGACCCCAACCTGCGCCTTTACAACCATGAACTGGGTGAGACGGGCATCAGCTTCATGTCGGCGCCGCAACTGCGGGCAGGAGTCCGCGGCGATTTTCCGGCATGCCTCCGGGGACAGCCATTCCTGATGCCGGGGCGGCGCACGGCACTGCGCACGACGCTGGAGGCCTGGCTGCTCGGGCACGGCCTGGCCGTGCGGGTGGCCGGGGAGTTCGATGACAGCGCCCTGATCAAGGCTTTCGGCCAGAGAGGGGCGGGCATATTCACCTGTCCGACCGCCATCGAGTCCGAGGTGAGCCGGCAGTACGCGGTGCAGATGGTGGGGCGCACCGATGAATTGCGGGAGCGCTATTATCTTGTCAGTCGCGCCCAGCGGCCCGAGCGCGAACTGTTCCACACGGTGCTGGCGCGCGCCCGTACCGAGGTATTCCCGGCGCAACCCGCCGGTTGAATCTGGCCCAGAACATGCATTATTCAGCGGATATTGCTTCAATAACCGATAGTATTCCGGCGTGGAGGTATCAGGGTGGCTCCAATTATGGGCAGATTGTGCAAACCAGCGTCACCCCGGTATCGGGGTCCGGTACAGCCGGTTCCTCGCATTCCGGGCTGGCCGGGAATGAATCCGGCCGGCTTCGCAACGGAACCGGGAGTCGTGTGAGCACATGTTTAGTGACCTGCTCGCACGGCTGCCGCTCATCGAAGTGGAGTACCTCGAGGGGGAACTCCGCCGGGCCTTTGAGCGGGAGGAACTGCCCGGAAACCTCGTCTATTTCGATGCCGGGGCGAATGCGCACCGGCTGCAACTGGTCGTGCGCAACATCGATGACCGGATCGCCTCGGACTACCCGATCAAGCTGACCGACTGCAGCATCGGGGGCGTGCAGGGCACAGTCGATCACAAGTTCCGCCCGGGCGTGCGCCTGCTGATCCGGGGGGTGTCCTCGAAAACCGGCGAAAACCTCTTCCGCTGCACCTACCGGGTTCGCAGCCGCCGGCAGGAGGCCATCGAGGAGGATCCGCTCGGCGTCGAGGAAGAGGTATTCACCTTCGGGTCGCTCGTCGACGGCAGCATGACGCACGATGCGCGCCTGCTGTACCACTACGGCCTGCAGTTCCTGCCCGACGCTGCGGAGAACAGCGACGACCTCAACCTGCTCTACAAGGCCTACCTGGACACCCTGTTCCTGTCGCACAGGCTGTCCGTCGGCGTGGCCACGGGCGCCACGGTGGCAGAGTGACTTTTTTCTGGTAAGGCTGGACTGACCGCAAAAAAGTCCTCTGACTCTTTTACTGCTACCGACAATTTTCTTGTCGGTATGCGTGAGCTGTGAACTGGTCGAGGATGTGGATGGCGACTCCGTGCTCCGCCTCTGCCCGGACCAGGTTCGCCGACCGGTCGCCGGGGTCGATTACGAGCGCCTCATGCTGGAACCCGGCGACGGCCGTGTCACCAAGCCGTCACTCCCGGCGCGCCAATTGCTTTGACTCCGGTCGGAAGTCTGCCAGACTGGCGATAGCAGCCTGATCAATAATTGAACCATTCCTGCCAGGCTGATCAGAAGATCCATGGCTGCCCCGGAACACCCCCGGGCTGATCTTTCATGTGCGGTGTCGCACGGGAGTTCGACTTGAAACGCGGAGTACCCACCTACCGGAGCCGGCTGCTGCGCAACAGCCTGCGGGCCGCCCGTATCTCGAAGAAGCGCATCCGCCGCCACGGCGTCGTCCTCGCGGCGAGCCTGATGATCGCCGCGCCCAACGCGATGGCGGGCGCGCGGGTGCAAACCACTGCCGATACCAAGAGCCCGCATCACAAGTCCCACGTGCACCAGGGTCAGCACGGCTACCACGGCTCCGTGGGTCGCAAGTCCGACCTCTCGCACGAGCAGGTCGATCCGGACCTGCAGCGACAGATGGACGAGTCCATGCGCCGGCTGGAACTGGACGGCGCGGTGCGTGACGGAAAGTTGTCCGTGACGCTGGTGGACGTCACCGACCCGCTGCATCCGCGCATGGCGATGGTGAACGGCGACGACATGCACTACGCGGCCAGCCTGCCGAAGATCGCCATCCTGTTCGGCGCCTTCCAGCGCGCCCACGATGGCCAGTTGCAACTCGACGCGGAGACCCGCCAGCAGATGTCGGACATGATCCGCGTCTCCTCCAACCGGGCGGCGACCGCGGTGCTGGACAAGATCGGCCGCCGCTACCTGTCCGACCTGCTGCAGTCGCGGCGCTACCATTTCTACGATCCCGACATGAACGGCGGGCTCTGGGTCGGCAAGCCGTACGCCACCGGCGGCGCGTATCACCGCGACCCGCTGCACAACATCTCGCATGGTGCGACCGCGTTCCAGGTCGCGCGTTTTTATTATCTGCTCGAGACCGGGCAACTGGTTTCACCGGAGTACAGCCGGCAGATGAAGCAGATCCTCGGCAACCCGGGCATTCACCACAAGTTCGTGAAGGGGCTGGAAAACGCCCATCCCGATGCGCGGATCTTCCGCAAGTCCGGTTCATGGCGGCACTTCCATTCGGACAGCGCCATCGTCGAGCGTGCGGGTCGCCGCTACATCGTGGTGGCCCTGGCCGAACACGAGCAGGGCGGCAAGTGGATGGAGGACATCATCGTCGCGATGGATGACCTGGTCTTCGAGAAAACGCCGTCACTGGATACGGCGCGGCTGAATCCGGAACTGGCTGCGCAGCCCTGACGCCGGCCCGAGGTTCCGGGTTCAGGCCTCCCGTCCGGGCATGACCTGCAGTTCCGCCGGGAGCCTCGCCGCCTCGCTTTCCCTGCTGAGCGAAGCATACTGCCCGCGTATGTGCAGGATCGCCGCGATCCAGAACGCGCAGATGCCCACCACCACCCAGGCAAGGTCGACGTGGCCCAGTCGCCAGGGCAGCCATTGTGTCAGCAGCAGGATGACGACGTTGCCGGCGATCTTGAAGCTGCGGTATCCCACCATGTCGATCCACGCCTTGGCCTGGTAGATGGTCACCGGGTCGATCGGGATGTAAAGCAGTTCACGGGAGGCGCGGTTGATCGAGTAGGACATGCCGCGATCGGCGATCTTCATCGTCGCCGCCACCGTGAGCCGCGCGTTGAAGGCGAACACGACGGCGGAAATCCCGAGCAGGACCGGCTGTACCAGCAGCCCCGCAATCGCGCCCAGGTGCCGGTGCACCAGTGGCGTGATCAGCAGGTTCACGAGCAGGGCGCATGCGCTGAGCAGGCTGAAGAAGTGCGACAGGTAGGCGGTGCGTGACTCGCGCTCGGAGTGTTCCTGTTCGACCAGTGTCATGAACTGGTACTCAACGATCGGCTCCGCGACCTGCGAAAAGAACAGCATCAGGGCGATGAACCAGAGGAATCGGTTGGTGCGCAGTGCCCGCCACCCCTTTTGCATGGCCCGGCGGACCGCTTCCGCGCGCTGGTGCGCGCTGTCTTCGCGGTACATGCCGTGACGCGCGAGCCAGGCGGTCTGCACGGTCATGAACAGTATCACGCCGGCGGCCACGACCAGCAGGTCGACGGTGGTCAGCGGCGTGGCACGGATCAGCCAGCCGGCGATCAGTCCGCCCGCGAGTCCGCCGAGCAACCCGCCGCTCGCGATCAGCCCGTACCAGCGACTGCCTTCCTCGCGCTGGTGGATGGAATTGGTGAGGCTCCAGAACTGCTCCACGAGGACCACGCTGAACACGTCCACCAGGATGTAGAAGCCGACCGCCAGGGCCAGTCCCGGGTACCATGCCATCCAGAACCGGAAGGTTACCAGCAGGATCGCGATCAGCAGGCAGGAGCCGATGACCACCCGGACGCGCGCCACGTGACGCAGGATCCACTGGTACACCGGCATGCAGAGGAGCAGCAGGAGTGCACTCGCGGTCCAGACGTATGGCAGGTGTACCGCGTCGGCGTGATCCAGGAACAGGGAACGGCTGGCCGGCTTGACCAGGTAGTAAGCCAGGATGATCAGGAAAAAGTTGGCGAACAGCAGGAAGGCCCGCAACCGGGGACGCGCGCGGTAATCTCCGGGCCGGCCGGGCTCAGTGTTCAACGCCATCGACCGGCACCTGCGGGTATTCCGGCTCCTGCTTCGTGGCGGGCGCGCCGCCGTGATTGCGCGCCTCGATCAGCCGGTGGATGCGCATCGCCAGGGTCTGGTGGGCGACCGCGGAATTGACGCGGAGCACGTTGGACATCACCGCCACCAGGTAGTGCAGGCGTGGCGCGCCGGCAGGCGACTCGATCACTGCCACCGATGCGAGCCGGTTGGTCCGGTCACCCATGTACTTGCGGCAGGGGCGCGTTTCCGGCAGGCACTGGTACAGCGATCCCGACTTGAAATAGACGGCCGACTCGTTGAGCGCCGGGTGCGACGCGTAGCGAATGCGCCGCTGCGTCATGTACAGCAGGCGCTTCATTTCGCGGCTCGACCATGCGTCGACCAGCGCGCCGGCCTCCATCCGGAACAGGAACTGCGCCAGCTGGCGCGGCGTGGCGATGCTCGAACCGCTCGATGCGACCCGCTGCTTGCCCACCCGGGTGAAGAAGCTGCCCTGCCGGAGCAGCACCGGGTCGAGGCCCGCCGACCGCACGGCGCCGGTCTGCGCCGCCCGGTAGATCTCGCCGAGTTCGCTGCGCGGTGTGGCGCGCAGGAACGCTTCCTGCTCGGCCGCCGGGACCGGGTAGCGGTGCCGGAAATGCGCCATCGTGACGAGCTCGCGCTGCGCCATCGCGGCGGCGGAGCTCGAACTTGGCGACAGCATCCAGTCCAGGTATTCCCACAGGTTGCCCGCATCGCCGACATGGAGGCGACGGAACCGGCGTTCGCGGGTCTCCACATCGAAGAACGGCACGACGTGGTGGTCGTAGTGGATGAACTCGTCGGCGACGATGCGGGTGTCGCGAAGAATGCGTTCCCGTGCCGTGATGTCATCCGGGTAGAGTCGCGCCAGCTGGTCGAACACGGCCAGTGCCACGAGCACCTTGCCCACGCTGCCGGCGTTCACCTGGATGTCGCCGTTGTGCTGACCGAGTTGCGGATTGCCCGCCTCGGACAGGTCCACCACGACGATGCCGTACTGCCGGCGCGCCTCGGCGTCCAGCAGCGCGGTGATTGCCCTGCTGAATGCTGCATCCTCCGGCGGCAGGGTCTGCGCGCCCCCCGCGTGCCAGCGGGTCTGCACCTGCTCCATGCCGAGATACTGACCGGGCGGATACCGGGGGCCGGGAATCGCACCCTCGTGCGCGAGCCGGTAGAACTCGAGCCGGCGGATGCCGGTGTAATCGTAGCCGTCGACGGGGTAGGCGGTGACCACCGCGGGCAGCAGCAGGAGCAGGGTGAGCGCGAGGAATCTCATTCCGGGCGGCCCTGTTCCGGCACATCCGGGGCTTCGCCCTCCGTGTCCTGTGCTGCCTGCGGCGGCACCTCCGCCAAGTCCACGGTATCCGCCGGGCGCGTGGCGTCCTCCGGCCGGTCCATGCGGGCGAGGAACAGGTTCTGCAGTGCCTCGGTATTGCGCAGGAAGGGACGGATCTGGAACAGGCGCAGTCTGCCGTCCTCGAACCCGAACTCGATGTCCGCGGGCGCGGGTGCGCCCGTGGCATCCACCATCCCGGGGTACACGTCCGGCAGGGCGCCGGCCAGTTCCACCAGTTGCGCCAGTTCGCCCGGTTGCAACAGGTGGTCCGGCGCCGGCGCGGGCACGATGCTGGAGCCGCCCGTCCTGTTCAGCACGCGCATGCGCCGCGCGGTGGCCGACGAGAACAAGCGGGTCTGGCCGGTGGGCAGGTAGATGCGCAGCGTCTCGCCCGCCTGCCCCTCCACGCCGCCGCCGACGCCGTAGTTGGTGACGATGGTCAGGAAGCGGGTATCGCCGGTATCCAGGTCGGCCGTCACCATGACCCCGGACTTTTCAGCCGCCACGCTCTGGTGCAGCAGCACGGATGCATACACGTGCTCCGGCCGGTCCATCAGTCCCTGCCGCCAGGCAAAGGCGCGCTCGCTGAATGGCGAGGCCCACACCTCGCGGACCGCATCCAGTACCGCGTCGAATCCCACGACATTGGGCACCGTCCGGTTGAGTCCCGCGCCGGTGAAGCCGGGCAGGTCCTCGACGTTGGTGTCGCTGCGCACGAACACGCCGTAGGAACCCTCGTCACCGAACGTCTCCTGCATGGACCGGCGCAAGGCCGCCCGGACTTCCGGGGCGAGCGACTGGCCGGCCAGCCAGTCGCGCACATCGGCGAGAAACCCGGGCAGCATTTCCGCGCGTGTACCTTCCTCCACCTGCGCCATCTCCGCGTAGCGCGCCGCCATCCAGTCGAACATACTTTCGGGCTGACCCTCGATGCGCGGCCGGTCCAGGACCGAACGATAGACGCCGAAGGGGATGGTGAGCCCGGGCGAGACCATGCCCGGGAAGCGGTGCATCAGTTCGCCCACCTGCGCGGCTTTCGGGCCGACGCGCCGGCCGGAGTCGTCGGCGCGCAGTTCCCGCGTCGGCAGGAATCCGCGATACGAGAGATCGAGCTTCTCGAGGTTCACGCGCAGCATCGCAGCCCGCGGGCTCTCCGGTGTGCCGTCGAAGAACGCATCCCACTGCGGCCCGTCGCGCTCCAGCCATACCCGGCCGCCGGGACTGACGGCCAGCATGATCCGCTCTCCGTGCAGCGCGCGCAGTGAATCCACCAATCCTTCACTCACCACCACGTTGGGGATGCCCAGGTTGCGGGCGAGCAGTTGCACGTGCGAGAGCGCGTTGCCCTCGCCGAGGGTCAGGATGCCGGCCACCGGGGGCAGCTCCGGCGTGGTCTCCGGGACCAGCCAGATGCCGCTGCGATCGCCCGCCACGGGGAGCGCCGCACCTGTATCCGAGTGGAGCGTCCCGCGCGCGATGCCGGGATTCAGCGGGCGCAGTCCTGACTGCAGCGGCCGGCCGAGCAGGCTGTGCTGGACAGCGTCCAGGCGCGCCGCATCCTCCAGCAGGGAATCGAGCACGTTGGCGTAGAAGAGCAGCGGCGTCGAACGCAGGCGGTCCGGTACGTAGAGGTCGGCCAGCGGCTCGATCTGGCGCAGGCGCGCGATGGCGTCCCCGAAGTGGTAGGTCAGCCGTCGCTCGGTCCATGACGCCGGCAGGCCGAGATAGCGCAGTTCCTGCCGGTACGCCGACAAACCGACGGAGGGCTGCTGCAGCCAGCCGAAGGAGCGTGTCAGCTGCTCCAGTTCGTAACGGGTGAGCAGCCCGAGGCCGTACAGCACCCGTGCCGACCAGTGCATCCAGGCCAGCCGCTCGCTGCGGCTGGCGCCGGACAGGCTCTCCAGCAGGGCCCTGCTGGAAGTGAAGGCAAGCATCCCGGCGGCAAGGCTGGTGTCGAGCGCCTGCAACTGCACCGCCGGGGCGCCGAGCTCGGGCAGGTACTCGCGCAGGAAGATCAGTACATCCCCGGCCAGGCGGAGCTGGTCCGCCGGCGCCGGCATGGCCGCGAGGTCCGCCTGCAGCCCGTGGAGCTTGCCGGCAAGAGGCGCTTTTCCGACCCGGCGCTCCAGCCGGGAGAGCAGGGCGGGCAGCGGCTTGCGGGTGTAGGCATTGTCGATCATCGCCGCCAGCCGCTCGTAATCCGCCGGTTCCTCCGGCGTGCTGCCGGCGGCCTGCACGTAGGCGAGAACGCGCTGCGCATCCTCGCCGTCCGGCGCGACGTGAATCTTGTCGCGCAGCCGGGCGAAGCCGGGATCGCGTTCGGCGAGCTGGGTCGACAGGCCGCGGATCTGCGTCATGGTGCTGACCGGGATGCCGTGGGGCAGCAGGCGGACGGCCTCGCGCAGCAGGAAAAACTGTCGGCTGTACTGCGGGTGCGCCAGCAGTGCCAGCAGAATCCGGTTTGCGCTCTCCTGCTCGTCGTACTCCTGCAGCGCACCCCGGTAACTGCGGGCGCGGCGGAACACCCAGCCGTCGTCGAAGGCGATCAGGAACTTCTCCAGCAGCAGCATGGAGAAAAACGCGGGGTCCGCATCCGCACCGAGCACGTCGGCGGGAAGCAGGTCCGCGAGGATATTGGCGACCGGGTACCCGGCGTCACGGATCTGCCGTGTCCGGGCGCTCCATTCGCCGTGCTGCACGCCGCCGCCATGCTCCTGGCACGCATACGGGACCGGCTCCAGGATCGAGCCGTCGCGGCAGAACCAGCGAATATGCTGAAAAGGACCGCGCTCGCGCGACTTCATCTCGACAATCCACGCGCGCAGTTGCGCCGTGTCGGGTGCGTCCGGTGGCGTGGTTTCCGCAACGCCGGGCGGTGCCATGCAGAACATCTGCAGGGCACAGCCGAGGAGCAGGAAGCGTCTCATTGATTCACTGGCGACCGAAAAGCATTCCACTCCTGCAATATAAGCCGCCAGCCCGGACCGCGCCTGCGCTGGCCTAACGCTCCCGGCTCCGAGGCGGTATCGTCACGGTCTTTATGGCAGGGAAGGCGGGCCGGTCTCCAGCTGTTCCCGGATACTGTGAATCCGCGCCACCGGCGGTTCGCGAAAATTCCGCTGCAACTGGTCGCGGTCCGCCAGCGCATCCAGCGAGAAGGACAGCCCGTGACAGTGCATGCAGACGGTGGCGGCCATCCTGTCGGACGGACGCAGGTCGCGGCTGGGATTGTGATGGGAATGAATGCGCCCGTCCTCTCCCTTCTCGCGCGGGAAGTGACAGGTGGCACAGGAAACACCACTGCCGGGCGGCAGTTCCCCGGCCAGTTCCTGCTGCCAGAGGCGGTGATGCGGAGATCCGCTGTAGGAGCGCGCATGCGCGGAGTCATGGCAGCCCAGGCAGGTGTCCACGGCAATCGCGGGCGGGTCCCCGCGGTGCGGGTCATGACAGGCATTGCAGTGCAGCGGCCGGTGAGCGGCGTCCGCTTTCATCGCTGCGCGTGATTCACCCGGGGTGAGCGGCGGCAGCGCGAGCGCCAGTCGCATGCCCTTGCGGCCCTCCAGGAATGATTCGACGGCGGCGGGATGGCAGTCGCTGCAGTTTTCGATACCTGTCGTGGCATCCGGCAGTGGTGCGCGACCCGTGTGTCCGTCCCGGACCGGCACGCGAGGGTCTGCCAGCAGGCCCGGTGCTCCGTCGTGGTGGTTTCGGAAAGCCGGATCCTGCACCCGGTTGTCGTGGTAGTTATGACAGCCAAGGCACAGGTCGAATGTCAGCCCGACATGGCTGGCGCTGGTGTGGATGATCCGGCCGTGGCATTCACGGCAGAAGCGGGGTGAGACCGAGACGCTGTTCCGGTCGGTGATCTCCGGCTGGTGTTCGGTGTGGCAGGTGATGCACTGCCGTGCCTCGATGCGCGCGAGTTCATCGGCGTGGACATTCGTGAAGAGGCCCGGGGCGTGGGTGTCCCGCGCATGGTCGAGTCCGGACTGGTGGCAGTCGACGCAGGCGTCCTGCAGGGTTTCGCCCGCGGGCCGGTGACAAAGATCACAGCGTTCCGCGAACTGGTAATGGCCGTCGCTGAGGTCGCCGGGTGAAAACGCGGTTTTCACCGGCAGACCCCGGCCGGCCCACTCTTCCGCATCCGCGAGTAGCAGGAACGACAGGAGCAGGGTGAGCGACGTGGCGGCGACCGCCCAGGTTCGCCACAGCAACCGGCTGCGCGCATCCATGCCGGTCAGTAGTAGTAGACGGAAATGACGTGGAACAGCAGCAGGACCGGGAACAGGCTGTAGACCATCCGGTGCAGCAGCGTGAGCTTCCGGCGCAGCGCGGGGACCTGCAGTGCGGGGAAGCGCGCCGCCAGGTGCAGTTCCCCGGCCATCAGCATGCCCAGTACGGTGCCGATCAGCACGAGTGCAAGGAAATCCGCCATCAGCAGTGCGTTGAAGTGCTGGCCGAAGTCGAGCCGGGTGTGCGCCATCACCACGATCACGCAGCAGCACCCCAGCACCGCGTGCAGCATCCGCCAGGCAGCGAGGCTGCCGAACGCGAACCGGGCCCAGTACTTGCGCAGCGAGACGCCGAGTCCGAGCACCGCGAGGCCGAGCGCGAGGTAACCGGAAGCCTCCTGCGAGAGCGCACGGAACAGGTACGGATCATCCTCGCCACTGTAGGGGAGAGGGGGCTTTGTGCGCCCGGCGAACAGGAAGTACTGGATCAGCAGGAAGGCGGATACCGATGCCAGCAGCATCCGCCGCGTGCGCGTGTCGATGGTGGCCAGCGCCGGGGTGCCGAGAAATTCGCGCAGCGCCGGTTCGCAGGATCCGCAGACGGTGGCCGCGCCGGTGTCCCGCGCCAGCGCGTCCACGCTGGTGTGTCCGCTGCTGTAGGAATCGGTGAGCATGCCGCGCGTCACGCCCATGCAGTGGCAAACCGTCGCGGTGGCGGGGAGGTAACTGACATGCCGTGTCAGCGAGGACCACAGCCGCCCGGTGCGGCGGAACCGCCAGAGGCGCCAGCGCGGCAGCCTGGTGCCGGTACGGATGGATTCCTGCAGCAGGTTGAGTTCCGGCCACTCGCCAATGGCGCTGAGCGCGACCGGGACGCGGTCCTTCAGGATCAGGCGACGAAATGAGCCGTCTGCGTGCCGGGTCAGTGTGCGTACGGCAGGGTCCGCCGCGACCGCCGCGCCGTAGGTGATCACCCCCAGGTCCGGATATACGGATTTCGAAATGAAAGGTGCGGGTCTGAGCCTGAACGGGCGCCGTTCGCCGTCGAGATTGGCCGCCAGGACCTCCGCCATCTCGTAGGCAGGAGCGACGGAGCCGATCACGTTCTGCGGATGTGCGGCGCACTCGCCGATCGCAAAGATGTCCGAATCGGAAGTGCAGAGATAATCGTCGACGGCAATGCCACCGTTGGCGCCCGGCGACAGGCCGACAGCGTGCGCGATTTCATCGCGCGGCCGTGCGCCGGTTGCGAGCAGGACGAGGTCTGCCTGGAGCTCGTTGCCGTCATCGAGTTGCAACCGGACCTGCCGCCCATGAGTTGCAATACGGGTCACGTTGCTGCCCGTGCGAACCGTTATGCCGCGTGCCAGGCAACGCCGCGTGAGCACCTCGGCACTGTCCGTGTCCAGCCGTGCCTGCAGCAGGTGCGCTGCTGTTTCGATGATGGTGACGCGCAGGCCGAGCCGGTGCAGGGTGATGGCGATCTCCAGCCCGAGCACGCCGCCACCGAGTATGGCAATGTGCCGGGCGCCGTTCAGCCGGGCGCGGACCTGTTCGACGTCCGCGATGGTCCGGTAGGGCAGTACGCCCGGCGCATCGACGCCCGGGATGGGGGGGATAACCGCCTGCGCGCCGGTGGCCAGCACCAGCCGCCGGTAGTGCAGCGGTCTGCCGTCCGCGAAATGCAGCAGCCGGCGGCCGCGATCGATGCCGGTGACCGGCCGGCCGAGCTGCAGTTCGATGCCGTGTTCTGCATACCAGACGAGCGGGCGCAGCAGGAGTTCATCGAGGGGCCGGTCGTGCAGTACGTCGTGCAATGCAATCCGGTCGTACGGGGGGGCTGTCTCCGCGCTGACGGCGACGATGCGCTGCCGGCGGTGCGCGCCGCGACGCACCATCGCCTCGCAGAACTGCTGTCCCGCCATGCCGAGGCCAACGACGACAAGCGGATCGAGGGGTGACGTGCCCGCAGTGATCGGAGCCTCTCATCGCCGCTGCCCGCGACGGCCGGATGACACAGCCGAAAGTATAGTGATGATTGGTAGTCACGGGCGCTGCCGCCATCTCGCGCGGCTGGTCCCGAATCGGGTGTCCCCTGTTCGGTCCTATTTGCGACGCCGGATGCCGCGTACCTTGAACGGCCCGTCGGTCTCTGCGACCACGGCGCCTTCTCCATCGATCACCACCGCGGCGCGGAATTCATCCAGCAAGACCTTGCCGCGGCACTTGGCGCGACCGCGCTGGTTCGGGCTCATCGCGCAGACAACCTGCGGATTGCTCCCATCTTCCAGGTGTACGACAAACAGGTACTCGTCCTCCGGGTCAAGGCCACGGACATGGATGGAGGTTGTGAACGTGTCCCGGTAGACCTGCTGTTGCTCAGTGCTGCCGTCTTCGTTTTCGACTTCCTCGTAGACCGGATTGCCATACTCGTCGACCACCGGCTGGTTTGCGCGACCACGCACATAATTGAGGATCGCCTTGCCGCTGACCTCTGCGTGGCCATCGGTGCCCACGAGTTGCGCCTTGTTGTTGCCCTCGTGGGCGGCCATCACGGGAATGGACAGCAGCAGTGCAGCTGCCATGAACAGGGAGCTGGTGGCGTGGTTCATCTTTGCTTACCTTGGTGGCTGGGCCCCGGTGGGGCCCAGGCGGTTGGTGGTATGAGGCCTGATACTGGCGGGCCTGTTCGGGGAAGCGGGCCGGCGCATCAAGCTTCCTGAAATATTACTCCTTTTCCTGTCCGGCGGAACCATCCCGGCCTGACCACGGTGCCCCGTTCCTCGGCCATGCCCGGCCGCCTGCCACGGCGGTGGCAGGTGAGCGCCGGTTTCTCTGTTCGATTGATGCAGGACGCCGCCCCCTGAAAGCCATGAGTCTGCGGAGATTCCCGGGCGTTTCACCCGTGGTCGCCGCTGCTTCTGGTGGACTGCTCACAATGCGTTGCTATTAATCAACCGCTTGGTCGATCCCGCCACACCAGACGGCTCGCGCATTGAGAGTCACCGGGACAGGCTTTCAAACCAATCGGACGGCGACACATGCCTGCGTGTATTTCATCGTTTCTGGGAACTGCCTGACCTGCGGCGTATGATGCCCCCGGTGCCCTGAAACCCGGAGATGCCCATGATCCTGCTGAATCCCACCCGTGACGATTCTGTGCAATGCGACCCGATCACCTGCAGTGTCCTGGAGAAGACGCGGGCCTTTTTCGAGAGGAAAGGCAAGCGAGAGATGCTGCGCGGCTACTGGGCGCAGGAGTGGTACGCCGACTGGGTGGAGTACCAGGGCAGGCAGGGCCTGTTCGCCACCATTTCCACCCCGGCATTGTCCGGAGTGGAAGGGGCCGAATGGAACACCGCGCGGATCTGCCGCTTTTCCGAAATGCTGGGTTTTTACGGCCTGCAGTACTGGTACACCTGGCAGGTGAGCGTGCTCGGGCTCGGCCCTCTGTGGATGAGCGATAACGCAACGGTGCGCGAGCGCACGGTGAAAGCCATCGGCAATGGAGGCATCTTCGCTTTCGGCCTGTCCGAGCAGGCACACGGTGCAGACATCTACTCCACGGACATGATCCTGGAGAAGAAGGACGACGGGAGCTATTCCGCTTCGGGCACCAAGTACTACATCGGCAACGGCAATGCGGCGGCCATCGTCTCCACCTTCGGCAAGATCAAGGACAGCGAAGAATACGTGTTCTTCGCTGCCGATCCGCAGCGCGATGAGTACGATTGCCTGCAGAACGTCGTGCCATCCAGCAACTATGTATCGCAGTACCGGTTGACGGACTACCGGGTCACCGACGAGGACATCATCGCCCGTGGCGATGAGGCCTGGAACGCGGCGCTGAACACCGTGAATATCGGCAAGTTCAACCTGGGCTGGGCATCCATCGGCATCTGTACCCACGCCTTTTTCGAGGCGATCAGCCACGCCCACAACCGCCACCTGTACAACATGCGGGTCACCGATTTCGCCCATGTGCAACGGCTGATGGTCGATGCGTATGCCCGCCTGACCGCCATGAAGCTTTTCGCGTTGCGCGGCATCGACTACATGCGCGTGGCTTCAAAGGACGATCGCCGGTACCTGTTGTTCAATCCGATGGTGAAGATGAAGGTAACCACGCAGGGTGAGGAAGTCATCAACCTGATGTGGGACGTGATCGCCGCCAAGGGGTTCGAGAGGAACACCTATTTCGGCCAGGCCGCCGTGGACATCCGCGCGCTGCCCAAGCTCGAGGGCACGGTGCATGTCAACATCGCACTGATCCTGAAATTCATGCCCAATTACTTCTTCAATCCGGCCGAGTATCCGGAGGTGCCGACCATGGACGGCCCGGGTGACGATGCCTTCCTGTTCGACCAGGGGCCGACCAAGGGTCTGTCGAAGATTCGCTTCCATGACTTCAGCAAGGCGTTCGCGCAGTTCGACCTGCCCAACGTGGACATCTTCCGTGAGCAGATCGAGGTGTTTCGGCAGATGCTGGTCAAGGCCGCCCCGGCGGGCGAGCAACTCAAGGACATCGACTTCCTGCTCACCGGCGGCGAGATCTTCGCGCTGGTGGTCTACGGGCAGTTGATCTGCGAGAACGCGAAGCTGCTTGGCATCGGCAACACGATGGTCGACCAGATCTTCGACTTCCTGGTGCGGGATTTCTCGAAGTTCGCGCTGGAACTCCACGGGAAGTCGCTCACCACGTCCGCACAGGCCGAGTTCTGCCAGGCGATGATCCGTCGTCCCGCCGTTGACAAGGCGCGCTTCCAGACCATCTGGGAAGAGGTGAAGGCCTGTGATGGCGCCTACGAAATGGCGCCCTGAGCTTGAAGGGGTGCGGGAACAACCCCCTGACCGTCGAGGCCGCCGGGCCCGTGGGTTACGTGGGCGGGCGTGTTCGGGGGGCATGCCGGTAGTCTGCGTGCCATGATCGAGTCACCACGAACCCCGCTTTCCGTCCTCCGGCAGGTCTTTGGCTACGACCGGTTCCGTGGCGAACAGGCCACGATCATCGACACCGTGCTGGCGGGCCGGGACGCGCTGGTCATCATGCCCACCGGTGGTGGCAAGTCGCTTTGCTACCAGGTGCCGAGCCTGCTGCGTGAAGGGGTGGGCGTGATCGTCACGCCGCTGATTGCCCTGATGCAGGACCAGGTCACCGCGCTGACCGACCTGGGCGTGCGTGCGGCGTTCCTGAACTCCTCGCAGTCCGGCGAAGAGTCGGCAGCGGTCATACGAAGGCTGCGTGCCGCCGACCTCGACCTGCTCTACGTCGCGCCGGAACGCCTGCTGATGAGCAGCACGCTGCGACTGCTGGGAGAGGTGCCGGTGAGCCTGTTCGCGATCGACGAGGCGCACTGCGTGTCGCAATGGGGGCACGATTTCCGGCCCGAGTACCGGAAGCTGACCGCGCTGGCGGAACAGTTTCCCGGCGTGCCGCGTATCGCGCTGACGGCCACCGCAGACGGTCGCACCCAGGACGACATCGTCAGCAATCTCGGACTGACGCAGCCGCGGAGGTTCGTCGCGGGGTTCGACCGGCCGAATATCCAGTACCGCATCCACGGCGGTGCGCAGGGCAGGGAGAAACTCGCGCGTTTTCTCGCCGACGAGCATCCGCGGGATGCCGGCATCGTCTACTGCCTGTCGCGCGCCAGGACCGAGCAGGTTGCCGCATGGCTGGGTCAGCAGGGGCGCACGGCGATCGCCTACCACGCGGGCATGGGCAGCGCGGAGCGGGCCGCCTGCCAGGACCGCTTCCTGCGCGAGGACGGCCTGATCGTGGTGGCGACCATCGCCTTCGGCATGGGCATCGACAAGCCCGATGTCCGTTTCGTGGCGCACCTCAACCTCCCGAAGTCCATCGAGGCGTACTACCAGGAAACCGGGCGTGCCGGCCGCGACGGGGAGCCGGCGACCGCCTGGATGAACTACGACCTGTCCGACGTGGTGAAACTGCGCCAGTGGATCGAGGGCTCCGGCGCGCCCGAGGAGCAGAAGCGTATCGAGCGGCAGAAGCTCGAAGCGCTGCTGGGCCTGTGCGAGTCCACCGCCTGCCGCCGCCAGGCCCTGCTGGAATACTTCGGGGAGGCCCTGCCGGAGCCGTGCGGCAACTGCGACAACTGCCTGCAGCCACCGGAAACCTACGATGGCACCGAGGTGGCGCAGAAGGCGCTTTCGTGCGTGTATCGAACCGGCCAGCGTTTCGGGGTGTCGCACCTGGTCGATGTCCTGCGCGGTGCGGACAACGAGAAGGTCCGCCAGTACCGGCACGAGGAACTCAGCACCTATGGCATCGGTCGCGACCTGGAGGTCCGGCAGTGGCGCAGCGTGTTCCGGCAGCTGGTGACGCTGGGGCACCTCGTGTCGGACCAGGAAGCCTACGGGGCGCTCCGGCTCACGGAAAAGGCGCGGGCGGTGCTGCGGGGGGAGACCACGCTGCGGATGCGCCGGGAAATCGAACCGCGGAGCGTACGCCCGGCGAGGCGGCCCGGCGCGACGAACCTGGACCGCGCCGACCAGCCGCTGTTCGATGCGTTGCGGGAGAAGAGAAAACAGCTTGCCGCCGCGCAGGGCGTTCCGCCCTACACGGTCTTCCATGACCGTTCACTGTACGAAATGGCCGGGCGGCGACCGGAGAACCTGGACGGGTTCGCAGAGATCAGCGGCGTCGGCGCCAGCAAGCTGAAGAAATACGGATCGGAATTCCTGGCGGTGATCGCCGCGCATCCGCGCGCCGGGATCGACCGGCCCAGCGAAACAGAGGCGGAAACCCCCTGAGTGGGAAGAGCGGCGGGCCGCTTCGCGTGTCGATGTGGTTCGTTGGCGGCTGTCCCGCGGCATCCGCTAGGCCTTCTTTGGCGCCCACAATGCCAGTTTCTGCATCAGCACGCTGAGGTTGACCGGCTTGCCCATGTGGTCGTCCATGCCGGCTGCCAGGCTTTTCGCACGGGCATCCGCCATCACGTGCGCGGACAGGGCGATGATCCTGCTGCTCCTGCATTCCTGTTCCCGCTCGTAACGGCGTATCTCCCGGGTCGCGGTATAGCCATCCATCTCCGGCATCTCGCAGTCCATGAAGATGACGTGAAAGGGCTGCTGCGCATCGCGTACCTTCTGTAACGCGGCCAGGCCGTTATCGGCCCTGTCCGGCTCGACGTTCAGTTTCTTCAGCATGCCCGTCACGACCAGGATGTTCACGTCGTTGTCATCCACCACGAGCACCCGCAGGTGACCGTAGTCGGGTGCCTCGTCCGGGTTGGCGGCACGCCCCGTGGATTCGGCCGGCACGTTCGTGGCGGGCTGCAGGATCATGAAAAGGTTGTCCCGGAACTGGGCACTGCTCAGCGGCCGGTTGATTGCCATGCGGATGCCCGCGTTCTGCAGCTGGGAAGGTTCCTCGTTCTCCTTCAGGCCGGTGATCAGGATGATGTCGGTGTGAGCGCCCGTGTGCTTCGCCAGTCCCCGGGCCAGTGCGTAACCGCTTTCGTCGGGGAGGTCCTTGTCGATGGAGATGACGCGGAACGGTTCGGTTTGCGCCGTGACGACCCGGTGCGCTTCCTGGCCGCTGGCGGCGGTCGTCACCCGGACACCGAGCGCGCCGAGTTCCTCCCGCATGACCTGCGCGAAACTCGGCTGGCCGCTGACGACCAGGACCGGCAGCGGCGGCAACGGGTACTGGCGATACGCCGGCAGCGTGTCCGGACGCGCAGCGGGGACGCAGGGGATGCGGAACCAGAAGTCCGATCCCCGTCCCGGCTCGCTCACGATGCCCATCTCTCCGTCCATCAGTTCGACCAGTTGCCGCGAGATGGCGAGACCCAGGCCGGTTCCGCCGTAACGCCGCGTGATGGAGGAATCCGCCTGCATGAAGGACGAGAACAGCTTGCGCTGGACCTTGCGCGGAATGCCGATGCCGGTATCGATCACCTGGAAATTGATGTAATCGTGCGAGAACTCGTCCCGGTATGGCTTGACCCGCAGCAGTACGTGTCCGCGCTCCGTGAACTTGAAGGCATTCCCCAGCAGGTTGAGGAGCACCTGCCGCACCCGGGTCGGATCCAGTTGCACCAGCAGCGGCGTGCCCGGCTGGATGGAGAGCACGAACTCCAGGCGTTTTTCATCGGCCTTGAGCGAGAACACGGACACCGATTCGTTGAGCAGTTCCTCGAGGTTGCAGTCGATCTGCTCCAGTTCCATGCGGCCGGCTTCGATCTTGGAAAAGTCCAGGATGTCGTTGATGACGCCGAGGAGCGCGCGGCCGGAACTGCTGATCACGTTCAGGTAGTGACTCTGGATCCGATCCAGCCTGGTATCCCGCATCAGGTCTGCCATGCCCAGTACGCCATTCATGGGCGTGCGAATCTCGTGGCTCATCTTCGCCAGGAACTCGTTGGTGGCCTCGCTGTGCGCCAGCGCCTCGATGGCGTCCTGCTCTGCCCGGAACTGCTGCTCTTTCAACTCGTTGATGCGATTGGCGAGCGCCAGCGAAAGCAGGATCAGTTGCAGCGAGATGCCGATCTTCAGGCCCTGGAAACCGCTCTCGAACTGGTAGATCGGGATCAGTCCGAGCGCGGACACGGTCGCCATGCCGGCCAGCAGCAGGAACAGCACGAAAGCCAGGGTGTAAAAGCGGGCGCCGGCATCTCCCTCGCGCAATCGCACGATGCCGGCCACCATCCCCCAGAGGATGGATACGAGCCCGATGATGACCGTCGCCCGCGCCGTGAAAGAAATATCCAGGAACAGGTGCTGGAGCAGCGCGAGGATGTTGACGCCCATCAGGAGGGTGGTGACGTGCAATACCCAGCCGCCACGCCGGGCCAGCGCGAGGAAGTCGCGCGCGAACAGCAGGAAGAAAAGGCTCGTCATGCTGATGAAGAGCAGGCTGGCGTACTGCTGCCAGCCCACTGCGTTGGAGAACACCCGGAACTGGATTCCGTCCAGCGCGGAGGTCAGGCCGGCGATGCCGACCACGTAGAGGATGTAGTAGAAGAATGCACGTTCCCGCGTGGACAGGAAGATGAACATGTTGTACGCAAGCAGCCCGAACAAGAGGCCGTAGAAGACGCCGTTCTGCCACTGGCTGTCGTAGTGGTACTCGAAGAAATATTTCGGGCTGCTGATGGTCAGCGGCACGTCGAAGACGCTGGTCGTCTGAATTTTCAGGATATAGAGGTGCTGTGCCCCGGGCGCGATCTGCAGCGGTATCGTGAACCCGTTCTGGGTCAGCGGCCGCTCGGCAAAGGGCTGGTGATCGCCCAGCTGTGTCAGGGCGTAGGAGCCGTCCGCTTGCGGCTGGTAAAAACTGATCGAGTCGATCAGCGGGTAGGCCGCTTCGATATACAGGCTCTGCTCCATGCCGGTTGGGTTGAACAGCCGGAAGCGGAACCAGAAGTGATCCGTGGTGAAACCGAAACTGATCTTGTCGCCCGGCAGGTCGGCGAATCTCTCCGCGGCGGCACCCGTGGTGACCGCTTCCAGGTCCAGCGTTCCGTCCGGATCACGGATGTATTCCAGGTAGGGGCCGAGGTCCTCGTGCGCGAGATGCTCGTGGACGGGCAGTTCGACTACGTTCTCCGGGGCATCCGCCCAGGCTGTGGCACCTGGCAGCCACGCCACGAGGATCAGCAGTGCAGCCGCCGTGGCTCTGCGGCCAGGTCCCAGCGGGAGCATGGGGATGAATCCTGTTCAGCTAATGTGCCCAGTATAGTTAGGTCCACCCCGAGGTCGGGATGCCGCCTGCGCGGCGCGCTCATTTTCTCAGCCAGTGGCCGAGTTTCTCCCGCAAAACACTGATCTCGATCGGCTTCGGAATGTAATCATCCATTCCCGCCTCGAAGCATTGCTGCGTTTCCCCCTGCAAAGCACTGGCCGTCACCGCGATGATGGTCTGGCGGGGCCTGCCGGCGTCCCGCTCCGACGCGCGGACACGCGCCGTGAACTCGTAACCATCGACGTTCGGCATGTGGCAATCGGTCAGAACGATGTCGTAGGTTCCGGCATCCAGCGCATCCAGCGCGGCCAGCCCGTCATCCACCAGATCGAAAGTCATGCCCAGCTTTCTCAGCTGGCCGGAAATCACCAGCTGGTTCACCGGATTGTCCTCCACCACGAGCAGGTGGGCAGGCCGCAACGCCACCGGCTCCGCGTCAGAGCCGTCTATTCCTCGCACCGGGGTTGCATCCACCTGCTCCAGTGGCAGGTCCACCTGGAAGCGGGTGCCGAAACCCTGTTCGCTGAGCACGCGGATTTCTCCACCCATCATGTTGGTGAGTTGCCGGCAGATGGACAGACCCAGCCCGGTGCCGCCATATTTCCGGGTGGTGGACACGTCCGCCTGCTGAAATGGATTGAATACGCGGGCGCACTGTTCCGCCGTCATGCCGATGCCGTTGTCGCGAACCTCGATACGCACCCGGCAGGGCTGGCTGCTGTCCGGCAGACCGTCCGGCAGGGTCACGCTCAGGACCACCTCTCCCGGGTGCCCGTCCCGGGAACTCGTGAACTTGATGGCATTGCTGCAGAGGTTGGTCAGCACCTGGCGAACCCGCGTGGGGTCAAGCAGCAGGCTGTCCGGGATTTCCCGGGCGATCTCGTGGCGCAGCTGCACCGCGCGACGTTTCGCACTGCCCTGCATGGTTTCGGACACGCCGCTGACGAGGCGCCGCAGAGAAAAAGGCTGACGCTCCAGTTCCATGCGTCCGGCCTCGATCTTCGAAAAATCCAGGATGTCGTTGAGAATCGACAGGAGTGCAGAGGCGGAGTCCCGGATCGTATCCAGCATCCGGCGCAGTTCATCCGACATTTCCAGGTCCTGCGCCAGTTCCAGCATCCCGAGTACCCCGTTCATCGGGGTGCGGATTTCATGGCTCATGGTCGCCAGGAACATGCTCTTGGATGAATTGGCTTTCTCTGCGGCGTCCTTGGCGACACTCAGGGCCCGGTTGGCAGATTCCAGTTTGCGCGTGCGGTCCCGTACACGGTCTTCCAGCGTCTGGTTCAGTTCCTTGATTTCCTGGTGGGCGCGCGTGAGGTCTTCGACCTGCCTGCGCAGGTTGACGGTCAGGCTCATGTAGTCCTGCTGCGCCCGGTCGAAATCATGCCGCATGTGTACATGCGCCGCGGATTCTCTTTCTGCGTTCGAGGTCTCCTGCTGGAGTTCCAGCAGGCTGTCCAGGAAGGGCTGGCACAGATTGCCCAGGCCGGGAAGATCCTCCGCGCGCACTTCGAGCTGCCAGAGTCTCGGCGTGAGTCGCTCGCAGCGACGCTCCGTTCCCCGACAAACAATCACCCCGCTGACACGCTCGCGCGCTGCCGGAAATGCGCCCGTGACTTCCTCTGCATCACGCACCAGCGCGACAAAGGGTGCGCGCAGCAGCAGGCGTTTGCTGAGTTCGGCTGGCTCGAACCCGGGTAGGGCTTCATCCAGCGTGCAGAAAAATCCCGTAGTCATACACCCAGCAGAAGCGTCACGCTGCTCATGTTGTGCAGGTTGTTGCGCAGTTTCCCTGGCGTGACGGGCTGCGGGCCCACCTCTCCGAAGGCGAGAAACCCCGCCACGGGCAATTCCTCCCCGAAGCGTGCCTTCAGGGCCCTGTATTCTTCATTGATCTGATCGCCCAGGACCCCCCGGCGACCCACGCAGGCGACCATCATCGCGGCGCACGGTTCCGGGAGGCTGCCGGCCAGGCGCTCCACATGAGCCTCGTTTTCGTGCATCAGTTCTGACGCAGAGGTCATGCAGGCCTGTACCTCCAGGCCCTCCTGGATCGAAGCCAGCAGCGCCACGCCGTTCTCGGCATCCGAGAGTTGAAAGGCAACGGAGCGCATTCTTGCCGGCGTGTCTGCCTCCGGATCACGAATCGCGAGGACGATCGATCCCCAATCGCTCCAGGCCGGCGGCTTGCCGACCTCCCGCTCCAGGAACGCCAGTGCCGGCACGCCATCCACGGAAACGATCCGATTGCCTTCCGCCCGGTCAATGCGCCCCGGCCTGCCGACCGGCGTCATCCGGTTCTGTACCTCGGTGGCCAGATGCAGGGAGCCACGCGCGGTCACCATCACCAGGGCATTGTCGAGCACGCGGTCTTGCGCATATTGATAGGCCTCGCCCATGTCATGCGCACCGCCAAGTCCGCCAATCACGGGAAAGCCGACGTGCTGCAGCACGGCGTCCAGTGCGTCGCCATCAAACTGGTAGTCAGCAAAAAGGATCGCAAGGTCGGGGGCAGGGTTGTTGCCCGCCTGTTGCAGGGCGCGTTGGCAGGCACCTTGTGCATCCTCGTGCAAACCCTCCTGGACCAGCACTTCCCAGGCCACCTCGCCTCCTGAATTCAGGGCCAGCGCGGATGCGCCCAGGGGCGCAAAACCCGCCGGGCCAAACTGGCCATCCCCGGTGGTGCCAGCGACCAGACAGTCGGCGTTATCCAGCGCATCACGCAGGCCCTCGAGGATTTCAGGGCTGTCGCCATACTGTGTGGTCGTGAACAGAAGCACCAGTTCCGGTTGCAGGGTCGTCAATTGATCGCCCAGTTCACGGCCGGCCCGGTAGGCATCGCTGGCATAGGTAGATGCGGTGCGTGCTTGCATGGGCAATCCCCCTGGCGCTCTGGATTCTCACCAGTGTAACCAACCGCACAGGGGGAAGTTGTGGCCCAAAACAGAAAATTCGGGAAAATCTGGGTGGTTGTGGCCAAAAAATGCCCCTTCGCAGGATGTTGGGCTTTCCGGAAAGGCGTCCGAGAATCTGCACTCCACTGAAGCAACTTCGGTGTGCCGGCGCCCGTTCCAAGTTCAAAGGATGCGGGTGGTGATTTTTATCTCCTGTTCCCGTCAGCCCCCTAAACTGTTATGGAGATCCGCAACGAGCCTCCCGGTCCGGAGACCATGATGAAAACATCCCTGTATGCGCGCGTTCTCCTGCTGGCCGGGTGCGTGTCGCTCGCTCGGATGGCCGGGGCCGCGACCGGTTATGACGAGCAATCCTTTTTCCAGTTGCTGATGCAGCACCGGACGGCTGCCGCCCTGCAGTCCGTGCTCGGCCCGCCCGCGGGCACCGAATCCCACGGGGACGTGGAGATCCTGCTCTATGAGATCCCGGTAACGGCCGGTGATACGGTCGCCTACCCGGCGGTGCAGGTCAGCGGTGACCGGCCGCTCAACGTCATGTACCTGTCCGCGGAAGAGATGCAGGCGCGCCTGCACGCGGCGCGGCTCCGCGCCGGGGCCGGCGAGCGTCCGACCGAGGAAGGGCAGACGTGGTCGCCTGCGGAAATCGTCGCGCTGTCGCGGCACCGTACTGCGGAGGAGGTCCGCCAGGCTTTCGGCCCGCCATCCAGAATCTGGCAGTACCAGGGCAAGGAGGCCTGGACCTACCGGGCGCTGAGCGACACCCCGGAAGGACCACAGGACCAGCACTTCCTGTTCGAGTTCGGCCGGGTCCAGTACGGCTGGAGCGGCCCTGCGCCCGCGGCCACTGAGGGATCCTCCTCCCCGGCAGCGCAGGAATAAGCCCGGTTTTACAACGCCGGGGACAACTTCTCATTCGGCTTCATCGGACGGGGAAGGGCGGGGGGTCCGCATTTCTGAGGTCGGGAAATCCTCTATTCTTCACGGGACATGGGCCCGCCGTGGCCCGGCCTGATCTGGGAGAGCGGACGATGGCAAGCGAATCCGAGGAGCAAATCCTGCACGCGCTGAAAGTGGCATTCTGTTACATGCCACGCGGGATCGAGGTCACCAGGTACGACTACGGTGATCGCGTCGACAAGGTGCTCGACGACATCCGCGTGGTGCGCGAGGCGCTGCTGGCGGTGGGCCAGGACCCCGACGAGGTGTTCGGTGAAATAAATCCGGACTCGACGCCTAACTCCAGTTACTGACCGTCCATGGCAGGCGGTGCGCCTGCACCGCCTCCAAAGCGGCCCGCTCCACCCAGCATTCGGCCAGCCGCCCGTTTTCCACCCGCCAGATGGCGATGCCCGTAAACGAAATCTCCCGGCCATCCGGCGGCAACCCGAATATCCCGTTGTTTCGGCCCGTGTTGACCCACCTGGCCACTACTTTCCGCCCAACCCGATCAGAAAAAACGTCGACGATCTCGGTTCTTGCATCTGCATACACGGACTGAAAGCTTCGTACCCATTGCTTGAACTCGGCGCGGCCCTTCACATATTTGCCGCCTGACCAGATTCCGTAATCTTCGGTCATCAACTCGTCGATGGCATCCAGGTCATGCGCGGGTCCCCACACGCGCCCCAGGAATTCACGCACCAGTTGCTCGGCCTGGTCTGCTTTCGTGGTCTGATTCATCACAATGCTCCATCGGGACGGCATTGCCGCTCACAACGATTCCACCGGCCCTGGGAACCTCGACGAACAGCGTGCTGGGCCGCCCCATCGCCTCACCCTGGCGTATCACGAGAGACGTGGGCGCCGGGGCCAGTGCTGCATCGCGGAGATAGCCGGCAAGCGCAGCGGCAGCAGCCCCTGTCGCGGGGTCCTCGATGACGCCGCCCACCGGGAACGGGTTGCGTGAATGGAACAGGTCGCTCCGCTCGCGCCAGACGATTTGCAGTGTCGTCAGGTCATCCGCGAGCATCAGCGCCTTCAGGCGGTCGTAGTCGTACCCGAGCGCGGCCAGCCGCTGCGCATCGCGCACCGCGATCACGAGATGCCAGGCGCCGGCGTAGGCCCGGGCGGGCGGCAGGGCCGGATCCAGGTCGGCGCCGGTCCAACCCAGTGTCGCCAGGTACGCATCGAGTCGTTGGGGTTCCATCCTTCCATGCCCCGGCGTCACGGAGGTGAACGCTGCTTCCCAACGACCATCGCGCCGGAATACCCGGACCGGTATTTCGCCCGGCCGGATCCGGAAGTGATAGGTTCCCTCCCCTTCCGTCTCGCCGAGGACGACGCCGGCGGCAATGGTGGCGTGGCCACAGAACAGGATTTCCTGTTCCGGACTGAAGTAGCGCACGGTTCGCGTGTGACCCCGGTCCGGGCAGAGAAAGGCTGTCTCGGAGAAGCCAACTTCGGCGGCAATGCGCTGCATCGTGGCCGGGTCCGGCAGGGTGGCGCCGATCCAGACCCCGGCCGGGTTGCCACCGCCGGGTTTGTCAGAGAATGCGGAATACCGGTAAAGCACGGTTCACGCTCCGCTCAGCAGTGGATAATCGGTGTAACCCCTGGCGTCGCCCCCGTAGAAGGTGGTTCGGTCATAAGGGTTCATGCCGGCTGCACTTCGAACCCGTTCGGGAAGGTCGGGGTTGGCGATGAACAACCGCCCGAACGCCACGGCATCAGCCAGTCCATCGCGAATGACCGCCGCAGCGCTTTCAGGGGTATATCCGCCAGCAGATACCAGGATGCCCCGGAAGATCGGGCGGAATTTCTCGAGGCAGGCTTGTGCACTGGCATCGATCGCATCCGTCTGGCCGGCCTCGGAGGCGCGCGGTTCGACCAGGTGCAGGTAGCCAATCCCGCTGGAATCCAGTTCACGCACCACGTGGGTGAACAGGGCATTCGCGTCGCTGTCGCTCATGTCGTTGAAAGTACCAAAGGGAGACAGGCGCACGCCGATCCTGCCCATCTCCCACACTTCCGCCACGGCGCTCACGACTTCCAGCAGGAATCGCGTCCGGTTCTGCAAGCTCCCGCCGTACTGATCGGTTCTGCGGTTGGTGCCGTCCTGCAGGAACTGGTCGATGAGGTACCCGTTGGCCCCGTGAATCTCCACGCCGTCGAAACCGGCATCCATGGCGTTCGACGCGGCCTGCCGGAAATGCCCGATAACGCCGGGAATCTCGTCGGTCCGCAACGCCCGGGGTGTCTGGAAATCCACGGGCTGCCAGCTCGCGGTATAGGTTATGCCGGCGGGCTTTACGGCCGAGGCAGAAACCGGTAGCTGGTTGCCCGGCTGGAACGACCGGTGCGATATGCGGCCGACATGCCAGAGTTGCAGGAAGATCCGGCCGCCGGCGTCATGCACCGCCCCGGTCACCTTGCGCCAGCCTGCCACCTGGTCCGGCGAGTGGATGCCCGGGGTCCCGGGATAGCCCTGACCCTGCTGGCTCACCTGCGTCGCTTCAGTCACGATCAGGCCGGCCGATGCACGCTGGCGGTAGTACTCGGCATTCAGTTCCCAGGGGATGTTGCCGGGTTGCTGGCTGCGCATGCGCGTGAGGGGCGCCATCACGAAGCGGTTCTTCAGTTGCAGTGAACCGACATGCAATTCGTCAAACAGTGTATTCACGGACATGCTCCTTCACGTGACCAGGGAGGCTTCGGACTGGAGCACCGATTCGGCAAGCCGCCAGTGCGCGACGGCCTCGGGAACCTGGCTTGCCGCACGATTCACGCCAAAAACCTGGTCGGCGATCTCATTGGGTACACGCCCCCTGGCGGACACCATGACGCCGCGCACGTAACCGCTGGCGCAGACCTCGCCATTGCTGTTGAGGAAACTGAAGCGGAAATAATTCCACCGGTCGTCCCAGGCCTGGAGCTGCATCCTGAGCTGGTAGGTCTGGAACAGCTTCATCTGCTTCCTGAAGGTGATGAGCCCGCCGCCCAGCATCGGCCGCCAGCCTCTCCGGACGGCCTTCTTCAGCACGCCGCTCCTGAGGAACAGGTCGATGATCGCCAGGTCGACCAGGGTGAAATAGCGGCCATTGTTCTGGTGGCGATTGATGTCCAGGTCATTGGGAAGCACACGCAGGGTGAGCGATACCTCGTCGGTGAAACCGACCCTTGGCTTGAACAGCGAGGACAGGAAGATCCAGAAGAGCCTGAGATAGAGATTCATGGGCACACTCCAGCGGTTGAGTCTTCGGCGATGGCCGGCCGGCTCAGCAACCCTGCCAGGTTCCTGCCGCGGCACCGTGCGATTGCACCTGGTGAATGGGCCTGCCATCGGTACGTGCTGACAATCTACGGCGCATGGGGTGTGCAATAAATATCCATAATAGAAATGAATTGTTTATATTTGGGAAACAATGTGGGCGGGGGATGGAGCGCATGGACCGGTTCAGAGCGATGAAGCTGTTCGTGCAACTCGCCGAACAGGGCAGCTTTACCCGGGCGGCGGAACAGCTGGATATATCCAAATCCCTGATAAGCAAGGAAATATCAAGGCTTGAAGCGGATCTCGGTGTGCGGCTTCTGCAGCGCTCCACGCGTCGCCTGCAACTGACGGAGATCGGCGAGGGTTACCTGCAGCGGTGCCAGAAGATACTCAGGGATGTCGAGGATGCAGACAGCTTCGCAGAGCAACAGCGACACCATCCGGCAGGACGACTGCGGGTCAATGCGCCGACGTTCCTGGGCATCAGCGTACTGTCGAGGACGTTTGCCGACTTCATGCAGGCCTACCCCCAGGTTCAACTGGACATCGAGTTGAGCGATAACTGGCTGGACATGGTGGAACATGGCTTCGACCTGAGCATACGGGTCGCCAGCCGTCCTTTCGATTCCGCCTACGTGGGACGAACGATCACCCACTTCACATCGAGCATCTGTGCATCACCTGCTTACCTGGCGAGCCATCCGAAAATCGGCAGGCCCGCGGATCTGAAGCTGCATAACTGCTTCACCTACACCTATTACCGGGGCGGCGATATCTGGCCCCTCAGCATCGAGGGTGAAGACGGGGTGGAGATTTCCGGCACCCTGCGCGTGAACAGCAGCGCATTCATGCGCCCTGCCATCCTGCGTGGCCTGGGTATCGGTTTCATGCCCAGTTTTGTCTGTGACGCGGACCTGGCCGCAGGCCGCATGGTGGAGGTGCTGCCCAGGATAAAACGCCCGGTTCTGACCATGTACGCACTGCACCCGGCCCGGCAGTATGTTCCTCCCAAGGTGAGCGCTGCCATCGATTTTCTGCAGACGTGGTTCAAGGGGGATTGGAAAAAGCGAATCGGGTCAGGACCGGAAGCGTTCCGGACTGCGTAACGAATGCCCGGAGAGACGGCGGCAGGTGTCTGGTCTGATGGTGGCTATGGGTGGACTCGAACCACCGACCCCAGCATTATGAGTGCTGTGCTCTAACCGGCTGAGCTACATAGCCATGGCGGGGCACCGATCGGTGCCGGGGAAGAACGCGCGATTTTCCGGATTGGGCCGGGGGGTGTCAAGGCGCAGGCAACTGGCAGCGCCTGTTCGCCGGGTCCGCAGCGGGCTGCCGCGCCCGGAGTGCGGACAGAAGGGCAGCGGCCGCGTGCGCCGGTTCTCCGGAGCCGGGCCGGGCATGCCCCGTGCTGGATGCCATGGCCCCCGGGACTCTCATTACATGCCGCCACACCCATGGTGCCGCGCCAGGGGCGGATGGGAGAAGCCTACGAAGCGCCCGCGGCTTTTGGGTCCTCACGAAACCGCCGCTGTACTTCCAGCACCTCGTCCATGCACGCTTCCATCGCCTGCACACAGTCGCGGTCGACCTTTTCGCCGGCCACCGCGTTCAGGAAATCGATCGCTCGCGCATTGCTCCAGGCCGGCTTGTAGGGCCGGGCGCTGGTCAGGGCATCGAAGATGTCGGCCACTGCGACCACACGCGCCTCGATGGGAATGTCGCCATCACCCAGACCGTAGGGATAGCCGCTACCATCGACCGCCTCGTGGTGGAACTGCGCGATGTTGCGAAGCACGTCAATGTTGTCGAAATCCTGCAGGCTGAAGTTGTCGACGATTGCGTCAATGATTTCCCGTCCCTTCAGGGTATGGCTTTTCATGATCTGGAACTCGCGCTCGCTGAGGCGCGCGGGCTTGAGCAGGACTTCGTCCGGGATGCCGATCTTGCCGACGTCATGCAGTGGTGCGAAGACGAAAATATCCTCGATGAACTCGTCAGAAAACGGATACCTGTGTTCGCGCGCAAGCTGGCGGGCGATGATGCGCGCGTAACGTGCCATGCGCTCCAGGTGCAGTCCGGTTTCCGGATCACGGAAATGCACCATTTCGTTTGCCGAGCGCAGTGCGCCGAGCAGGGTTTTCATGGCATTGATTTCCTGCAGCACCACGTGGGTGATCAGGTGGGCGTACACGTCCACCGTTTGCAGCACGGGCTCCGTGAAACAGTGAACCACATCGGCATTGAAGAAAAGGAAGCCATGGAACCTTCCGTTCATCTGCATGGGAAAGGTGTAACTGGAACGGAATCCGCCGCTGCGAATCTTCCGCGTGTGTTCGTGCTCGCCGCCCTCGAACACTTCCATGTCATGAACCACCCGTGCCCTGCCCGAGCGGAGGATCTCCGCCAGTCCTGGCGCCTTTTCCAGCGGAGTCTGGTACAGCTTGAGCGGGGTTTCTCCAGCCGTGCTGTGCACGAAGGTTTTCAGCAGCTGGCTGTCCTGGTCATACAATGCCACGGCGATGCGCTGCACGGCAGGAACGGAATGCCGGAGCGTCTCGTGCAGATCCTTCAGGCGATGCGCGAGCGGCTTCCGCTCCTGCAACGCATTCAAGAGCGGCGTGTGCTCTTCGACGGCCGGCGGTGAAGATTGCCGGTTCATGATGCCTGCTGCGCCCGAAGTCCTGCGATCATTGCCGTGTCGCAGTGATGATCTGGAAATTGCCGAAGCAACAGGTGAATCTGGCGCAGGAGAAACCGCCAAGCTTTTCCAGGTAGGCGAGCGGGTCCTCCCGGTCCCACAGGGCCAGCCCGTAGGGTTCATAGATCTTGAAATAGATCCAGCTCAGCATGAGCAGCGGCCAGGGCTGCGGCCGGTGAAATTCGGCAATCAGCAGACTCCCTCCGGGCGCCAGCACCCGAACCGCCTCATCCAGCGCTTTCCGCTTCATGTGATCCGGCAGTTCATGGAGGAGGAAGAAAAGCACGTTGACGGTGATGGTGCCGTCCTCCTGCGGCATACAGGTTGCATCGCCCTGCACGAAGTCGACCTGACCGGCCAGCCCGCCCAGCTTGCTCCGGGCGTGCGTGAGCTGACCGGCAATAATGTCCACCATCCGGACGCGCTGTGCGCCCGCCTGCACTGCCGCGCCAACCACTTCCGGGATCATGATGCCAAACGCACAGGAGGTGATGAGGGCCTGCTTCCCGGTCAGGTCCATGGACCTGATCGCGGCGGTGATCCTTCCGACCAGCCGGCGATACTGGAACAGGAGTATGGCCGAGATCATCGGCTGGTAATCGACCAGCCTGATCAGGTGCAGGTTCGAGTAAATCGGGTAAACGTGATCGACCGGGCCGGGGGCGCCCGAAGACAGCGCACGTACGAGCAGGGCACCGCGCGTGGTTGCAAAAAAGAACACCGC
>JBFKKR010000013.1:0-40298 GCA_041682035.1 Pseudomonadales bacterium | reverse complement strand
TGTCCGCCCGTCTGGTCGCGGCGCAGCAGGCGCTGTGCCGCGCGCTGGCGCATGAATTCGCGCAGCCGGAACTGCTGCAGCAGGCGCTGACCCACAGCAGTCGCGGTACGCCGCACTACGAGCGCCTGGAGTTTCTCGGCGACTCCGTGCTGAGCCTGATCATCACCGAGCAGCTGTACGCCCGCTTTCCCAACCTGCGCGAAGGCCGCCTGAGCCGCATCCGCGCCGCGCTGGTGAATGGCAGGACCCTGGCCGTCATCGCCCGGGAGGCCGGTGTCGGGGAGGCGTTGCTGCTCGGCAAGGGGGAACTGCGGGCCGGCGCCCAGCGACGCGACAGCATCCTGGCGGACAGCCTGGAGGCGCTGATCGGCGCGATCTACCTCGACGCGGGTCTGGAGGTTTGCCGCCAGCGCGTGCTGGCGCTCTATGCGGACCGGCTGGCCGATCCCGACCTCGGTGCGTCGCCCAAGGACAACAAGACCCGGCTGCAGGAGTGGCTCATGGCACGTGGCGAGAACCTGCCTTCCTACTCGCTGGACGAGGAGACCGGGCCGCCGAACGACCGCCGTTTCGCCGTTTCCTGCAGTGTCGAGACGGCTGCCGACCCGACCCGCGGCGTCGGCCGCACGCGCCGGTCGGCGGAACAGGTGGCGGCCGGCCGCATGCTGGAGCAACTGGAGACGGACCGTGGCTGAGGAAGTTCCGCCGGCGCCGGCAACCCGTTGCGGCACGGTCGCGCTGGCCGGGCGTCCCAACACCGGCAAGTCCTCGCTCCTCAACCGGCTGGTGCGCCAGCGCATCAGCATCACGTCACGCAAGCCGCAGACGACGCGCCACGCCATCCGCGGCATCGATACCGACGGTGACAGCCAGGTCATCTACGTGGATACGCCCGGCCTGCATGCCGAGGCTTCACGCCAGATGAACCGCATGCTCAACCGGGCGGCCCGGGACGCCGTGGCGGGCGTCGACCTGGTGCTGCACGTGATCGAGGCGGGGGCCTGGAAGCCGGAAGACGAGCAGGTCTTCGCGCTCCTGCAGGCGTCCGGCGCCACCTGCTTCGCGCTGCTCAACAAGGTCGACCTGCTGCCGCGCCGGGAGGCCCTGCTGCCTACGATCGCCCGCCTCTCGGAACGCGGCTTCTACGCCGAGATCGTGCCGGTGTCCGCCCGCAGCGGGCACAATATCGATGCGCTGCGCGCCGCCGTACGCCAGCGGCTGCCGGAAGGTGTGTTCCTGTTCCCGGAAGACCAGGTGACCGATCGCAGCGAGCGCTTCCTCGCCGCGGAGACGGTGCGCGAACAGCTGGTCCGGCGCTACGGCGACGAGCTGCCCTACCAGAGCGCCGTGCGCATCGAGGCGTGGCGCGAGGAGGCCGGCCGCGCAAACATCCATGCGACCATCCTGGTCGAGCGCGACAGCCAGAAGAAGATCGTGCTGGGCAGCGGCGGGCTGCGCCTGCGGGATGCCGGGATCGAGGCGCGCCAGGCGCTGGAGCGCATGCTGGAACGGCCCGTGAACCTGCGCCTGTGGGTGAAGGTGCGCAAGGCCTGGTCCGACGACGCGCAGATCCTGCAATCGCTGGGCTACGGAGAGCCGGAGCCGTGAGCGCGGTTGCGCCGCTGGAGCCAGCCTGGGTGCTGCACACGCGCCCCTACCGCGAGACCAGCCAGATCGCCGACCTGCTGACCGCGGAATTCGGGCGCGTGGACGTGGTCGTGCGTGGCGCCCGCGGCCGGCGCCGCGGTGGTACCGCGACGCGCCAGTTCATGCCCCTGCTGGTGAGCTGGTCCGGGCGCGGTTCGCTGAAGACGCTGCGCACCGCCGAAGCCGACGGTGCGCCGCTGGCGCTGGCCGGGGATGCGCTGCTGGCGGGCCTGTACGTCAACGAACTGCTGCTGCGCGTGCTCAGGCCGATGGATCCGCACGAGGGCCTGCACGCGCAGTATGGCCGCTGCCTGCGGGGCCTGAACCAGCCCGGGAGCCTGGCCCCGGCGCTGCGGCAGTTCGAGCGTGAACTGCTGGCCGCGATCGGCTACGCGGTTTCCTTCACCCACGCCAGTGACGGGCAGGCGGTCGTCGCCGGCCGGCAGTATGCCTGGGTGGAGGACACCGGGTTCGTGCCGCTGGAGCGCGCGCCGGCCGGGCAGGGCGCGCAATCCTATTGCGGCTCGGCATTGCTTGCCATCGCCGGCAACGATTATTCTCGGGCCGACACCCGGGAGCAGGCGCGGCGGCTGTTCCGGGCGTTGCTCGAGCCCTACCTGGGTGGTCAGCCATTGCGAAGCAGCCGGCTGATGGCGGCGAGCCGTCATGTCGGGAACAAAGCCGGGGAAAGGAGCCAGGCAGATGCCCAGTGAGCCCTCGATCACAGTCTCGCGCCCCCTGCTGGGCGTGAACATCGACCATGTGGCCACGGTCCGGCAGGCACGCGGCACGCGTTACCCGGACCCGGTGCAGGCGGCCATCGCGGCCGAGGAGGCCGGCGCCGACGGCATCACGCTGCACCTGCGCGAGGACCGCCGCCACATCCAGGACCGCGACGTGCACCTGCTGCGCGAGGTGCTGCAGACGCGCATGAACCTGGAGATGGCGGTGACGCCGGAGATGCTGCTGTTCGCCGGCGACGTGAAGCCGGCGCACTGCTGCCTGGTGCCGGAACGGCGCGAGGAACTCACCACCGAGGGCGGTCTGAACGTGTCGGGCGACGAGTCCCGCATCAAGCAGGCCTGCGACCGCCTGGCGGCGGCCGGCATCGAGGTGTCGCTGTTTATCGATCCGGAGCCGGCGCAGCTGGAGGCGGCGCACCGCTGCGGCGCACCGGTGGTGGAAATCCATACCGGGGCCTATGCCGACGCGGTCGACACGCAGCAGCGCAGCGTCGAGCTGACACGGATCCGCGAGGCCGTCGTGCTGGGCGTGGAACTCGGCCTGACGGTCAATGCCGGCCATGGCCTGCATTACCACAACGTCGAGCCCATCGCCGCCATTCCGCAACTGCACGAGCTGAACATCGGGCACGCCATCGTGGCGCGGGCGCTGTTCGTCGGCATGGGTGGCGCGGTGCGCGAGATGCGTGGCCTGATGGAGCGTGCGCGCTTCTACCCGGCGCAGGCATGATCCTCGGGATCGGCACCGACCTCGTCGAGGTGGCGCGCTGCCGCCGGGTGCTGGAACGGCACCCCCGGCGCTTCGTGGCGCGCATCCTGACGCCGTCCGAACAGGCCCTGTTCCGGCAGTCCGCCCGGCCGGAACGCTACCTGGCCAAGCGCTTCGCCGCCAAGGAGGCGGCCGCGAAGGCGCTCGGCACGGGGTTCGCGGCCGGGGTGGGCTGGCAGGACCTGTGGGTGGAATCCGATCCGGCCGGCCGGCCCTGCCTGCGGCTGCATCCCGCGCTGGCCGCGCGCTTCGCGGCCGGGCAGCCGCTCCGCGCCCACCTGAGCATCACCGACGAGCGCGACTACGTGCTCGCCTTCGTCGTCATCGAACGGGACGGGCCGCCGCCCAGCCAGGCATAGGCGTCGCGCAGGACCCGGAGTCCCTCCCCGTAGAGGCGCTCGATCGCCTGCGGGTCGGGCGCCGGCCCGGGCGCCTGGCAGCGCGCGTGCAGCCGGCGCGATTCCGCCAGCAGGCCGGGCACCCCGGCGTACTGGCAGGCGCCCAGCAGGCGGTGCAGCTGGCGGCGCATGGCCGGCCCGTCGCGATGGTGCGCCGCGGCGTGGATGAAGGCCAGGCTCTCCGGCAGCGTGTCGATCAGGGCGCGCACCAGCTGGCGCGCCAGCGCGGGCCTGCCACCGGCCAGCCGCACGCAGGCGTCGCGGTCGATGGCCGGTCGCGGCGGGGTCGGTGCGCAGCCGGAATGCGTCTGCGGCGCGTGGCAGGACAGGACAGGCGGCCCGGGCAGCCAGCGCCCGAGGCAGGAGGCGAGGTGGGAACCGCTGACCGGCTTGGTCAGGCACTCGTCCATGCCGGCGGCCAGGAACTGCTCCCGTTCGTGCGGGAACGCATGGGCCGTGAGCGCGACCACGGGCGGGCAGGTGTCCGCCAGCTGCTCGTGCAGGCGCCGGCAGACCTCCAGGCCGTCCATCCCGGGCATCTGCACATCGAGGAAAACGATGTCGAAGCGGCCGCCGACGGCCGCGCGCAGCGCCTCGGTGCCGTCCGCCGCCGTCACCACGTCCACCTGCAGGCTGTGCAGGAGATCGCGCGCCAGCAGCAGGTTGATGGGGTGGTCGTCCACCACCAGGGCGCGGTGCCTGCGGCCCGCCGGATGCGACACGGCGGGGAGCGGGCTGCGCGCCGCGGCAGCCTGCGGCCTGCGTAGCGCCGGCGCCGGCCGGTGACGCGCCTGCGGGCATGCCCGTGCGAGCCATCCGGCGTGTGCCAGCCAGCCGAGGAACAGCAGACCGAGCGCGCTCGAGCATGCACCCATCGCCATGGCCACGGGCAGCAGCAGGCAGGGTGGTGCCAGGTGGCGAAACAGCCTGCGCCGGTCCTGCCGTGGGCGCCCGCGGGTGTGGCCGGTTCGCGCCATCCTTAGTTTCCTCGTTCCGGTTCCTGGCCGGCGCGATTATAGGGAGGCTGCGCCTGCCGCGACCGGCGTGTAAGCCAAGGTGGCGCGACCCGCCGCCGGCCCAGTATCATGGCGGTCCCGTCCGGCCCGTCCCGTGTCCAGAGCCGCAATCCATGAGCGAGCAAGAGCCGTCCGCGCAGCCGGACTACCCGACCATCGAACACTGCATCGGCGAGACGCCGCTGGTGCGGCTGCAGCGGCTGCAGGGCGAAACCTCCAACACGATCCTCTGCAAGCTGGAAGGCAACAATCCGGCCGGCTCGGTGAAGGACCGGCCGGCGCTGTCGATGATCGCGCGCGCCGAGGCACGCGGAGATATCCAGCCCGGCGATACGCTGATCGAGGCCACCAGCGGCAACACCGGCATCGCGCTGGCCATGGCCGCCGCCATCCGTGGCTATCGCCTGGTCCTGATCATGCCGGAGCACATGAGCGACGAGCGGCGCGCCGCCATGGCCGCTTACGGCGCGGAACTGGTCTCCGTCACCCAGGCCCAGGGCATGGAGGGCGCCCGCGACCTGGCGCTGCAGATGCAGCGGGCAGGGCGCGGCCGGGTGCTGGACCAGTTCGCCAACCCGGACAATCCGCAGGCGCATTACGAGGGCACCGGGCCGGAGATTTGGCGCCAGACCGGTGGGCGCATCACCCATTTCGTCAGCTCGATGGGCACCACCGGCACGATCATGGGTGTCTCCCGCTACCTCAAGGAGCAGAACCCGGCGATCCGCATCATCGGGCTGCAGCCCACCGAGGGCTCCAGCATCCCGGGAATCCGCCGCTGGCCGGCCGCCTACCTGCCGAAGATCTTCGATGCCAGCCGCGTCGACCAGGTCCTCGACATCAGCCAGCAGGAATCGGAGGTCATGATGCGCCGCCTGGCCGCCGAGGAGGGCATCTTCTGCGGCATATCCTCCGGTGGCGCCATTGCAGCCGCGCTGCGCGTGTCGGCGGAGGTGCAGGACGCCACCATCGTGGCCATCATCTGCGACCGCGGCGACCGCTATCTCTCGACCGGCCTGTTCAGCCAGCCCTGATTCGCCATGGCCCGTCGCAAGCGCGTGCACTACGCCGAACCCGTCTGCCTGGAAATCGAGGCGCTCGACCCGGAGGGGCTCGGTATCGCGCAGGTGGCGGGACGGGCGGCGCGGGTGCTGGGCGCGTTGCCCGGCGAGAAGGTGCTGGCGCGCCACCGCCGCCGCCGGCGGGGCGTTGATTTCTTTACCTGCGAGGCGCTGGAGTCGGCGCCCGCGCCGGTACGCGGCGAGCCGGACTGCGAGGCTTTCGGCCGTTGCGGCGGCTGCGTGCTCCAACACCTGCCGGTGCCGGACCAGCTGTTCCTCCGGGAGCAGGAAGTCCGGGCGCGCTTTACGGATGCCGGGTTGTCGCCGCAGCGGTGGCTGGCGCCGCTGCGGAGCCCCGCCCGGGGTTACCGCTACAAGGCGCGGCTCGGCGTTCGCAGCGTGGTCAAGAAAGAGCGGGTGCTGGTCGGATTTCGCGAGTTCGGCACCGGCTGGGTAACCGATACCCTGGAATGCACCATCCTGCATCCGGCCGTCGGCACGCGCATGCCGGCGCTCTCCGACCTGGTCGGCTCGCTGGACGCGGCGCGGCGCATCCCGCAGATCGAGGTCGCGGCGGGCGACGACCAGGTGGCGCTGGTGTTCCGGCACCTCGATCCGCTGTCGGCCGCCGACCGGGCGCGGCTGGCAGGCTTCGCACGGGAGACCGGTCTGCTCCTTTACCTGCAGGGTGGAGGAACTGAGAGCATCACGCCCCTGTTCGACGAACAACCGGCCGAATTGCATTACGACCTGCCGGCAGAGGGGATACGCATGCATTTCCGGCCCGCGCAGTTCACGCAGGTGAACCCGGCGATGAACCGCGCGATGATCTCGCAGGCGTTGCGCGAACTCGCTCCCCGGCCCGGCGACCACGTGCTCGACCTGTTCTGCGGCATCGGCAATTTCTCGCTGCCGCTGGCGCGGCACTGCGCCCGCGTCACCGGCGTCGAGGGCAGTGTCGAGCTGGTTGAACAGGCACGGAGGAATGCCGCGCGCAACGACATCGGCAACGCGTTTTTCGAGGCGGCCGACCTGTACGCGGCCGGGGGCGGTCTCTCCCTGGACGCGTGGCGCTGCGACCGCCTGCTGCTCGACCCGCCCCGCAGCGGCGCGGCGGAACTGGTTGCCCGTATCGGGGAACTCTCGCCCCGCCGCATCGTCTATGTGTCCTGCAATCCCGTCACGCTGGTGCGCGACGCAGCCGTGCTCGCCGAAAACGGTTACGCGCCCGAGGCAGCCGGTATCATGGACATGTTTCCACACACGGCACACGTGGAGGCGATGGCGGTTTTTACGCGGGCGGACTGACCCGCATGGCCCGGAACTGGCGGATCTGACGGATGGTAACGGTACGCAAACAGCATCAGCAGCCCCCCGGCGCCACCGTGGACGTGGATGCATGGGTGGCCGATATCGCAGGGCGCACGCGCCTGCGGGACCGGGCGCTGCTGCGACAGGCGGCCGTCGCCGTGCGCGATGCCGAACGCGCGATGCCGGCCGAGAAGCGCGCCGCCAGCGGCATCGCCGGTATCTTCCTCACCGGCCTGGAGATGGTCGAGATCCTCGCCGACCTCCGTCTGGACCAGGAAGCCCTGCTGGCGGCCATGCTGTACCGGTCCGTGCGCGAGGGCTGTCTGCCGGCGAAGGAAGTGCGCGAATCCTACGGCGACGAGGTGGCGACCCTGATCGACGGCGTCCAGCGGATGGCCGCCATCAGTGCGCTGGCCACCACCGACGCGCCGGTGCTGGGACAGGCGCGCGCGCAGATCGACAACGTGCGCAAGATGCTGGTGTCGCTGGTTGATGACGTGCGCCTGGCACTGATCAAGCTGGCGGAACGCACCTGCGCCATCCGTGCCGTGAAGAACGCGCCGGAGGAAAAGCGCCTGCGCGTCGCGCGCGAGGTCTTCGACATTTACGCACCGCTGGCGCACCGGCTCGGTATCGGCCAGATCAAGTGGGAACTGGAAGACCTCTCCTTCCGTTACCTGGAACCGCGCGATTACCAGCGCATCGCCAGCCTGCTGCACGAGAAGCGTCTCGACCGCGAACGCTACGTGGAGGACGTGCTCGAGCGCCTGCGGGTGGCGCTGGAGCGCATGGGCATCCAGGCCTCGCTGAGCGGGCGCGCCAAGCACATCTACAGCATCTGGCGGAAGATGAAGCGCAAGGGCATCGATTTCTCGCAGGTCTACGATGTCCGTGCGCTGCGCATCCTGGTGCCCGATGTGCGCGACTGCTACGCGGTCCTCGGCGTCGTCCATTCGCTCTGGCGGCACATCCCCAACGAGTTCGACGATTACATCGCGCGGCCCAAGCAGAACGGCTACCGCTCGCTGCACACGGCCGTCATCGGTCCGGACGGCAAGACCATGGAGGTGCAGATCCGCACCCACGAGATGCACGAGGAAGCCGAGCTGGGCGTCTGTGCGCACTACATCTACAAGGAAGCCCGCCTCGCCACGCGCGGGGAACTGTACGACCAGAAGGTGGCCTGGCTGCGGCAGGTGCTGGAGTGGCAGGACGAACTCGGCGATGTCAGCGGACTGGTCGACATGCTGCGCAGCGATATCGAGGAGAAGCGCATCTACGTGTTCACCCCGGACGGGCACGTGGTTGACCTGGCGCTGTCCAGCACGCCGGTGGATTTCGCCTACCACATCCACACCGAGGTCGGTCACACCTGCCGCGGCGCGCGCGTGAACGGCCAGATGGTGCCGCTCAACACCGCCCTGAAGACCGGTGACCAGGTCGAGATTCTCACCGGCCGCAAGGGCGGGCCGAGCCGCGACTGGCTCAACCCCAACCTGGGCTACGTCTGCACTTCGCGCGCACGCGCCAAGATCCAGCACTGGTTCAAGCAGCAGGACCGCGACCGCAACATCGAGGCGGGCCGGGACATGCTCGAGGCCGAACTGCGGCGCCTGGCGCTCGGCAAGGTGGACCTCGGCGGCATTCCGGCGCGGGTCAACCTGACCAGCGTCGAGGATGTCTACTCGGCGCTGGGCGGGGGCGACCTGCGCCTGTCCCAGGTGATCCAGGCCATCAGCCAGTCCGGCCAGCGCACCGACAGCGGCCCGGCCTGGCAGCGCCCCGCGCAACCCGCGCACACGCCGCAGGGGGATGTGCTGATCCGTGGCGTCGGCCAGCTGATGTCGCAGATCGCCGGCTGCTGCAAGCCGGTGCCGGGCGACGCCATTTCCGGCTACATCACGCACGGCCGCGGCGTGACCGTGCACCGGGTCGACTGCACCAACCTGCTGCAGGCGCTGGAAGATGAACCGGAACGCATCATCGAGGTGTCGTGGGGATACGGCGTCGAGCAGACCTACCCAGTCGATCTCGAGATCTCGGCCTGGGACCGCCAGGGACTGTTGCGGGATATCCTCGCCGTGGTGGCGAACGAGAAGGTCAACGTCCGTTCGCTGAACTCGGACAACGTCGATGACGCCAACCGCGTGCGCATCCACCTGACCGCAGACCTGCAGGATCTGCAGGGCCTGGGGCGGCTGCTCGACCGGCTGCGGCAGGTGCGCCACGTGACGGACGTGGTGCGCAGGAGGACCTGACCGCCGTTTGCGGCCGTCGCGCGGCGCCGTTGCGGATCAGTGGTGATCCGCCGAGGACTCCTTCATGGCGCGCATGTGTTTGCGGGTCAGTTCCAGGAAGCGGGGCGTCGGGCCGACGTCCTCGAACAGAGGGTCTCCTTCCTCGTCCTCGGCGATCACGCGCGAACCCTTGATGTACGGAAACGCGCTCTCCAGTTCGGACAGCGCCGCGGAGACCAGCTCCGAGAGCAGTTCCTCGCGGGTGCGTTTCGGGTACATCTCGCCGAGCGCGGCCAGGCGCGCGGCATCTTCGGTATCGAGGTGAAGGGCGAAGGTCTCCCGGGTGAGGCGCCCGCTGGCGCTCCGTTCCCATTCCCTGACCAGGTCACGAATTTTCAAGTCAATTGTCCATTCGTTGTGGGGTGTCCGTCGGAATTTTGTTCAGGACACACTTCCAGTGTTGACCAAGGCCGCGCAGAAATCCACCAACGGCGTAAAATTTCCGGGCAAAATGCCGGTGCGCGGTGCCTGCCCGCATCCTGCTAGTGTTACGCTCATCGGGCGAAAGGAGGGGCATCGTGCCGGAAGCACATCCGCTGTTGAGGGAAAACGTCCGGCTGCTGGGCGGCCTGCTGGGGGACACCATCCGCGCGCACCTGGGCGACGCGGTGTTCGCCAAGGTGGAGGCCATCCGGGGCGCGGCGAAGGAGGGACGGGCCAGCGGACCGGGCGAGAACCCGGCACTGCTGGCGGCCCTGGCGGCGCTGGAGGAGAACGAACTGGTGCCGGTGGCGCGCGCGTTCAACCAGTTCCTGAACCTGGCCAACATCGCCGAGCAGTACCACCGCATCCGCCGCCGCGACCGGCCCGCCGCCATCGATCCCGCCCAGGGTATCCTGCCCGGCTTCCTGCGCGAGGCGCTCGGCAGCGGCGTGGCGCCGGAACAGCTCGCCAGGCTGGCGAACGAGTTGCGGATCGAGATGGTCCTGACGGCGCACCCGACCGAGATCGCCCGCCGCACCCAGATCCAGAAGTATGACCGCGTCGCGGCGCTGCTGGCCGAGCTCGACTACGACGGTCTGCACCCGGCCGAGCGCGACCGCATCCTGGAACGCCTGCGGCGGACCGTGGCGGGCGCCTGGCATACCAACGACATCCGCACCGAGCGGCCGACCCCGGTGGAGGAGGCGCGCTGGGGTTTCGCGGTGATCGAGAACTCGCTCTGGCGCGCGGTGCCGGAGTTCCTGCGCGGCTTCGATCGCGAACTGCGCCGCCAGACCGGGCAGGGGCTGGACCCGCGCGCCGTACCGGTGCGCTTCGCGGCCTGGATGGGCGGGGATCGCGACGGCAACCCCAATGTGACCGCCCGGGTGACCGCCGAGGTGCTGCGCGAGGCGCGCTGGATGGCGGCCGACCTGTACCTGCGCGACCTGGCGACGCTCATCCCGGAACTGTCCATGCACGAGGCGACGCCGGCGTTCCGTGCACGGGTCGGCGATGTGCCGGAGCCCTACCGCGCCGAGCTGCGGGTCTTGCGCCAGCGGCTCCGCGTTACCCGCGCCGCCCACGACGGCGCCGGGGCCGACGAGGCGGATCCCGGGGTGATCCGGACCGCGGAGGAACTCTGGGAGCCGCTGCACGCCTGCTACGAGTCCCTGCACCAGAGCGGCCTCGGCGAGATCGCCGACGGCAACCTGCTCAGCACCCTGCGGCGGGTGGCGTGTTTCGGCATCTGCCTGACGCGGCTCGACATCCGCCAGGACGCCGCGCGGCACACGCAGGCGCTGGACGAGATCACCGTGGCGCTCGGTCTCGGCAGTTACGCCGGATGGGACGAGGCGCAGCGCCAGGCGTTCCTGCTGCAGGAACTCGCCGGCAGCCGGCCGCTGCTGCCGCGCAGCTTCGCGCCGGGCGCCGATGTCGCCGAGGTCCTTGATACCTGTCGCGTGGTGGCGGCCCAGTCGCAGGAGGTGCTGGGTTCCTACATCATCTCCATGGCGGGCCAGCCGTCCGACGTGCTGGCGGTGATCCTGCTGCTGCGCGAGTGCGGCATCGGCTTCAACCTCCCCGTGGTGCCGCTGTTCGAGACCCTCGAGGACCTCGACCGTGCGCCCGCCTCCATGCGCGCGCTGCTGGACGTGGGCTGGTACCGCGAGTACGTTGGCGGGCGCCAGCAGGTGATGATCGGCTACTCCGACTCGGCCAAGGGCGCCGGCAAGCTGAGCGCGACCTGGGCGCAGTACCGGGCCCAGGAAGCGCTGGTGAAACTGTGCCACGAGCGCGGCCTGGAACTGACCCTGTTCCACGGCCGCGGCGGGACCGTCGGCCGTGGCGGCGGCCCGGCGCAGGCGGCCATCTTCTCGCAGCCGCCCGGTTCCGTGAACGGCAGCCTGCGCGTCACGGAGCAGGGCGAGGTGATCCGGCACAAGTTCGGCCTGCCGGCAATCGCCTGCCAGAGCATGGAGGTCTACGCCAGCGCGGTGATGGCCGCCACCCTCATGCCGCCGCCGGAGCCCCGACCGGAGTGGCGCGAGCTGATGGACGCGATGAGCGCCGATGCCCACCGCGTGTACGTCGGACTGGTGCGCGATGACCCGCAATTCGTCCCCTACTTCCGCCAGCTGACCCCGGAGCAGGAACTGGGGCGCCTGCCGCTGGGCAGCCGGCCTGCGAAACGCCGCCCGAGCGGTGGCGTGGAATCCCTGCGGGCGATCCCCTGGGTGTTCGCGTGGACCCAGACCCGGCTGATGTTGCCGGCCTGGCTGGGCTGCGGCGAGGCGTTGCGCAACGCGCTGGCTGGCAGCCAGGCGCCAGTGCTCGAGAACATGCTCAGCGAGTGGCCGTTCTTCCGTGCCTTCATCGACATGCTGGAAATGGCACTCTCCAAGTCCGATCCGGCGATCACCCGCTTCTACGAGCGCAAGCTGGTGGACGCCGGCCTGCAGGAACTCGGCGGACGCCTGCGCGGACGGCTGGACGCGACCCGCGCGGTGGTGCTGCAACTGCTCGGCCAGCAGGACTTCCTGGAGAGCAATGCCGACCTGCGCCAGTCCATCGACCTGCGCAACCCGTATATCGACCCGCTGCACTACCTGCAGGCGGAACTGCTGTACCGGGAGCGCGGCAGCGGCGAGGCCGGCCAGCGTGATACGGACCAGGCCCTGATGCTCACCATGGCCGGCATCGCTGCCGGGCTGCGCAATACCGGCTGAGCGGCGACCGGCGGCCCCCGGGCGCCAGGCTGCGCGCGCCGGATGACAGCCGGACACAATTCCTTGTCAGCCCCGGTGCGCCCGTGTAATGTGCGCGCTTTGCTCCGCCGGGCATGATCTATACTCGCAGTTCGGTGGTCGGTTGGCCCCGGTTTCCGGCCGGAAAAGCGGAACTTTGAGGAGTGTGGCGCTATGCGACTGATCTTGTTGGGACCGCCCGGTGCGGGCAAGGGAACCCAGGCCCAGTTCATCTGTGAGCACTTCCGGATCCCGCAGATTTCCACCGGTGACATGCTGCGCGCCGCGGTGAAGGCGGGCACGGAACTCGGCCGGCAGGTGAAATCGGTGATGGATTCCGGCGGCCTGGTGTCGGACGACATCATCATCGCACTGGTCAAGGAGCGGATCCGGGAAGCGGACTGCGCCGGCGGTTTCCTGTTCGACGGGTTCCCGCGCACCATTCCGCAGGCCGACGCGATGAAGAATGCGGGCGTGCATCTCGATGCCGTGCTCGAGATCAAGGTTGACGATGACGCCATCGTCGAGCGCATGGGTGGCCGCCGCGTGCACCCCGGTTCCGGCCGCACCTACCACGTGCTCTACAACCCGCCCAAGGTGGATGGCACCGACGACGAAACCGGCGAACCGCTGATCCAGCGTGACGACGACCGCGAGGACACCGTCCGCAACCGGCTGCGCATCTACCACGAGCAGACCGAGCCACTGGTTTCCTACTACCAGCAGTGGGGCGAGCGGGGCGAGGAAAACGCGCCGAAGTATCTGTCCGTGGACGGTTCCGGCAGTGTCGAGGCGATCCGCGACCAGGTGCTGAAACTGCTGAAAAGCGTCTGACCGCCGTTCAGATGTCCATCACGATGTAATCATCCTCACCGCGCCGGCTGGCGCGGTAGTCGCGCAGGTTCTCCATGTTCCGGCGCAGTGCCTGCAGCGCTTTGGGCAATTCGCCTGTCTCCCGCGCCGTGGCGTCGAGGAAGTCCGGTATCCAGTCCAGCCGGTAGAACAGCTCCGCCTGCAGCGCCGCCACCTCCTGCAGTTCCGCGTGGAACTCGCTGAGCCCGTTCTGGCGCACGTGTTCCGCCCAGCGCACCATGCTCTGGTCGGTGATGCCGGACGAGATCGCGCCGTGCTGCAGCGACTGGGCGACGAGCCGGCAGCGGGCGACGTTGCGTGACATGGGGAGGGCGCCCAGCGCCCTTTTCAGGATATCGAGCTGCTGCAGCCAGCGCTGCAGTACGACGATGTCGTCCACCAGTTCCACGATGTGGCGGTCGGCGTCGGCCTCGGTCCAGCCTGCGCCGGGGGCGATGTCGGCCCGGGAGAGGATCGCCAGCGTGTGCCGGCATGCGTCGGTGAAGTGGGGGCCCTGGTTGAACTGCAGCACCGGCACGCAGTCGGACAGTGAGCGCCGCGCGCCCGGCTCCCCGGACAGGCGGATGCGCACCAGTTCGCCGACCAGTGAAAGGGCGAGGTCGGCATCGGAGAGTTCCGGCTCCAGCTTGCCCGCCGGGTAACCGGTGCCGTCGTAGCGCTCGTGCTGGTTCAGGATGAGGGCCAGCACCGTCTCGGGCAGCGAGCTGCGTGACTTCAGCAACGCCACGGCCAGCTGCGGGCAGGCTTCATAGGCCAGTGGCGAGTCACCGCGTCCGCCGGCGGCAGCCTGCTGCAACTGGCCGGTGCCCCGCAGCAGCGCCGCCAGGAACAGGGACTCCCGCGCCGCGGCCGGCAACGCCAGCGCCCGCCCCACCGGCAGGACGAGGGCGGCGGAGAACAGTGCAAACTCGTAGAGGTCGGGCCGTTCGCGTACGATCGAACCGAGCATGCCCGCCGCGCCGTCGTGTGCATCCAGCAGTGCGCAGCGTTCTTTCAGTTCTGCCTCGCAATCCTCGCTGCGCAGCACCTGCCGCAGGTCCCTGCAGCGGGTGAAGAGCGTGCCCATGTCGATCAGCAGCCGGCTTCCGTCCACCGCATCAACCCTCGTCGGCGCTATCCAGGCAACTGGGGACATTCACCGAAGTGTGCCACTGGTTCACGATCTTGCAGAACAAATCCGCCGTCTTCTCTGCATCGTAGCGCGCGGAGTGGGCCTCGTCCTGGCTGAAGCCGATGCCGGCCGCCTCGCAGGCGCGGGCCAGCACGGTCTGCCCGTAGGCCAGCGCGCCGAGAGAAACGGTGTCCAGGCAGGAGAACGGGTGAAACGGGTTGCGCTTGTGTCGGCAGCGGTCGACCGCGGCATTCAGGAAGGAGAGGTCGAAGGCGGCGTTGTGCCCGGTGAGGATGGCGCGCTTGCAGCCGGCATCGTTGCGGATCCTGCGGATCTGCTGGAACATCTCGTCCAGTACCTCGCGCTCCGGCCGCGCCATGCGCAGCGGGCTGTGCACGCGGATACGGTTGACCTCCAGGGCCGCCGGGTCCAGCAGCGAACCCTGGAAGGGCGTCACGTGCCAGGACAGGGTCTCGCCCCGCTCCACCAGGCCGCTCTCGTTCATGCGGATCGGCACCGCGGCGACCTCAAGCAGGGCATGACGTTGCGGATTGAACCCGCCCGTCTCCACGTCAACCACCACCGGCAGGAAGCCCCGGAAGCGGGTCGCGATCGGATCGGTGGCCGGCTCCGTCATGCAACCCGCCACGTCAGCTGTTCGCCGGCATTGGGTGGTACCACGCGGGCGTCGCCCAGTGGCCAGTCGAGGGGGACTTCCTGCGGCGCCTCGACCAGCGTCACCGGCTCCTCGTTAACGGGCAGCCGGTAGAAGCGCGGCCCGTTGAGGCTGGCGAAGGCCTCCAGGTTTTCCAGTTTCCCTGCTTCCGCGAACACCTGTGCATACCAGGCCAGCGACCAGGGCGCCGTGAAGCAGCCGGCACAGCCACACGCGGACTCCTTGCGATCGCGCGGGTGCGGTGCGGAGTCCGTGCCGAGGAAGAACCGGTCGCTGCCGCCGGTCGCCGCCTGCAGCAGCGCCAAGCGGTGCTCGTTGCGCTTCAGCACCGGCAGGCAGTAGCGATGCGGCTGCAGCCCGCCCTGGAACAGCGCGTTGCGGTCCAGCGCCAGGTGGTGCACGGTGAGCGTGCCGGCCACGCCTTCGCGGGCGCCCTCGACGAAGGCGACGCCATCCGCGGTGGTGACGTGCTCCAGCACCACCCGCAGGCCGGGGAAGCGCTCCGTGATCGGCGCCAGGTGCCGCTCGATGAACACCTTCTCGCGGTCGAACAGGTCGATGTCGTGATCGGTGACCTCGCCATGAACCAGCAGCGGCAGGTCGTTCTCCTCCAGGACCGCGATCAGCGGATCGAGCCGGCCGAAGTCGCTCACGCCGGCCTGCGAATGGGTGGTGGCGCCCGCCGGGTAGAGCTTCACACCGTGGATGTGCGGGTGCCCGGCGGCCTTTTCCAGCTCCGCGGTGCTGGTGGCGTCGGTCAGGTAGAGTGTCATGAGCGGCTCGAACGCGGATCCGGGCGGGCGCGCCGCGAGGATGCGCTCGCGGTAGGATTCCGCCGCCGCGACGGTGACGACCGGCTGTGCCAGGTTTGGCATCACGATCGCGCGCGCATAATGCAGGGCCGTGGCCGGCACCGTGTCCCGGAGCGCGGCGCCGTCGCGCAGGTGCAGGTGCCAGTCATCCGGACGGCGCAGTGTGACGCGTTGCATGTCAATATATGGCAGGTTCCGAATGGGTGATTCCGAGACCGGCGGCCGCTCCGAGCTAAAGATTCGCCGGGATCGGCCGAAATCGTGGCAAGGATACCATCAAAAGGGATTTGCACCGCGCATGCGCCTGATGCCCGCATTCACGTGCCTGTTGCTGGGACTGGCCGGCCTGCCCGCGCTCGCCGGCGTCGAGTATGCCGCGGACATGGACGTGTCGCGCTGGCAGGTGCGCAGCAGCCCGCTCTCGTGCCGCATGGAGCACCAGATTCCCGGCTTCGGGCAGGCGGTGTTCCTGCGCCCGTCCGGCGGCAGGTTGTCGCTCGTGCTGGAGTCCTGGACCCCGGTGCTGCAGAAGGGCGAGGCGGATGTCACGGTCGAGCGCCCGCTCTGGAAACCGGGTGACGGGCTGCCGCAGCCGGTGCTCACGCGGGTGCCGGTCGGCGACGGCCGGGCCTTGATCAACCTGGACGGCGGCCTCGCGGAACGGCTGTTCAGTGAACTCGGCAAGGGCTGGCAGCCGACCTTCGCGCGCGCTGCCCGCTACAGCGGCGGCGAGCCGGTCCGGGTCGGGCTGAGCAGCGCCAATTTCGCCAACGGGCACCGCGACTGGAATGCCTGCATGGCCCAGTTGCTGCCGGTCAACTTCGAGCAGATCGAGCGGTCGGTCCTGCTGTACGGCAGTGACGGCTGGCGCCTGGACGCGAAGAGCCGCGCCCGGCTGGACCTGGTCGTGCGGTACCTCAAGGCCGACCCGCAGGTCGCCCGTGTCTACGTCGACGGGCACTCGGACAGTCTCGGCCGGCGCCTGCACAACCGTGAACTGTCCAAGCAGCGCGCCAACGTCGTCACCGCCTACCTGGTCGAGCAGGGCATCGCCGAGGAGATCATCACCACCCGCTATCACGGCGAGCGCTTCCCGGTGGCGAACAACCGCTCCGAGGCGGGCAGGAAACGGAACCGGCGGACGACGGTGCGGCTGGAACTGGCCGACCCCGCGGCACAGATGGCTTCCGCGCCGACGGGGGAGGACGCGGCGGTCGGCGGCTCCCGCTTCACCGGCCCCAGCAAGGACCCGCGCAAGTAGCAGCGCCGGTGTCAGCAGCGCCCCCGCCACGGTACGAAAATCGCGCGCTTCCCTGCTAGAATACGCGCCCCGCGAATGCCGTACAGAGGTGCCCCATCGTGACCCAGAGCCAAGAGTCCACTGTCGGCAAGGTTGTCCTCGCCTATTCCGGGGGGCTGGATACCTCCATCATCCTGCGCTGGCTGCAGAACGAGTACGGCTGCGAGGTGGTCACGTTCACGGCCGACATCGGCCAGGGCGAGGAACTGGACCCGGCCCGCCGGCGGGCCGAGCGGCTGGGCGTGCAGGAGATCTTCGTCGAGGATCTGCGCGAGGATTTCTGTCGCGATTACGTCTTTCCCATGTTCCGCGCCAACGCCATCTACGAGGGCGAGTACCTGCTCGGCACCTCCATCGCGCGTCCGCTGATCGCGCGGCGGCTGGTCGAGATCGCCCGCGAGACCGGTGCTGACGCCATCTCCCACGGCGCCACCGGCAAGGGCAACGACCAGGTTCGCTTCGAACTGGGCGCCTATGCCCTGGAGCCCGGCATCCGCGTGATCGCGCCCTGGCGCGAGTGGAAGCTCAACTCGCGCGAATCGCTGCTGGCCTACGCCGCCGAGCACGGCATCGACGTGGAGAAGCGCAAGGGCAACGAGTCGCCGTATTCCATGGACGCCAACCTGCTGCACATCTCCTACGAGGGCGGTGAACTGGAGGATCCCTGGACTGCGCCGGAGGAGGCGATGTGGCGCTGGACCGTCTCGCCGGAGAACGCGCCGGACGAGGCCGAGGACATCGAGATCGAGTTCCGCGCCGGCGACCCGGTTGCCGTCAACGGTGAGAACCTGTCGCCGGCCGGCCTGCTGGCGCGCCTGAACCAGCTCGGCGGCCGCCACGGCATCGGCCGCCTGGACATCGTCGAGAACCGCTATGTCGGCATGAAGTCGCGCGGCTGCTACGAGACACCGGGCGGCACCATCCTGCTGCGCGCGCACCGGGCCATCGAATCCATCACGCTGGACCGCGAGGTTGCGCACCTGAAGGACGAGCTCATGCCGCGTTATGCGAGCCTGATCTACAACGGCTACTGGTGGAGCCCGGAACGCGAGGCCCTGCAGGGCATGATCGACGGCAGCCAGGGTGTCGTGAACGGCCGTGTCCGGCTGCGCCTGTACAAGGGCAACGTGATGGTCACCGGGCGCGAGTCGGCCAGTGATTCGCTTTTCGACAGCCGCATCGCGACATTCGAGGACGACGAGGGCGCCTACAATCAGGCCGATGCGCACGGATTCATCCGTCTGAACGCGCTGCGCCTGCGCACCGGGGCGGCGCGTGGACGCTCGCCGGTGCGCTGAGCGCCGGTGGCGCGGCGAGCGGCAGGGGACGCACCCGTCACCTATACTGGTTCGCAAGTTCTAGCTTGATTCGAGGCCCGTTCTGGCGTCGGCCAGGATGGGTGTCGTGGTGCCTGCATGCGCGCAAATGAACCCGTTATCGTCGTCGCGGGTGCTTCTCCGGAAAATCGCAGCGTCGTGTCCGAATGGCTGTCCGACCTGGACGTGCTGGTCGTCGAGTCCGACGACAGCGCCGCCCTGGAAGTGCTCGCCATGGAGCACGACCCGGCGCTGCTGATCGTCGACGCGGACCTGCCCGGTCTCGACATTCCCGGCCTGCGCAATCACTTCCTCGCCGACGTCCAGCTGTGCCGCGTGCCACTGCTGTTCCTGCTGAACAGCCCGGCGGAGCTTCACTCCGCCAACGTCGGCAGCGAGATCGGCGTGACCGACTTCCTGCGCAAGCCGGTGGCCGAGAGCCTGCTGCTTCGGAAGGTGCGCAGTGCGCTGCACATGGCGGGGCTGCGGCCGCTGGTCGACGGGCTCGATCTGGAGGAGGAGCGCATCCTGGAGTCGGGGCAGGGACTGATCGGCGTCGACGGCGAGGGCGCGATCCGCTTCGCCGATCCGGTGGCGCGGCAGGCATTGGCAGCGCCGCTCGAAGCGCTGGAGCGCGTCTACGTCGAAACCCTGTTCGAACGGCCGCACAAGCCGGTCATGGCGCACTGGCGCGATCACGTGATCTGCCAGACCTGCGCCCAGGGCAAGCGGCTGCACGTGAAGTCAGCGAATTTCTCGCGCCTGGACGGCAGCAGCATCGCGGTGACCTACGTCGCCGCGCCGGTCCGCGATTCGGAGGAACTGTTCGCGGTCATCGCGTTCCAGGTGGTCGGTGCGCCGGTGCCGGACGGCGGGCCGCAGGCCGATGTCTCGCGCACCGATCCGCTGACCGGCCTGCCGGGACGCAAGCGCCTGGAACTGGCGGTGGCGAACTGCATCTCGCGCGCCGAGGCGCAGAACGAGATCTTCGCGATCCTCTACCTGGACCTGGACCACTTCAAGTACGTCAACGACACGCTGGGGCACGACATCGGCGACCAGTTGCTGCAACAGGTCTCGAGCCGTTTGAAGGAACTGATCGACGAGGGCGACCTGCTCAGCCACCTCGGCAGTGACGAGTTTGCGCTGCTGCTGACCGACCTGCCTGACACCAAGCTGGCGGCGGTGGCGGCGGGGCGCATCATCCACGCCATCGAGGCGCGCTTCCTGATCGAGGGTCACGAGATCTTCACCGGCTGCAGTGTCGGCATCGCCACCTACCCGCACTGCGGCGACCGGCCACGCCTGCTGATCCGCAATGCAGCAACCGCGCTGCACCGCGCCAAGTCTGCCGGCCGCCACCAGTTCGAGTTCTACACCGCGGAGATGAACCGGCAGAACATTGCGCGGATGCGCATCGAGACGGCGCTGCATCACGCGCTGGAGCGGGACGAGTTCGAGGTCCGCTACCTGCCGCTCTACGAGACCCGCACCGGCGAGGTGGTCGGGTTCGAGGGACTCATCCGCTGGCCCGGGCCGGACGGCGAACCCGGCCTGCCGGACACCTTCATGGACGTGGCGGAGGAGTGCGGCCTCATGCCGGAGATCAGCCGCTGGGTCCTGGAGCGCATCTGCACCGACTGCGCCAGCCTCCGGGCCCGCTTCGAGGCGGCCTCCGGGAAGCTCTTCGCGATCAACATGCCGACCTCGCAGCTGCTGCAGCCGGGCTTCCTGCACGACCTGCGCACGGTGCTGAGCGAGACCGGTGTCCCCGCCGAGGCGCTGCTCCTGGATCTCACCGAGCGCGCGCTGGCGCGCAGCCTGCCCGAATGCATGCCGGTTCTGGACGGCCTGATCGGCGAGGGCGTCCGCCTGGTGCTCGACGACCTCGGCGCGGGTTATTCCTCGCTGAAATTCCTGCGCGACATCGACCTGTTCGCCATCAAGGTGGACCGCAGCCTGATCGAGGACATCGAGGAAAGCGAGCGCAACCTGCACATCGTGCGCAGCATCATCGCGATGTCACACAGTCTCGGGCTCAACGCGATCGCGGAAGGGGTTGAGACCGAGGGCCAGTTCGAACTGCTGCGCCGCAAGCGCTGCGACTGGATCCAGGGCTTCCTGTTTACTGAGCCACTCGATCTCGAGGCCGTCGCGGCGCTGCTGGAGGCCGAGGATTCTGGCGTGGTGCGCTGAGGTGGGTGCGGCTTCAGCCGCACAACCGGTATGTCACCTCACCCACGGGCCCTCAGGGCAGCGCGTTGACCACGTCGTTGACGATGCCGGAGACGTTGCTGCCCGCGCTGCCGAGGTCGGCCGGCAGGTTGCTCACGATGTCATCCAGCGAGGCGCCCGGGTTCCGTTCCAGCACCTGCTCGATGATATCGTTGATGGTGCCGCCCACGTCGCTCAGCGCGCTTTCGGCCGGACCGACCGGCGTGAAGCTGTTTTCCAGGTCGGATGCCATCGGGACGTGTGCCACCACGCCGTGGTCGTAATTTTCCACGTCGTACCCGGAGACCTGCGGCTGGCCGTGGTCGATCGCCCAGTGACCCCATTCGTAGGGTGATTCCTGCGCCTGTGCGAGGCCCGCGCACAGCGCGAGGCACGCCAGCAGGGGAATGTTTTTCATGGTGCGATGCTCCTGTCATGACCGCCCGGGCCGGAACGGCCGGGGGTGGATATCTCTGGTCAGTATATGAGCGAAGCCGGATCCCGACCAACTGTCCGGAGGTACCAGCAGGCCCGCCGAATCTCGCGAAATTCGTTCCCGCTACTTGAACTTCCGGCTGGCCGTGAAGCGCACCTCGGTACGGTCGTACTCGAAGATCTCGGCGTTGGACTGGTGGTCGGTGTAGGTGATGAAACTGCCCAGCACCCAGTCATCCAGCCAGGCCATGCCCAGCGTCGGGAAGGCAATCTGGCCGCCGACATCGATCTTGTGTTCGCGGCCGGTCCGGCCCTTTCCGGTAGACGGCTCGACGCCCTCGTAATCCGACAGCGCGTAGCTGTAGCGGCCCTGGACCGATGAGTCGCCGGACATCTTCCAGCGCAGGCCGACGAAGCCTTCCAGCACGTCGTGCTCCTGGCGTTCCGACTCGGCGTGCTGGTCGTAATACTTCACGCCGGTGGAAAACGCCATCGCCGAATCGTAGAACAGGCGGGCGTAACTGAGCTGCCCGCCGAAGCGCATGCCCTCGCGGCCCTCGTTGGCGCTGTTGACATACTCGCGGTGCTGCACGATGCCGTCCAGCGTGTACTCGCCGTGTCCGGTGATCCAGGTGAACGAGGGGTTCAGGCTGGAGAACACCGCCAGGGGATCGTCGCTCTGGCGGATGTAGTCGACCTGCGCATTGAGCTTTGCGCGCCAGCTCTTGGTCAGGAACAGCGCCGGCCCCGTGCTCAGGCTGATCACGTCGATGTTGAAGTCCTTCTCGTCCTTGTAGGTCTTGCGGTAGACGGATGCCTGGCTCTGCCAGAGCAACTGTCCGGCGCGGTCGCCGACCTGCAGCGTGCCCGGGAAGGTGTAGGTGTGGTTCATGCGGGCGGCGATCGTTGCGAAGATGTCGGCGCGGTTGCTGACACCGTTCAGTGGCTGGTTGAAGCCGTCGATGATGTCCGATCCCGGTCCCTGGTTGACGTTGTCGTCGTCGCCGCCGCCGAGGGCGATCTCGTACACGAACCGGTGTTTTTTCTCCCGCGCCTGCCTGCGCCGCTTGTCGATCAGTTCGAGGAAGCTCTGCACGTTCCTGCGCACCGCCTCGGGCGTGTCCGGCACCTTCAGGATTTCACGCGCCAGGCGTTCGGCCTCCTCGAAGATCAGCGCGCGGTAATAGGCCACTGCCAGTTCGATCTTGGCGCGGTGTGATTGCGGCGCCTGTGCCAGCACGCCGTGCAGCGCCTCGATTGCGGCGTAGAGGTTGCCCGCATCGCGCTCGATGATGGCCTCGTTGAACACCTCCACCAGTTCGGTGTTCTCCTCCGCTTCGGCTTGCGCCGGCGCGGGCAGGCCCGCCATCAGGGCGACGACGGCGCCGGACAGCAGGGTGCGGGTCGCCGTGCCCTGTGGCCGGCCCCGGCCGCTATTCCGCGCCCGCACCTGCGATCCCTCGGTTTCCCTCACCGCCATGCCTTCCTGGTTCAGGGGTTTACCGGGGGAAGCATAGTTAAGGAGGCAAACCGCCGCCACGTTCCGGCCCCGCGCCGGCAGTGACCCGGTGGCGCTTGGTCTATGCTGAACGCAGGTTCCGTGGCTGCGCGCAGGAGGGGCGGTCCGTGGGAGAAAGCGTAAGACGGGCGCGGCGGCGCAACCTCATCATGTACCTGAAGGTCTTCGAGCAGGGCAAGGATGACGGTGAACCGTTCGCGCACCTGGTGGATATCTCCGATGGCGGCATGATGCTGATGAGCGGCAGGCCAATCGACGTCAAGAAGGACTACAAGCTCGGCATCCGCCTCCCCTACCCGATCGACGGCGTCAGCGAGATCAAGCTCAGCGCGCATTGCCTGTGGTGCGAGCACACCGTCAACGACGACGTGTTTGACGCCGGTTTCCGGGTCGATGCGATCGATTACCGCCAGAAGCAGACCCTGCAGGACCTGCTGGATGAATACGGCCTAGACGGCTGAAGCCGGCGGCGTCTTCTGCCGGTACCTGCACAGGTCACTGACCACGCAGCGCGGACACTCCGGCTTGCGCGCCTTGCAGACGTAGCGCCCGTGCAGGATCAGCCAGTGGTGCGCATCGGCGCGGAATTCCTCCGGCACGCGCCGGAGCAGTTTCTTCTCCACTTCCAGCACGTTTTTCCCCGGCGCCAGGCCGGTCCGGTTCGATACGCGGAAGATATGCGTATCAACGGCGATGGTGGGTTCGCCGAACGCCGTATTGAGGATGACATTGGCGGTCTTGCGGCCGACGCCAGGCAGTTTCTCCAGTTCCGCGCGGGTGCGCGGCACCTCCCCGCCATGCTCCTCGCACAGGATCCGGCAGGTTTTCAGGACGTTCTTCGCCTTGGTGTTGAACAGCCCGATGGTCTGGATGTGCGCGCGCAGCCGTTCCTCGCCCAGCTCGCACATGGCGGCGGCATCCGGCGCCTCCCGGAACAGCGCCCGCGTGGCCTTGTTCACGCTCACATCGGTCGCCTGCGCCGAGAGGATCACCGCGATCAGCAGCTGGAACGGCGTCTCGTACGCCAGCTCCGTGGTGGGGGCCGGGTTGGCGGCCTGCAGGCGCTCGAAAAACTGGCGGCGTTCCGCCGGCTTCATGCGATCTCGCCGGTCGTGCGCACCCGCTTGGAACCCTTCACGGGGCGGCCTTCCAGCGCCCGCCGGCGTGCCAGCAGGCGGCGGTCGGTCTCGTTTTTCAGGGCGATCAGCAGGCCCATGCCGATGAACGCGCCGGGCGGCAGCACGGCCAGCAGGAAGCCGGGGTAGTCCTCCGGCAGCAGGTGCAGGCGCCAGCCGCGGGCGCCTTCGCCGAACAGCAGGTGCATGCCGTCGAACAGGGTGCCCTGTCCCAGCAGTTCGCGCGCGCCGCCGAGGATGACCAGCACCACGGTGAATCCCAGGCCCATCATGAAACCGTCCAGCAGGGCTGCCGGTGGCGTGTTGCGGGAGGCGAAGCCCTCGGCGCGGCCGAGGATGACGCAGTTGGTGACGATCAGCGGGATGAAGATGCCGAGGATCTGGAACAGCTCGAAACTCAGCGCCTCCATCAGCAACTCGACGCAGGTGGTGAACGCGGCGATGATCATGACGAACGCCGGCAACCGGATGGTCGGCGTCACCAGGTTGCGGATCAGCGACACGCACAGGTTGGATCCCGACAGGACGAGCATCGTCGCGGCGCCGAGACCCAGGGCATTCACGACGGTGCCGGTGACCGCGAGCAGCGGGCACAGTCCCAGCAGCTGGACCAGCGCCGGGTTGTTCTTCCAAAGGCCCTGCCGGGTGATTTCGCGCCACTCCACGCCGTTCATGTCGGATCTCCTTCGCGGCCGTCGGGCAGGTCGCGCGCATGCGCCTCAAAGTGTCGCAGCGTCCGGTAGACGGCCCGCACCACCGCCCGCGGGGTGATGGTTGCGCCGGTGAACGTGTCGAACGTCCCGCCCTGCTTGCGCACCTGCCAGCCGGGAGGCTCCGGGTCGGTGAGGGACTTCCCGGCGAATCCCAGGATCCAGTCGGACTTGCGTGGGTCGATCTTGTCGCCCAGCCCGGGCGTCTCCCGGTGTTCCACGACGCGGACGCCCAGCAGCGTGCCATCCGGGCGCACCCCCACCAGCAGGCGGATGCGGCCGCTGTAACCGTCCGGCGCCGTGACGGGCAGAACCACGGCGGTGACACGGCCGTTCCTGCGGGCGATATGGATGGGCTGTTCGGTTTCGTTGCCGAGCAGTCCGCCGGCTGGCGCCGTCACCGTGTCGTGGAGCAGGTCGTTGTCACGCAACCCGGCCGGCACCAGTTCGTACAGGCTCTTGCGCGCGGCCATCTCGGCGTTGCGGGCCCGCGTTTCGGCCGTGGCGGCCGCGGTGATGGCGATGAAGGCGACCGTGCAGACAGCGAACAGGCCGAGCACCAGCCCGGAGCGCGAGACCGCGTTCAGGATCATGAGCCGCTGCTCCGTTTTGCACCGTGGCCGTAGGCGCGCGGGATCGTGTACTGGTCCAGCAGCGGCGCGGCAAGATTCATCAGCAGCACGGCGAAGGCGACCGCGTCCGGGTAGCTGCCCCAGGTGCGGATCACAAAGAGCAGGCAGCCCACGCCGATGCCGAAGTACAGGCGGCCGCGCGCGCTGGTGGCGCAGGAAACCGGGTCGGTGGCGATGAAGAAGGCGCCGAACATGGTCGCGCCGCTGAACAGGTGGATCAGCGGGCTGGCGAAACGGTCCGGGTCGTTGGCGTGGAAGAGGAACGCGAGCACGGCAATGGTGCCCAGCATCGCAACCGGCGCATGCCAGGAAGTCAGCCGGCGCCAGAGCAGGAAGATGCCGCCGGCGAGGAAGGCCAGGTTGACGGTGAACCAGCCGGTCGCGATGCCGTCATCGAACTGCGGGAACGCGAGCAGTTCCTGCTCGGTCAGGGTCAGCCGGTTGGCGCGCACCACGTCCAGTGCGGTTGCCATGGTGTAGCCGTCGATGCCGTCCCCGGCCGCCGTGGCGCCCGTGAAAACGAGTTGCATGGCATCCGCGAAACCGGCCTGGCTGGCGCCCGCGACGCCCGCCGGGGCGGACCACTGCGTCATCTCCACGGGGAAGGAGATCAGCAGCACCACGTAGCCCACCATGGCCGGGTTGAACAGGTTGGCGCCGAGTCCGCCGTAGAGCTGCTTGGCGATGCCGATCGCGAACAGCATGCCGACCGCGCTGATCCACCAGGGCGCCAGCGGGGGAATCGACAGGCCGAGCAGCAGCCCGCTCAGCAGTGCGCTGCAGTCGCGCAGCGCCGGCAGCGGCGGGCGTCCGCGGGCAAGCACGCAGAGCGCCTCGATCAGCACCCCGAAGAACATGCACAGCAGCACCTGGAAGAGCGTGCCGGGACCGAAGAACCACAGCAGCGCCAGCAGGCCGGGCAGCGTGGCGGCCGCCACCTGCAGCATGACGCGCTGGGCGCCGCCGCCGGCGGCGAGGTGCGGGGAACTGACATGCACGGCGTTGCTCATGATCCGCTCCCGTCGGCATTCCCGGTATCGCTTTCGTCATCCCGCTGGCGCGCAGCCTTCTTCTGCCGTACGCGTTCCACCGCGGCAGCGATCTCCGGCGCCAGCGCCGGCGCGGCGTCGTCCCCGCCGGACTTCTCCTGCGCCTTGCGTTTGGCCGCCTCGCGCCGTTCCTTCCGCCGCGCCTCCTTTTCCGCCTCCTCCCGCGCGAGCCGCTCCTTGCGTGACTCGAACCGTTCGCGCGAACGCTCGGCCTTGATGCGCTCCTGCTCGGCGTGGCGGATCTCGCCCTTGGCGTAGCGGTAGTACTGCACCAGCGGGATGTTGCTCGGGCAGACATAGGCGCAGGCGCCGCATTCGATGCAGTCGAACAGGTGGTGCTTCTCGGCCCGCTCGAACTCGCTCGCGCGTGCGTACCAGTACAGTTGCTGCGGCAGCAGCCGCGCCGGACAGGCGTCGGCGCATAATCCGCAGCGGATGCAGGGCTGTTCCGGGCCGGGCGTGCGGAGTTCGCCCACGGCGCTGGCGAGGATGCAGTTGGTGGTCTTCACCACCGGCAGGTCCCGCGATGGCAGCGTGAAGCCCATCATCGGCCCGCCCATGATGAGCCGGTCGAGCCGGTCGTCCTCCAGTGCGCAGTGACGCAGCAGTTCCCCGATCGGCGTGCCGAGCAACACCTCGAAGTTGCCGCGCCGGCCCAGCGCGTTGCCGGTCAGCGTGACAATGCGCGAGATCAGCGGCGTGCCGTCGATCACCGCGTCGCGCACCGCGACGGCGGTACCGACATTGAGACAGATGACACCGATATCCGCCGGAATGCCGCCATGCGGGACCTCGCGGCCGGTGACGATCTGGATGGTCTGTTTCTCACCCCCGGACGGGTACTTGGTCGGGATGACGACGATCTCGACGTTCGCGCCATCCGCGGCCGCACGCAGCGCCCGGATGGCGTCCGGCTTGTTGTCCTCGATCACCACCAGCGTGCGCTTCGGCCGCACCAGCCGCGCCAGCAGTCCGGCGCCGTCGAGCACCGCGCGCGCGCGCTCGGCCATGAGCCGGTCGTCCGCCGTGATGTAGGGTTCGCACTCCACGCCGTTGAGGAGCAGGAACTCGATGTTCGAGCGGGCGCCTGAGCCCAGCTTTACGGCGGTCGGGAAGCCGGCGCCGCCGAGTCCGGCCACGCCGCAGCCACGGATGTGCTCGAGCAGGGCGACCGGTGACTGCGTGGCGTGATCCGCCAGCGGCTTGCGCTCGGCCCATTCGTCCAGGCCGTCGGTCTCGATCAGGATGCAGGTCTCGGCCAGCCCGGACGGGTGCGGCACGGCATGCTCGCAGATCGCGGTCACGGTGCCGGAACTGGGCGCATGCACCGGCGCGCTCACGAACCCGCTCGCTTCGGCGATGACCTCGCCCTTGCGTACCCGCTGGCCGACTTCCACCACCGCTTCCGCCGGCGCGCCGATGTGCTGCTGCACCGGCAGGATCAGCCGCGACGGCACCGGGGCCTGCTGGATCGGTGCCGCCGTGGACTGCGACTTGTTCTCCGGCGGGTGCACGCCCCAGCCGAATGCACGGGCGATCATGTTCATGCCCCGACGCTCCCACGCAGGTCGGTGGCGATCAGCTGCCGGTTGCGTCCGGGCAGGTCGTAGTGCCAGCTGCGCGTGGTCGGCGGAATCTCCACCATGTCGATGCAGTCGACCGGGCAGGGCTCGACGCACAGGTCGCAGCCGGTGCACTCGGACTCTATGACCGTGTGCATCATCTTCGCGGCACCGAGGATGGCATCCACCGGGCAGGCCTGGATGCACTTGGTGCAGCCGATGCACTCGGCCTCGCGGATCACGGCGACCGTGCGTGGCTTCTCCTCGCCGTGTTCCTCGTCGAGCTCCAGGATTTCGCGGCCGAGCAGTTCGGACAGCGCCACGATGGTGGCCTCGCCGCCCGGCGGACAGTGATTATGGGGTTCGCCCTCGGCGATGGCCTCGGCGTAGGGACGGCAGCCGGGATGGCCGCACTGGCCGCACTGCGTCTGCGGCAGCAGGGCGTCGATCTGGTCGACGATGGGATCGCCCTCGACCTTGAAGCGTTCCGACGCGAACCCCAGGATCGCGCCAAAAACGATGGCCAGTCCCATCAGGGCGAGAACAGCAGTCAGGACCATGCTCATTGCCGTTGCCTCAGAACCGGATCAGGCCGCTGAAGCCCATGAACGCCAGCGACATCAGTCCGGCGGTGATCATGGCGATGGCGGAGCCGCGGAATGGTTCCGGCACGTCGGCGCCGGCGATCCGCTCGCGCATGGCGGAGAACAGGATCAGCACCAGCGAGAAGCCGGCCGCGGCGCCGAAACCGTACACGGCCGACTGCAGGAAGCCGTGCTCCTTCTGCAGGTTCAGCAGGGCGACGCCGAGCACCGCGCAGTTGGTGGTGATCAGCGGCAGGAAGATGCCGAGCACGCGGTACAGCAGCGGGCTGGTCTTGCGCACCACCATCTCGGTGAACTGCACCACCACCGCGATGACGAGGATGAACGAGATCGTGCGCAGGTAGACCAGGTCCAGCGGCAGCAGCAGGTAGCGATAGGTCAGGTAGCTGCAGATCGACGACAGGGTCAGCACGAAGGTCGTCGCCAGCGACATGCCGAAGGCGGTCTCGAGCTTGTTGGAGACGCCCATGAACGGGCACAGGCCGAGGAACTGCACCAGCAGGAAATTGTTCACCAGCACGGTGCTGACGAGGATGAGGGCGAACTCGGTCATCGGGGTCTCGTGTTCATGGGCGCTGGTTGTTCATGTCAGACTGAAGTCTGACCTATGGGCCAGGAATCTGGGTGTCAGGCTGAAGCCTGACCTACGGATGCCTGCAGGTAAGGCTTCAGCCTTACAATCCCCGAAAGAAGCTTCAGCCTTACCAGCGCCGACCCCGGTCATTTCACCTTCATCCCCGGCTCGGCGCCGCTGTCGGGCGTCAGGATGAAAATATCGGAGCCGCCGGGCCCTGCCGCCAGCACCATGCCCTCCGACAGCCCGAAGCGCATCTTGCGCGGTTTCAGGTTGGCGACCATCACCGTCAGGCGGCCCACCAGTGCGTCCGGCTCGTAGGCCGACTTGATGCCGGCGAACACGTTGCGGGTCTCGCCGCCGAGGTCCAGTGTCAGCTGCAGCAGCTTGTCGGCGCCCTCGACATGGTTCGCGGCGATGATGCGCGCGACGCGCAGGTCCACCTTGGCGAAATCGTCGTACTCGATCTCGCTGCCGATCGGGTCCCGCTCCAGGTGCGGGTTGGCGGGCGCGGCCGGGGTGTCGGCCGCGAGGGTCTCCTGGGATGCGTCGGTCATGGCTTGGATCTGCTCCGTTTCGATGCGGGACATCATGGGCGTGAAGCGGTCGATGGCGTGGCCGGTGAGCACGCGGCCGCTGTCGGCCCAGGTGAGGGGTTCGATGCGCAGGAAGGACTCGGTCTTCCCGGCCAGTGCCGGCAGCACCGGCTTGATATACGTCACCAGCAGCCGGAACAGGTTCAGGCCGGTCGTGCAGACGCGGTGCGCCTCTGCCGCGGTCTCTTCGTTGCGCACCAGCACCCAGGGCTGGCGCGCCTGCAGGTACTCGTTGGCCTGGTCGGCCAGCTGCATGATCGTGCGCATGGCGCGGGCGAACTCGCGCTGCTCGTAGGCTGCGGCGAGCTCGTCGGCGCGCGCCTGCATGCCGGCCAGCAGTTCCGGCTGGTCCAGTTCCGCGGCCAGTTCGCCGCCGAAGCGCTTGCTGACGAAACCGGCGCAGCGGCTGGCGATGTTCACCAGCTTGCCGACCAGGTCGCTGTTCACCTTCTGCTGGAAGTCCTCCAGGTTGAGGTCGATATCCTCGACCCCGGCGCCCAGCTTGGCGGCGAAGTAGTAGCGCAGGTATTCCGGGTCCAGGTGATCGAGGTAGGTGCGTGCGCGGATGAATGTGCCGCGTGACTTCGACATCTTCTGCCCGTTGACGGTCAGGAAGCCGTGCGCGCAGATGCCGGTCGGGCGGCGGAAGCCCGCGCCGTGCAGCATCGCCGGCCAGAACAGGGCATGGAAGTAGATGATGTCCTTGCCGATGAAGTGATAGAGCTCGGCTGCGGAATCCTCGCGCCAGAAATCGTCGAAGGAGAGCCCTTCGGTGCGTTCGCAGAGATTGCGGAAACTGGCCATGTAGCCGATCGGCGCGTCCAGCCAGACATAGAAGTACTTGCCGGGCGCGTCCGGGATCTCGAAGCCGAAGTAGGGCGCATCGCGCGAGATGTCCCACTCCTGCAGGCCGGCCTCGAACCATTCCCCGAGCTTGTTGGCGACCTCCGGCTGCAGCGCGCGGCCCCGGGTCCAGTCGCGCAGCATCTCTTCGAAGGCGGGCAGCCGGAAGAAGTAGTGCTCGGATTCACGCTGCTCGGGCTTCGCGCCGGACAGCGCCGAGTAGGGATTGATCAGCTCCGAGGCGTCGTAGGTGGTGCCGCACACCTCGCAGTTGTCGCCGTACTGGTCCTCCGCCTTGCAGCGCGGACACTGCCCCTTGATGAAGCGGTCGGCGAGAAACAGGTTCTTCTCCGGATCGAAAAACTGTCGCACCGGGCGGGTCGCGATATGACCCTGCTCGCGGTTGCGCAGGTAGATGGTCTCGGACAGTTCGCGGTTCTCCGGCGAATGGGTCGAGTGGTAGTTGTCAAAGCGAATGTGGAAATCGGCGAAATCCCGCTGGTGCTCGGCGTTCACGCCGGCGACCAGTTCCTCGGCGCTGATGCCCAGCTGCTCCGCCTTGAGCATGATGGCGGTGCCGTGCGAATCGTCCGCGCACACGTACCAGCACTCGACGCCGCGCATCTTCTGGAAGCGCGCCCAGATGTCGGTCTGGATGTACTCCACCAGGTGGCCGATATGGATCGGCCCGTTGGAGTACGGGAGGGCGCTGGTGACCAGGATGCGTCGATCGGACATGTGAATGGGTGTTGCTGGTGTGGTTGTGACCTGGAGCTGTTTCGGGGCCGTGCCAGGGGTGGAACCGATGTACGCCGCGACACCGGCGCAAAACCGCAATTCTACTGGTCTATTGCCTTCGGCGCGACCGGAACGTGTAATAGGCGGCCCCGCGCAGAGGAACATTTCCGCATGATCAGCCGCCAGCAGGTCGAAGCGGTGCTCGCCGCCCACGATGACCCCCACCTGGAGCAGGACCTGCTCGCGCTGGGCGTCCTCCGCGACGTGCGGCTGGACGGGAAGCGCCTGGAGGTCGACCTGGAGCTGGGCTATGCCTGCGATCTCTTCCGCGGTGGCCTGGCACAGTTGCTGAGTGTCGCCATCGGCAACCTCGACGATGACGCCGACGTGCAGGTGCGGGTCCGCTCGGCGGTGCGGCCGGCGCCGGTGCGCGAGGGCGTGGAGCCGCTCCCCGGTGTGCGCAACGTGATCGCGGTGGCATCCGGCAAGGGCGGGGTGGGCAAGTCCACCACGGCGGTGAACCTGGCGCTGGCCCTGCAACGCGAGGGCGCCCGCGTCGGCATGCTGGATGGCGACATCTACGGGCCCAGCCAGGGCATCATGCTCGGCGTGCCGCCGGAAACGAAGCCCGAGGTGGTGGATGAGAAGGCATTCCGGCCGGTCGTCGCCCACGGCCTGCAGGCCATGACCATGGCTTTCCTGGCCGGTCCGAGGACGCCGATGATCTGGCGCGGTCCGATGGTCAGCGGCGCCCTGATCCAGCTTGCGCGCCAGACGCTCTGGGAGGACCTGGACTACCTCGTCATCGACCTCCCGCCCGGCACCGGCGACATCCAGCTCACGCTGGCGCAGAAGATCCCGGTGTCCGGCGCGGTCATCGTCACGACGCCGCAGGACATCGCGCTGGTCGATGCGGTGCGGGGCATCGAGATGTTCGGCAAGGTGGACATCCCCGTGCTCGGGATCGTCGAGAACATGGCCTTTCACGTCTGCCCGGCCTGCGGGCACGAGTCGTTCCTGTTCGGGGAAGGTGGCGGCGCGCAGGTGGCGGCCGATTACGACACCGCGCTGCTCGGCTCGATCCCGCTGTCGGTGATGGTGCGCGAGCAGGCCGACGGCGGCACGCCGACCGTGGTGGCCGAGCCTGAGTGCCAGATTTCCATGGTGTACCAGGAGATTGCCCGCCGCACCGGTGCGCGCCTCGCGGCGCTCGCCGCGCAGGCGCCGCGCGCGGCTGCCGGTGTCATCGCGACCGACCGCTAGCGCCCCCGCAGCGCACGCAGGCCGAGGTGCAGCAGCAGCGGCACGATGCCGACCGCTGCCAGGCTGGCCAGCAGCACCGGGGACATCACGTCCTCCAGCGTGCTTATTTCCGCCAGCCGGGCGCCGGCGTTCACGTACACGCCGATGATGGGCAGCATGCCGAGCTGCGTGATCAACCAGTAGGGCAGCACCCCGTAGCGGGTCAGGCCCATGACCGGGTTGATGACCCAGAACGGGATCACCGGGATCATGCGCGCGGCGAACAGGAAGTAATGGCCCTCGGTTTCCAGGCCGTGATTCACCCGCTCCAGTACCGGTGCGAACCGCCGTTCCGCCCACGAGCGGAACAGGTAACGCGCCCAGAACAGGGCGATCAGCGCACCGGCGGTCGTGCCCAGCGAACAGAGGACGATCCCCGGGCCGGTGCCGAACAGCGCCCCGCCGGCCAGCAGCGTGAGCGCGGTGGCGGGCAGGTTGGCGCCGGTCAGCAGCGCCTGGGCCAGCACGAAGCCGGCGGCCACCTGCCAGGGGTGCGCGGCCTGCACCGCGCGCAGCTGCGCGACCGCCGCTTCCAGCCCGGCGAGGCCGGGGCTGGCGAGGAACAGCAGCACGGCCGCCAGCAAGCCCGCGCCGACCAGCGCCAGCACGATGCCGCGGCGGCGCGCAGGATTCAGTGCGCCGGCCATGGTTGCAGGAAATGTACTATCATCGGACCCCCGCTCGGACAGCCAGTTGCAGATGTTAAACGGGAAACGCATCGTCGTGGTGATGCCCGCCTACAACGCGGAACAGACCGTCGAGCAGACCGTGGCGGAAATCCCGCGCCCGGTGGTGGATCACATCATCCTCGTCGACGACCACAGCCACGACGACACCGTCGCGGTGGCGGCGCGCCTGGAGGGCGTCGAGGTGATCGAGCACGAGCGTAACAAGGGTTATGGCGGCAACCAGAAGACCTGTTACCGGCGGGCGCTGGCCTGCGAGGCCGACGTCATCGTCATGGTCCACCCGGATTACCAGTACACGCCCCGGTTGTGCTGCGCCATCGCCTCGATGGTCGCGTACGGCGTCTACGACTGCGTACTGGGGTCGCGGATTCTCGGCACCACCGCGCTGCGGGGCGGCATGCCGCTGTACAAGTACGTGGCCAACCGCCTGCTGACGATGTTCCAGAACATCCTGCTGGGCGTGAAGCTGTCCGAGTACCACACCGGCTACCGGGCGTTCTCGCGCGCGGCCCTGGAGGCCATCCCCTTCGCCGACAATTCCGACGAGTTCGTCTTCGACAACCAGGTGCTTCTGCAGCTCGTCGCCGGCGGCTACCGGATCGGCGAGCTGTCCTGCCCGACGCGCTATGCGCCGGAATCCTCCTCCATCTCGTTCCGGAAATCGGTGCGGTACGGGCTGGGCGTGGTGGGCATGACCCTGCGGTTGCTCGTGCACCGGCTGGGCTGGCGCCGGTCCCCGCTGTTTGCGCGGGTGAATCCGCGCCCGGAATAGCGGATGAACACCGACCGCGGCACCGGGCTGCACACCGTCGCGCCCGCTGTCTGCACGCTCTGTGGCGGTGCGCTGACCCTGCAACTGGCCGGTCTCACCGACGCCGGCAGCGGGGACTCGTTCGACATCCACCAGTGCCGGGAATGCGGTCTCGGCTGCACCGTGCCGCAGCCGCCCGACATCGCGCCGTATTATGGCGACGACTACTACGGGAACCGCCACGGCATCACCGACCGCTACTGCACCTGGCGCCGGCAGCGTTTCGTGAAGGCCGTGACCGCGTCGGCGCCGCCGGGCAGGTTGCTGGACATCGGCTGCGGTGACGGCAGTTTCCTGCGCGCGATGGCGGCGCAGGGCTGGGACTGCACCGGCGTGGAGGTCGGCGCGATCCCGGAAGGAGACCAGGGCGGCATCCGGGTGGTCGGCACACTGGCGCAGGCAGCGGAAGGCGGTACCTACGACTGCGTGACCGCCTGGCACAGCCTGGAGCATTTCGCCGACCTCCGGGAACCGGCTGCCCTCCTGCCGGAACTGGTGCGCCCCGGTGGCAGCGTGGTGGTCGCGGTGCCGGACGCGGAGGGGCGGCAGGCGCTCCGGTTCGGCCCGCGCTGGCTGCACCGGGACGTGCCGCGCCACCTGTTCCATTTCGGTGAGCGCTCGTTGCGGCGGTTTTTCCGGCTCGCGGGCCTGGAGGTGCAGCGCAGCTGGCACACCGAGTACGAGTACGACCTGGCCGGGTACGTGCAGGGCATCCTGGACGGCTGGTTCCGCGAGCGGCAGGTGTTCTTCCGCCTGCTCACCGGCAGGCCGGTCGGGACGGGTGTGGCCGGGCGGTTGCTGCACCTGGGCCTGGGTGGGCTGCTGCTGGCGGTCTGCGCGCCGCTGCCCCTGCTTGATGCCGCCGGGCGCCGGGGCGGCACCCTCGTGCTGGCGGGCCGGCGCCCGTCATGACGCTGCCAGCGGGCTGGGGTATGATCGCCCCGGTCTGCGCAGGGAACGCCCCATGAGTATCAAGTCCGATCGCTGGATCCGCCGCATGGCCCTGGAGCACGGCATGATCGAGCCCTTCCAGGATGGCCAGGTGCGCGAGTCGGAACACGGCAAGGTGATCTCCTACGGCCTTTCCAGTTACGGTTACGACGTGCGCTGCTCGCGCGAATTCAAGATCTTCACCAACGTGCTGTCGGCGACGGTGGACCCGAAGAACTTCGACGAGACCAGCTTCGTGGACATCTCCAGCGACGTCTGCGTGATCCCGCCGAACTCCTTCGCGCTGGCGTCCACGGTGGAATACTTCCGCATTCCGCGCACGGTGCTGACGGTCTGCCTCGGCAAGTCCACGTACGCCCGCTGTGGCATCATCGTCAACGTCACGCCGCTGGAGCCGGAATGGGAGGGGCACGTGACGCTGGAGTTCTCCAACACCACCAACCTGCCCGCCAAGATCTATGCCAACGAGGGCGTCGCGCAGATGCTCTTCTACGAGTCGGACGAGCCGTGCGAGACCAGCTACAAGGATCGCGGCGGCAAGTACCAGGGTCAGCGTGGCGTGACGCTGCCGAGGGCCTGACCGGTGAGCGCGGCGCTGATCGCCTGGCTGCACTACGTCGCGCTCTGCGTGCTGTTCAGCGTGCTGGTCGCCGAGCACCTGCTGTTCGACGACATGGCGTCCGCCGCGCTGGCGCGCCGGCTGGCCGTCCTCGACGCGATCCTCGGCGTTGCGGCCGTCCTGGTGCTGCTGACCGGCATCGCCCGGGTACTGAGCGCACCGCAGGGTGCGGACTTCTTCCTGCAGAACTGGGTGTTCCACGCCAAGCTCACGCTCTTCTTCGGCATGGCGCTGGTGTCGGTCTGGCCCACCATCCATTTCCTGCGCGGCCGGCGCCTGCTGAAGCAGGGCGCCGCGCAGGTGACCTACCCCCGCAGGATCAAGGTCGCGCTGCGCGTGCAGATGGCCGGCTTTTTGCTGATCCTGCTGCTGGCGGCCATGATGGCGCGCGGCATCGGGTACTACGGCGGCTGATCGCGTGCAGGAACCGGCGCACGCCCGCGCGGTGGTCGATTTCTGGTTCGGCACGATGGACGGTGAATTTCCGGCCGCAGACCGCTCCGGCCTCTGGTGGGGCGCCAGCGCCGAAAACGACGCGCGGATCGGGCGCGAGTTCGGTCCGCTGCACGGCGCGGCCGAACGCGGCGAACTGGATGCCTGGCACGTCGACGCGACCGGTTCGCTGGCCTGCATCCTGATTCTCGACCAGTTCACGCGCATGCTCTATCGCGGCACCGCCGACGCCTTCCGCAACGATGCGCACGCGTTGCGCATCGCCGAGTCCGGCATGGGCCTGCGGCTGGACCGGCAGCTGCCGATCGGCCAGCGGGTCTTCTACTACATGCCCTTCATGCACAGCGAGGAACATGCGATCCAGCGCACCTGCGTGGAGCTCTTCGAGGAACTGGTGCGCGAGACACCCGCGCCGCAGCGCGACCGCGTTGCGAACAACCTGCGCTTCGCGCGCGAACACCTGGACGTGATCGAACGGTTCGGACGCTTCCCGCACCGTAACCGCTTGCTCGGACGGGACAGCACGTCGCAGGAGGAAGAGTACCTCGCCGGCGGCGGTGCCTCCTGGGGCCAGGGCTGATCTTTTTTTAATGGTATTCAGTGGCTTGCGGCCTGACGAGGATGTCGGCCCGGGTCCTGCAGGGAATCACCGGCAGCCTGCTGGCAGTCGGTCTCCCGGAGAGCTAATCTGAAAGGAGTTTCAGGACGCCCCGGTCAGGGCGGGGATTGACGCGATCAAGGAGCGTTGCGAGATGCCGAATCCAGACCTTGCCATACACACCCCCTCCCACCAGTTCGTCAAGTCGGGCAACGTGTTCGGCAACGACACCGTCGACGGGAAGGTGTCCGCGCGCATTGCCGACGTCGATTACGAGGGAATCCGCTTCGGTGCGGGTGGCGCGGATGCGGGCGGCACCTTGCGCATCACCACCGAACACGGCGAGTTGCAGTTGCAGACCGGTCAGGGTGACCGCGGCTTCGCCGGCGATTACCGCTTCGTGCTGAAGATCCATGGCGACGTCAACGAGTTTCTCTCGGATGAGAGCCTCGACCTGATCGAGCGCTTCGAGTTCACGGTGCAATACGAACACGGCCACCAGGCGAAGACACAGTTCGCGGTCAACCTGATCGACGTGGTGTACTCCGGCGAGCATTTCCTGTCCGGGAACCAGGCCGCGGACGAGGCAGTGCCGGCCGGCCTGCTGGAACCGGCTGCCGGACTGGCCGCGTTGCAGGATACGGCGGACACCGCCGGTGCCGGCGTGCATTTCACCACGGCGGAAACCACGGGTGAACTGCTGAAATCCGCGGACCTGTTGCGTGATGATGCCGGCACGGTCAGCGCGGAACTGGACGAGTTTTTCGGCGTGGAGCGCGTGACGCAGGCGGTCTCCGGGGACGCTGCGCACACCGCGAGCCGCCTTGGCATCGGGCTGGATACCGCCAGGGCCGACCACCTGCTGGACAGCACGCCGATCCTGCCGGAAGGCTGAGCGGAATCAGTCGTCGAGGGCGGCCCGGCAGGCCTGCGTCACTTCCGCCCCGAAACAGCACAACTGCACGGACTCGATCGCCGGTTCATCGGCGATGGCAGCGGAGATCGTCTGCACGGCGATGACAGCCGCCTGCGAGACCGGGTAGCCGTAAACGCCACAGCTGATGGCGGGAAAGGCGATCGTGTGAATGTCGTTTTCCCGCGCGATCTCGATGCAGCGCCGGTAGCAGGATGCCAGCAGCGCAGGCTCGTCACGGTTGCCGCCGTGCCAGACCGGTCCGACCGTGTGGATCACGTATTTCGCCGGCAGGTGGTAGCCGCTGGTGATGCGCGCGTCCCCGGTCGGGCAGCCGCCCAGCGTGCGGCATTCCTCCAGCAGGCCCGGTCCGGCCGCGCGGTGGATCGCCCCGTCCACGCCGCCGCCGCCCAGCAGGGTCTCGTTGGCCGCGTTGACGATGGCGTCCACTTCCAGCGTGGTGATGTCCGCCTCGATCACGGTGATGCGCGGATCGGCCATGTTTCAGTCCCCTGCTTTATATCTTCCTGGCCAGTGTCAGCCCGTCGGCAACCGGCAGCAGGCTGATGTCCACGCGCGGATCGGCATGAATCTTCCGGTTCAGCGCCTGGATCGCCCTTGTGTCGGCGTCCGCCGGGTCCGCCTGCAGCACGGCCCCGTTCCAGAGCACGTTGTCGATCAGCAGCAGGCCGCCGGGCCTGAGCAGCGACAGGCACTTTTCATAGTAGACAGCGTAATTGGCCTTGTCCGCATCGATGAATGCCAGGTCGAAAGCCCCCGCCTCCTGCGCCAGCAGGTCGTCCAGCGTGTCGCTGGCGGGCGCCAGCCGCAGGTCGATGCGTTGCGCGACGCCGGCTTCCTGCCAGTAGCGCCGCGCGATGGCGGTCCACTCCGCGCTGACATCGCAGGCGGTCAGCATGCCGCCCTCTGCCAGCGCACTGGCGACGCAGAGCGTGCTGTAGCCGGTGAACACGCCGACCTCGACGGCGCGGCGCGCACCGGTGAGGTGCGCCAGCAGGCGCATGAACTGACCCTGCTCCGGTGCGATCTGCATGTTGGCCATCGCCAGTTTCGACGTCTCCTCGCGCAGGCGGCGCAGCACGTCCGGTTCCCGCAACGACACGTCCAGCAGGTAGCGATGCAGTTCAGGGGTCAGGTTCAGCGTCTTGTTTGACATGGTCATCCTTTTCGAAGAAACGCGCGATGCGCCCGAATACCAGGCCGATATAGCCGACCGCCGCGGTCACCGCCCCAAGAAACCCCAGTGCCAGTGCACCGAGCACCAGGTTGTTGCGGAAGCTGCCCGGTTCCACGCGGAACTCGGCGATGAGAATGGTGATCAGCGCGCAGAGCAGGGCGATGCTGCCGATGCCGAACAGCGCGAACTTCCCGCGCGGGTCATCCTTGAGCCAGTCGACGAGCCGCATCGCACCCGTTCAGGTCAGCATGCGCCGCAGGATGTCGACGTACAGCGCGTGCAGCGTCTCCAGGTCCGCGGTGCGCACCTGCTCGTCCACCTTGTGGATGGTGGCGTTGGGTGGCCCGAGTTCGACCAGTTCCGTGCCGGTGGGCGCGATGAAGCGTCCGTCCGACGTGCCTCCGCCGGTGGAGAGTTCCGTGGTCATGCCGCAGACCGACTGCACCGCGGCCTGTACCGCCCCGATCAGCCTGCCGCCCGCGGTGACGAAGGGCTGGCCGGACAGGCTCCAGTCCACCTCGAACGACCGGCAGTGGCGCGCCAGGATCTCCTCGCTGCGTGCACGCAGGCCTGCCTCGCTCTGCGCCGGCGAGAAGCGGAAGTTGAAGTGCGCCTGCAGGGTGCCGGGAATGACGTTGGTGGCGCCGGTGCCGGCGCCGATGTTCGACACCTGGAACGTGGTGGGCGGAAACTCGCCGGTACCGTCGTCCCAGTGCGTGGCCGCGAGTTCCGCCAGGGCCCGGGCCGCCTCGTGGATCGGATTGCGGGCCTGGTCCGGGTAGGCGACGTGTCCCTGCACGCCGCGCACCGTCAGCGTGCCGCCCAGTGACCCGCGCCGGCCGATGCGGACCAGGTCGCCGGTCACCCGGTCGCTGGAGGGCTCCCCCACCATGCAGTAATCGATGTGTTTCCCCTGCGCCTGCAGCCAGTCGACGACCCGCACCGTGCCGTCCACCGCCGGACCTTCCTCGTCGCTGGTGATCAGCAGCGCGATGCGGCCCCGCGGTTCCGGATGGGCGGCGAGGAATTCCTCCAGCGCAGTGATCATCGCCGCCAGGCTGCCTTTCATGTCGGCAGCGCCGCGGCCACGCAGGATGCCTGCGTCCAGGTGCGGCGCGAACGGGTCGCTCTGCCACACCGACTCGTCGCCGGCCGGCACCACGTCGGTGTGCCCGGCGAAGCAGAACAGCGGGCCGTCGCCGGGCCGCTCGGCCCAGAAGTTGCTGACTTCACCGAACGGCAGGCGGGTGACCTGGAAGCCCAGCGCCTCCAGCCGCCCGATCAGGATGTCCTGGCACCCCGCATCCGCTGGCGTCACCGAACGGCAGCGGATCAGTTCGCAGGCGAGCGCGATGGTCGGATTCATGCGAGCACACCGAAGAAACCGGCCCAGTCCGCAGCCCGGAATCCCTGCAGGACGCCACCGGAAGCCTCCAGCAGCGGCCGTTTCAACAGCAGGGGGTGCGCCAGCAGCAGTGCCTCGGGGTCGGAGTCCGCGCGCGCCCGGTCGGTGTCAGCGAGTTCCCGCCAGCTGCGGCTGCGGCGGTTGAACAACTCCGGGCCGGGAATGGACTGGCTCCAACGCTTCACCATCAGGGCGTCCAGGCCGTCGCTGCGCACGTCGTGAAAGGTGTGCACGATGCCCTTCTCA
>JBFKKR010000012.1:0-43608 GCA_041682035.1 Pseudomonadales bacterium | reverse complement strand
TGGTGCGGGTGAAGAACGTGCTCTCGGTGCTGATGCAGTGCTTCGCCATCACCTGCCTGGTGAGCATCATCTGGCTGGTCTACGGCTACAGCCTGGCCCTCGCCGAGGGCAACGCCTTCATCGGCGGGCTCGGCAAGCTGTTCCATGCCGGGGTCACTGAGGAAACCCTCGCCGGCAACATCCCGGAAACCCTGCTGTCTGTCTTCCAGCTCACCTTCGCCATCATCACCCCGGCGCTGATCGTCGGGGCCTTCGCCGAGCGCATGCGCTTCGCCGCGATGCTGGTCTTCAGCGCGATCTGGGTCACGCTGGTCTACTTCCCGCTGGTGCACTGGGTCTGGGGCGGTGGCTGGCTCGGCCAGATGGGCGTGATCGATTTCGCCGGCGGCATCGTGGTGCACATCTCCGCTGGTGTCGCCGCCCTGGTCTGTGCGCTGGTCATGGGCCCGCGCCGCGGCTTCCCGACCACGCCCATGCAACCGCATAACATGACCATGGCTGTCACCGGCGCCGGCATGCTCTGGGTCGGCTGGTTCGGATTCAACGGCGGCTCCGCGCTGGCTGCCAATGGCGACGCCACGATGGCCGTGCTGGTCACGCACATCTCCGCCGCCACCGGCGCGTTCACCTGGATGTGCTGGGAATGGAAGCAGCACGGCAAGCCCAGCGCACTCGGCATCGTCACCGGCATGGTGGCGGGACTCGGCACCATCACGCCGGCATCCGGCTCGGTCGGTCCGGCCGGCGCCCTGGTCATCGGCCTCTGCGCCGGCACCCTGTGCTACTTCATGACCAACTTCATGAAGCGGCGCCTGGGCGTCGACGACTCGCTCGACGTGTTCCCGGTGCACGGCATCGGCGGCATGCTCGGCACCTTCCTGGTGGCAATCTTCGCCTCGCCGGACCTCGGCATATTCAGCGGACAGGGTTTCGGTGGCGACAACAGCTCGATCATGGAGCAGATGACCGTACAGGTGATCGGTATCGTCGCCTCCATCGTCTACGTCGGCGTGCTGACACTCGGCATCCTCAAGGTGACCGCTGCAATCACGCCGTTGCGCGTCAACGAGGAAGAGGAAACCGAGGGCCTCGACCTGGTCCTGCACGACGAGCAGGGCTACAAGATCTGAGTTCCGGCGCGGATCCCGCACGGAAGCCCGCGCATGCCCTGCATGCGCGGGCTTTTTTCTTTTCAAAACACGGGCTTGGCACTAACCTGTAACTGAACACATGGCCCGGGTCCAAATTCGTTGTCCTTACGCAGCCTGCGCAACCTGATTGTCTCCGCCATCCTGCTGGCGGGCACGACATCCGCCGCCATCGCGGGACCGAGTGAAAACGCCCGCGAGGCCATGCGCGCCGGCAACTACGCCGAGGCGTACTGCATCTGGCGCCCGCTGGCCGAGCAGGGCAATGCCGAGGCCCAGTTCGCCATCGGCTGGATGTACCACAACGGTTACGGGCTCACCATCGACGACCATGCCGCCATCCAGTGGTGGGAGCGCGCCGCGGACTCCAACCACGCCGAGGCCATGGTGGCGCTGGCCATGATCCACCGCCTCGGCGGCAAGGATGTAAAAAAGGACTCCAGCAAGGCGGTGGAGTACTTCCTGCGCGCTGCCGAGCTGCGCGACGAGGATGCGCAGGAGATGCTGCTGACGATGATCCGCGGCCGCGACCGGCAGGCGCGCGCCCTGGCGCTGGAAGTGCTGCGAAAGAAGCCGGGCATACTCGGCAAGCTGCTGATGGTGGCCGTGCCGCGCGCCAACCTGCGCAGCGGCCCGTCCACCCAGCACGGCCTGGCCGGCAGCCTGAGCCAGGGGGACGTGGTGGTGGAACTGGAACGCCAGGGCGACTGGGTCCGGATCGGCATTGCCGAGAAAGGCCAGATCGCCTGGGTGTTCGGGAAGCTGGTCGTGGACATTGCCGGCGGCAACCTGCCGGCCAACGTGGACTGAGCGACGGGCTGGCTGCGGCAGATCCCCGCCCGTTCAGAACTCGTAGAAGAAACGGCCCTCCGGGTCGTCGAAATCCTGGCCCATCTTGAGCGACTTGATGCGCTTGACGTACAGCCGCGTCTCCCGCGGCGCGTAGTCCTCCACCTGGATCCAGCGCCGGATCGGTTTCTCGGGCGAACGCCGTGATGCGCGCTGCATGCCGCCCAGGCCCGCGTTGTAACTAGCGAACGCCATCATCAGGCGGTCCTCGTCCGGCATGCCCTCCCATTGCCGGTACAGGCCCCGGTCGTAGTAGATGCCGGCGGCGATATTCCAGCGCGGCTCGTTGATGTCGAGGAAGTGCGGATTCGCACGCCGGATCTCGGCGTAGGTGGCCGGCATGATCTGCATGATGCCCTTGGCGCCGACCCCGCTGCGCGCGCGTGGATTCAGGGCCGACTCGGCGATCGCCTGCGCCTTGAACCACTCCCAGTCGAAGTGGGGCCCGAAATAGCGCTTGGTGTACTTCTTGAAGTACACATCGTACTCGTCGGTCCAGCGGTCCGAATTGATGTCGTGGAACTCCCGCGCCGCCCAGCCCAGGCTCGCCGGGACCAGGAACAGCAGGAGAACGAGGCCGCGCCGGTGAGCGGTGGCCACTAGTTCAGGCTCAGACCGATCACCAGGCCCATGCCGACACCGGCGGCGATGAAGATGCCCATGAGCGCGAGGCCCACAGCGACGTTGCCTTTCTTGAGTTCATCACTGGTGCTGAATTCCATGATGTGCGAAAACAGTTTCGCACCTGCCCAGGCAAAGCCCATCGCCATCGCCCCACCCATGCCGGCATAGATGAAGTTCAGGAGTATCGGGTCGATCGTGCTGCTCATTGTCGGCGCTGCCCCCTTGCGTTCGGACCGACTACCAGTATGGCTCATCTTCGCGAAAGCGTGACCCGCAAAAAAAAACCGCCCTGCCGCCCGCCGGGCTCATCCGCCCTGCTGTCGCGCGAACGCGCCGCCGTAGGCGGTGCGGAACTCGGCCGGCATGCGGCGCGGCCGGCCGGTGGACAGTTCGATGCAGGCGAACACGGTCCGGGCGCGCAGCAGCGTGGCGCCGCCCCGCGGTCGCACGACCTGGAACCGTCGCGCCATCGTCAGGCGGTCGTCGTACTCACGGATCCAGGTGGCGACCTGCAGTTCGTCGCCCTCCCAGGCCGGGGCGAGATAGTCGATCTCGTGGCGGGTCATCGCCATGGCGCGGTCCAGCCGCCGGTAGGTGTCGATGTCCATGCCGAGTTCGCGCGAGTGCGACCAGGCGCAATCGGTCAGCCAACGCAGGTACACGGCGTTGTTGACGTGGCCCAGTTCGTCGATGTCGTCCGGTGCCGCCACGATGCGGATGCAGTGCGGATCGGGATGGTCGAACACCGGAACGTGCATGCGTGAGGAAGGGACCGCGCCGGACGCGCCGCTCAGTGCCGGAGCCCGATCCGGAACAGGAAGCACTGCCAGCCGCCGCGGCGCGACAACAGGTGTCCCACGTAATCGCGTACCAGGCGGTAGTCGGAGTTCTCCAGCCCGACGAACTTGACCCCGAACGCGCGGCCGGACAGGTGACGGATGCTGCCGAGCGTGACGAAACTGCTGTTCACCGGGTCGGGCAGGTTGATGACGAGATTGACCATCTTGTCGAGCCGGCAACCTTCGAAGCGATGCGGCACCGCGATGCGCGCGCCGGCCACGCTGATGTCCAGTGCGTAGACGACATCGAGAAAATTCTCGCCATTGATGTCGATGCGGATGGGGTGCCCGGCCTCGGGCCTGAGGCGGGTGTTGGTGCGGCGCGACCGGTTGCCTGCCATCGGGCCTAGCGCTTCTTGCCGCCGCCGAGGATGGTGTTCAGACCCTGCTCGACCAGTTCCTGGCCGGTGCGCACCATGGTCTCACGGGTCCCGCGCAGCACCTCGGCCGACGGGATCTGCGAGATTCCCTCCAGCACGCCCTTGCGCACGCCCTCGCGGACGCGCGCCTCCAGTGCGTCGCCGATCTCCTGCACCTTCACGTCGATTTCCTTATCCAGATCCTTCTCCAGTTCCGGCCAGATGTAGCGCGTGAATACCAGCCAGGCGGCGCCCCAGGTGATCGCAGCCGACAGGACCGCCGTGAAAATGATGGTCATCAGGGTCGTCATGGGTTGGCACCTCCAGATACCCCAGTATGGCGCCAGATGGTGCCGGCGCAAGCCCCGAACGGGGGTTCTTGCGAATCCCGGCGCCAGCCACTAGTTTGGTCAAACAGGGCCCGGGGGAGGGATGCAGGCATGGTGCAACTGGTGTTGTGCATGAGACGCAACGAATCGGTCACTCCGGAGGAGTTCCGCAAGCACTGGAGAGAGGTGCAGGGCCCGGCGGTGCGCCTGCTGATGGAGACGCTGGGGGCGAACGGTGCCACGCAGGCGCTGACGCTGGAGGTAGAGCGCAACCAGCTGATCCGGGAGCGTTACCGGACGGCAGAACCCTTTGACGGGATCGTGACACTGCACTTCGATGATCCAAGCCTGCTGCAGCGGAAAGTCGGCACCCCGGAAATCATCGCGCGGATGATGCGAATCTACCAGGAACAGCTGCCGTTCGTGGACCTGCCCCGCTGCAGCGCTTTCTACACCGAGGCGCCAATCAACCTGGCAGAGTACAACCCCAACCGGCGCGATGCGGACATCGGCGACTACAACGTGGAGGAATTCGACGCCGACGGCGGCTGATCCGGTCCGCTGGCGAGCAGGAAAAAGGGCGGCCACCGGCCGCCCTTTCCTCTCCGGCGGGTTACGGTCACCAGCCGGTCACTTCCTTCAGGCCGTCGCCGATCTGCGCCAGGCTGCGCACGGTTTTCACGCCGGCATCCTCCAGCGCGGCAAACTTCTCGTCGGCCGTGCCCTTGCCGCCGGCGATGATCGCGCCGGCGTGCCCCATGCGTTTGCCGGGCGGCGCGGTGACGCCGGCGATGTAGGACACCACCGGCTTGGTGACGTTCTGCTTGATGAACGCCGCCGCCTCTTCCTCGGCGCTGCCGCCGATCTCGCCGATCATGACGATGGCCTCGGTGGCGTCGTCATCCTGGAACAGTTTCAGGATGTCGATGAAGTTGCTGCCCGGAATGGGGTCGCCACCAATCCCGACGCAGGTGCTCTGGCCGAAACCGAAGTCGGTCGTCTGCTTCACGGCCTCGTAGGTCAGCGTGCCCGACCGCGACACGATCCCGACCTTGCCCGGGAGGTGGATGGCGCCCGGCATGATGCCGATCTTGCACTCGCCCGGGGTGATGACGCCGGGGCAGTTCGGCCCGATCATGCGCACACCCAGCTGCTCGATGCGGATTTTCACTTCCAGCATGTCCAGCGTCGGGATGCCCTCGGTGATGCACACGACCAGTTCGACACCGGCGTCCGCGGCCTCCAGGATGCTGTCCTTGCAGAACGGCGCCGGCACGTAGATGACACTGGCATTGGCGCCGGTTTCCCTGACCGCCTCGCGCACCGTGTTGAACACGGGCAGGCCGAGGTGGGTCTGGCCGCCCTTGCCCGGCGTCACGCCGCCAACCATCTTCGTGCCGTACTCCATCGCCTGCTCGGAGTGGAACGTGCCCTGCGAGCCGGTGAAGCCCTGGCAGATGACCCGGGTGTCCTTGTTGATGAGTACGCTCATGCCGCACCTCCTGCTGCTTTCACGACCTGCGTGGCGGCATCGCTCAGCGAACCGGCCGCGATGATGTTGAGGCCGCTGTCCTCCAGCAGCTTCAGGCCCTTGTCGCGGTTGTTGCCCTCCAGGCGCACCACGACCGGCACCTTCACGCCGACCTCCTGCACCGCGCCGATGACGCCATCGGCGATCAGGTCACAGCGCACGATGCCGCCGAAGATGTTCACCAGCACCGCCTTGACCTTGTCATCGGAGAGAATGATCTTGAACGCCTCCGAGACGCGCTCCTTGGTGGCGCCGCCACCGACGTCGAGAAAGTTGGCCGGATTGCCGCCGTGCAGCTTGATGATGTCCATCGTGCCCATGGCGAGGCCGGCGCCGTTCACCATGCAGCCGATGTTGCCGTCCAGCGCCACGTAGTTCAGTTCCCACTGCGCGGCGTGCGCCTCGCGCTCGTCGTCCTGCGAAGGATCGTGCATGTCCTTCAGCTTGGGCTGGCGGTACAGCGCATTGCCGTCGATGTTGATCTTGCCGTCGAGGCAGAGCAGGTCGCCCTCGGTCGTGATTACCAGCGGGTTGATCTCCAGCAGCGACAGGTCGCACTCCACGAACATCTTCGCCAGCGCCAGGAACATCTTCGTGAACTGCTTGAGCTGGTTGGCATTCAGGCCCAGCTGGAAACCGATGTCGCGTGCCTGGTAGGGCATGGCGCCGGTCATCGGGTCGATGGTGGCCTTGAGAATCTTTTCCGGTGTCTCGTGCGCGACCTTCTCGATCTCCATGCCGCCCTCGGTGGAGGCCATGAAGACAACGCGCCGGGAGGCGCGGTCCAGCACCGCGCCGAGATAGAGTTCGGTCTCGATCCCGGTGGCCGCCTCCACCAGCATGGTGTTGACAGGCTGGCCGTTCTCGTCGGTCTGGTAGGTGACCAGGCGCTTGCCGAGCCATTTCTGGGCGAATTCCTTGATCTCGTCCTTGGTGTCGCAGAGCTTGACGCCACCGGCCTTGCCACGCCCGCCGGCGTGGACCTGGGTCTTCACCACCCACCTGGAGCCGCCGATGGTGCTGGCCGCCTCGGCCGCATCCTTGGGATTGTCGACCGCCACACCGTGCGGCACCGGCAGGCCATAGTCGGCAAACAGCTTCTTTGCCTGATATTCATGCAGATTCATGGATTTACCTTCCCCAGACTGGTTGAGTCGTTGGCGGCGGCACGCTGACACTGCCGCGAAACAAGGAACAGTGTAGTCGAGGATTGGCGTGCCGGCGGCCGCTGCCGGGCCCGGTTCAGGGCACCAGCCCGCACGTGGCGGGAACTGGCCCGAAACCCACCCGGACCGGGAATTCCGGGTACGGAAATCCCGACAAATAAGGTTTTATGCCCGGTACATTCAATCCGGGATATCAAATGTGAACATAGAATGCAGTTCTGGTGGTTGTAAACCGAGGCATGGATGACAGAGGCCGGGAGGTCCGGCAGTTCCAAACGGACCGCACCCTCCAGACCGGGCAATGGGTCAAAGGACTTCCACCCTCACGCTTTCCTGTTCCAGGACCGGCTGATCTTCATTGCGCCCGGCTATTCCGGGGTGCACTCCATCCAACTGGGCGCCTGCATCCTGTTCACGCTGCAGGAACAGTCCCTGCATGTCGAGTGCGCGGACGGCGCTTCGTACCGATGCCGCCTGGCACTGGTGCACTCCGACCACGTCACCGCCATCCGCGCGCAGGGCGCCCTGGTCGCGGTGCAGTTGTATCCCGCCACCCGGGGCGGGATCGGGCTGTCCCGGCATCTCGGGGACCGGAAGATTCTCACGGACGCGGTGCCGCCGCCACGGCCGGGCCCGTTTCTTTCAGCCATCGATGATCAGGACCCGCAATCCCATGCCGCGTTGCTGGACGCATCGGAGGCATTGATCGCCGACGTCCTTGCACCTTGGGATGAATCCGTGGAGATCGACGCCCGCGTGCTGCAGGTCCGCGACCGGCTGCTCAGCGCCCCCCCGCAACGCCTCCGCCTGCAGGACCTGGCAAGCTCGGTCAACCTGTCCGGTGACCGCCTCACCCACCTGTTTACCGATCAGGCCGGTATCTCGCTGCGCAGTTTCTCGTTGTGGTGCAAGGCAAACCGGGCCATCGAAATTTTTGCCCGGCGACCCGATATGGACTGGGCCTCGCTGGCCCACGAAGCAGGCTTCTCCGACCTGTCCCATGGCATCCGGACGTTGCGCCAGTACTTCGGCGTGAATCCCGGTTGGGTGCGCAGTGAAAAGGCGCCCCGCTTCGTGCACGTGAACAACGGGCGCTATTAAAGTTGTCCGTGCTGACCAAGGTCCCTGTGGTCGACGACGACCCCGAGGACGTGATGCTGTTTCGCGCCGCGCCGCGCTGCGCTGCGGGAGAGTGCGTTGGTCCACAGTACGAGGTGGATTCCGCGGCCACGCTCGCGCGGGCGCGGGCCTTGCTCGAGACGAACAGGTCCGACGTACTGCTGCTGGATTTCCGGCTGGATTGCGAGCGCGGCACCGACCTCCTGTTCGGCGCGGACACGACCCGGCTGCCGGCATCCATCATCCTGTGCACAAGGCAGGACGATTTCAGTCTCGATCACCGCACGATTCAGATGATCAGCAAGGGCCGGCTGCGCTTCTTCCCCAAGTCTGCCCGCGGTGGTGAACGCCAGCTGGAAACCGTGACCGGTGGCACCCGCCAGGTGGTGTGGACCGGCTCACTGTTGCCCGGCAACGACCCACCCCCCGCCGGTTTCGCAGACGACATCGCGACGGAATAAGGTATCAGGGCGTGGTGCGGCAGTGCCGCGGACGCAGTGGCGCAGGCAGCGTACCGCCGGTGCAGTCCCACTCGATTGTTCCGTTGCCGGGCACGGGGCGAAAGACCCAGGTGCGGCCTTCGCACGCAGGCGGCATGCGGCCGGCGCCGCTGTACACGAGGGTGACGACACCACCCGGGCCCAGTTCGATGCCGCGCACGGGCCCCTTTCCCTCTGCATCCGGCAGTGGACCGGTTACCAGGTCCGTCGGCCCCGGCAGGCGGCCATGTTCCCGCCAGAATGCCGTGACCTGCTTCCGTAATGGATCGGCCATGCCGTAGCCGACGTTCGCAGCGGCGCGATGGGTGTAATGGCCCGGCGCCGCCACCAGCACTGCTGAAAGCATCAGCAGCAGAATCACGCCCAGCAGAATGACACGGTCCCGCGCACCCGGTGGCGGCGGGGCAGGCCCAAAGCGATTGGCAGCGGCCTGGCCGGGCACGAGCGCCAGCAGGGCCAGCCCGCCGGGCAGCAGCAGCGCAGCGTATTGCAGTACATCGTGCAGCAGCGCCGGCATCGGCTGCTCCAACACGGCGGCCGCCACGCGCGCCCCCCAGAACACCAGTGGCGGTGCAAACAGGACCCAGCACCAGCCGCCGAACAGGCCCAGGTCATGCAGGCGCTGGATGATCGCACGCAACGCCAACGCGAGGACCAGCGCGTAATTGACCGCGGCCACAATTTCGGCCACGTGCTCGCGGCTCCCCGGACCACACCCGTGCGGAGGCGCGATCACCTGCACGGCCCATTGCCCACCGACGAGCAGCAACAGGCCCGTCAGCATCCACGCCAGGTAGCGCGGCCGGTGCTGGCGGCCCTGCAGGAACCTCATGCGTCCCGCCTGTCCGAAACGAAAACGGGCGCACGAAGCGCCCATTTCCCGGTACCAGGCACGGTCACCGCTTGCGTTTCGGCGGCAGGTGAATCGGCTTGTTGTCAACCGCCAGGATCGCCTCGTGCACCATCTCCGACAGCGTCGGGTGGCCGAAGCACATCAGCTGCAGGTCCTCTGCACTGCCCATGAACTCCATGGCGATGGCGCCCTGCATGATCAGTTCAGAGGCGTGCGGCCCGATCACGTGCATGCCCAGCAGGCGGTCGGTCTTCTCGTGCGCGATCATCTTCACGAAGCCGACCGTGTCGTTGGCAGCGGCGGCACGACCGCAGGCGGAAAACGGCGCCACGCCGACCTTGTACGGCTCGCCGCTGGCCTTCACCTCTTCCTCGTTCTTCCCCACCCAGGCGATTTCCGGATGCGTGTAGATGATCGACGGGATCGCGTCATAATTCACGCTGTGCTTGTGACCACTGATCGCCTCCGCGACCATGATGGCCTCCTCCGTGCCCTTGTGCGCCAGCATCGGACCGCGCACCACGTCGCCGACGGCGTAGATGCCGGGCACCACGGTCTGGCAGTGGTCGTTCACCTGGATCGAGCCACGCTCGTCGAGCTCGACCCCGCAATCCGGCGACAGCAGGCCCTCGGTGTTCGGCCGGCGGCCGACGCTGACGATCAGCTTGTCGAAGGTCATCTCGTGTTCGCCGTCCTTGTCCGTGTAGGTGACGGTGACGGTCTTTTTCGTCGTCTTGGAGCCGGTGACCCGGGCGCCGAGCCGGATGTCCATGCCCTGCGCCTTGAACTGCTTGAGTGCTTCCTTCGCCATCTGCTGGTCGGAGAGGAACAGGAACTTGTCCACCGCCTCCAGGCAGGTCACCTCGGCACCCAGCCGGTTCCAGACGCTGCCCAGTTCCAGGCCGATCACGCCGGCGCCGATCACGCCGAGCCGCTTCGGCACGCTGGTGAAATCCAGCGCCCCGACGTTGTCGACGATCAGGTCGTTGTCGACCCGCGCCGGCGGGATGTCGATCGGCACGGAGCCGGTCGCGATGACGATGTTCTCGGCGGAGAGGGTCTCCGTCTTGCCGTCATGGCCGGTGATCTCGACCTTCTTGTTGGCCAGGATCTTCGCGGAGCCCGCTTTCCAAGTCACCTTGTTGGCCTTGAACAGGCCGTCGATGCCGCCGGTGAACTGCTTCACGATGGCGTCCTTGCGCGCGATCATCGCCTTGACGTCCATGGAGACGTCCTTGATCCTGATGCCGACGTCCTGGAAGTGCTTGCTGGCTTCCTCGTACTTGTGGGATGCGTCCAGCAGGGCCTTGGAGGGGATGCAGCCGACATTGAGGCACGTGCCGCCCAGCGCCGGCTTGCCCTCCTTGCCGATCCACTTCTCCACGCAGAGGGTCTTCTTGCCGTTCTGCGCAGAGCGGATGGCCGCGGGATAACCCGCCGGACCGCCACCAATCACGATTACGTCATAGTCAGCCATGAATCTTTCCCATTGCCTTTTCGAAAACCGCCCGTTGCACGTTGCGACGGGCGTTGGTTTGGTGTTGTTTGTCAGGCTGAAGCCTGACCCACAGCCTGACCTGCAGCCGAACCGGTGGCGCTAGATATCGAGCAGGATACGCGCCGGATCCTCCAGCATGTTCTTCATCTCGACGAGGAAGGTTACCGCTTCCTTGCCGTCAATCAAGCGGTGATCGTAACTCAGCGCGAGATACATCATCGGCAGGATTTCGATCTGGCCGTTCACCACCATCGGGCGCTCCTGGATCTTGTGCATCCCCAGGATGCCGGTCTGCGGCGGGTTCAGGATCGGCGTGGACAGCAGCGAGCCGAAGACGCCACCGTTGGAGATGGTGAAGGTGCCGCCGGTCATCTCCTCGATGGTCAGCTTGCCGCCCTTCGCCTTCTTGCCGTACTCGATGATCTGCGATTCGATCTCGGCGAGGCCCTTGAAGTTGGCGTCGCGCAGGATCGGCACCACGAGGCCCTTGTCCGAGGACACCGCCACGCCGATGTCGTAGTAGCCGTGATAGACGATGTCGTCGCCATCCACGGACGCATTGACGGAAGGAATGCGCTTGAGCGCCTCCACCGCCGCCTTCACGAAAAAGCTCATGAACCCGAGCTTGACGCCGTGACGTTCAACGAACTTGTCCTGGTGGGTCTTGCGCAGTTCCATGACCGGCTTCATGTTGACCTCGTTGAAGGTGGTCAGCATGGCGGCAGTCTGCTGCGCCTCCACCAGGCGCTCGGCGATGCGCTTGCGCAGGCGGGTCATGGGCACGCGTTTTTCGGTGCGCTCCCCGGGCAGCACGGTCGGGCCGGTGGTGTCAGCCTTCGCGGCGGGCGCCGGTGCAGCCGCCTTGGCGGGCGCCTTCTGGGCCGCGTTCTCGACGTCTTCCTTGGTGATCTTGCCGCCCTTGCCGGTCCCCTGGATGGCACCCAGGTCGATCCCTTTCTCGTCGGCGATACGGCGCGCCGCCGGGCTGGCCGCGACATCCCCGTCGTCGCCGTCACCCTCATCCTCTGTGGCCGGCGCGGACGCGGCACCACCCGCATCGGCCTTGCCGCCGGCGCTGCCGGAGGCGCCTTCCTCGAACAGGCCGATCAGTTCCTCGGAAAGAACCGTGTCGCCCTCGCCCTTGACGATCTCCTTGATGGCGCCGTCCGCCGGGGCGACCACCTCCAGCACGACCTTGTCGGTCTCGATGTCCACCAGCAGCTCATCCCGCGAGCAGGCCTCGCCCGGCTGCTTGTGCCAGGTCGCGATGGTGCCGTCGGCGACCGATTCCGGGAATTGCGGTGCTTTGATCTCAGTAGCCATGTTGTTTCCTTTCTCTCTGAGTCGTGCAGTTGATCAAGCGAGTCCCAGGGCCTGTTTCACCAGGTTTTCCTGTTCCTCGGTATGGGTGGACATGTACCCGGCCGCGGCCGCCGCGGATGCCTCGCGGCCGGCGAATTCCAGGTACAGGGACTTGTCGTGCTCGGCGACGCAACGCCGCATGTGGTGCTGCGAGCTGTACCAGGCGCCCTGGTTCTGGGGTTCCTCCTGGCACCAGAAGACTTCCTTCATCTTCCTGAAGGGCTTCAGCGTCTCGATGAGCACCTCTTCGGGGAACGGGTAGAGCTGCTCGATACGGATGATCGCGACATTGGAGAGCCCCTCGTCCTCGCGCTTCTGGAACAGGTCGTAGTAGACCTTGCCGGAGCACATCACCACGCGCGTGACCTTCTTCGGATCGATGTCCGGGTTGGTCTCGCCGAGCACGACCTCGAAGGTGCCGTTGGCGAGATCGTCGATGCTGGAGACGGCCAGCTTGTGCCGCAGCAGGCTCTTCGGCGTCATGACGATGAGCGGCTTGCGCAGCGGCCGGATGATCTGCCGGCGGATCATGTGGAACACCTGCGAAGGCGTGGTGGGCACGCAGACCTGCATGTTGTGCTCGGCACACAATTGCAGGAAGCGTTCCAGCCGCGCACTGGAGTGTTCCGGACCCTGGCCCTCGTAGCCGTGCGGCAGGAAGACCGACAGACCGCACAGGCGGCTCCACTTGTGCTCGCCGGAGGAGATGAACTGGTCGAACACCACCTGCGCGCCGTTGGCGAAGTCACCGAACTGCGCCTCCCAGATCACCGCGGTATTGGGCTGGGTCGTGGCGTAGCCGTACTCGAACGCGAGCACGCCCTCCTCGGACAGGAAGGAGTCGTAGATATCGCACCTGGGCTGATCGGGGCTGAGGTTCTGCAGCGGGATGTAGGTGCTGGCGTCCTTCTGGTTGTGCAGCACGGCATGACGGTGCGAGAAGGTGCCGCGGCCGACGTCCTGGCCGGTCAGCCGCACGGCATGCCCCTGGTGCAGCAGCGTCGCGTAGGCCATGGTCTCGGCATAGCCCCAGTTGATCGGCAGCGCGCCCGAGGACATCTTGCGCCGGTCGTCGTAGATCTTGGCAACCTGCTTCTGCAGCACGAATCCTTCCGGGATGGCCTCAATGCGCTCGGACAACTGCTTCAGCACGTTGAGATCGATGCTGGTATCGGCGGCGGCGGTCCACTCGTGGCCGAGGTACGGACCCCAGTCCACGTAGAGGCTCTTGTCCGGTTCGTGCACCAGGCTCTTCACGACGTGGTCGCCGCTCTCGATCAGCCGGCGGTATTCCTCCTCTATCGCCGCACTGGCCTCGGTGGACAGGATGCCCTCCTCCACGAGCTGCTTCTCGTAGATGGTGCGCGTGCTCGGGTGGCGCTTGATCTTCGCGTACATCAGCGGCTGCGTGCCGGACGGCTCGTCGGCCTCGTTGTGGCCGCGGCGGCGGTAGCAGACCAGGTCCACCACCACGTCCTTGCGGAACTGCATGCGGTAGTCCACCGCCAGCTTGGCTGCGAAGAACACCGCCTCGGGATCATCCCCGTTCACGTGGAAGATCGGGGCCTGCACCATCTTGGCGACATCGGTGCAGTACTCGGTGGAGCGCACGTCCTCGCGCTTGGAGGTGGTGAAGCCGACCTGGTTGTTGACGATGACGTGGATGGTGCCGCCGGTCTTGAAGCCGCGGATCTGCGACATCTGCAGCGTTTCCATCACCACGCCCTGGCCGGCGAAGGCGGAGTCACCGTGCAGGTTGATCGGCACGACCTTCGATCCGTCGGCATCGTCGCGGCGGTCCTGGCGGGCACGTACCGAGCCTTCCACCACCGGCGCCACGATCTCCAGGTGCGAGGGGTTGAACGCCATGGCCATGTGCATCTCGCCACCGGGCGTCATGACGTTGGAGGAAAAGCCCTGGTGGTACTTCACGTCCCCGGAACCGGCCTTATCGTCCATCAGCTTCTTGCCCATGAACTCGCCGACCAGCTCGGTCGGGTTCTTGCCCAGCGTGTTCACCAGCACGTTCAGGCGGCCACGGTGGGCCATGCCGATGACCACTTCCTTGACGCCGTAGGAACCGACGCGCTGCACGGTCTCGTCCATCAGGGGGATCAGGCTCTCGCCGCCTTCGAGTCCGAACCGCTTGGTGCCGGGGAACTTCGCCTGCAGGTATTTCTCCAGTCCTTCCGCGGCGGTGAGGCGTTCCAGCAGGTGAATGCGCTCCTCGACGTTGAGCTTCGGCTTGGCACGCACGCTCTCGAGGCGCTGCTGGATCCAGCGCTTCTCTTCCGTGTTGACGATGTGCATGTACTCGGCGCCGAGCGAGGCGCAGTAGGTCTGCCGGCAGGCATCGACGATCTCGCGCAGCGTCGCCTCGTCCTTGCCGATGAACATCGAACCGGTGTTGAAGGTGGCGTCGAAGTCTGCCTCGCTCAGGCTGTGGTATTCCAGTTCCAGGTCGGGAACCTGTTCGCGTTCCATGAGTCCGAGCGGATCCAGGTTCGCGACCTGGTGACCGCGCACGCGGTAGGCGTTGATCAGCTGCAGGACGCGGACCTGTTTCTTCTCGTGCTCGGAACTGACCTCGCTGGGCTTGATCGGTCGGACCCGGTCGAGGTTCATCGCCAGCAGGCGGAAGTGCTCCTGCACGGTGGAATGCGGCACGTCCCGCGTGACACCGTCGACGCGTGGCAGCTTCTCGAAATAGTCGCGCCACTCGGGGGGAACGCTGTTGGGTTCGACCAGGTACTGCTCGTACAGGTCTTCCACGTAAGCGGCGTTGGTCCCGGAAATGTGGGACGAACGCCACTGTTCTTCCATGACACTATCGGCCATTGCCAGCGTTCCTCGATCAGAATTTAGCCAAATTCAGCCCCACAGGCCCACGGGGGGGCCGGTATCGGGCCGAGTAAAGTGTAGGGCACCTCCGCGCATTGTGCACAGGAAGCGGACCGGGAATTGCCCGGCATCCGCCCGCCGCGCCGGGTCAGGCCGCGCGCTGCCCGCCGGCCCGCCCGGGCCGGGGCTCCTGCAGGCTGCCATGCCGCGCGTGCCCGACGTAGAAGCTGCCCTTCGCACCCGGAAAGGCCCAGAACGGGGTCATCTCCGAGGAGGGGAATATATTGGGATAGTCGCTGTTGCGGCTGGAGCGCCCGGCCATCTCCAGTTCCTGCACCATGGAGATGTACTGGTCGATGGAGTTCTCCAGCGTATTGCCGTTGAGGATGACCTCCGCGCCCGTCACCCGGGCGTAATCCGCCACGCCGGGGATGGTCGACCGCGCCGGGGCATAGGCATCGACGGAGATACCGTTCTCGCTGGTGACCCAGACCCCCTCGTCGGTGTTGACGACGATGGAATGATTGCCCTCGGTGTGGCCCGGCGTGTGGACCAGGGCCAGCCCGTCACCGACCCGGATGTCGCCGTCGAAGATCACGATCCTGTCCTGCGGGATGCCGGCGACACCGGACGGACAGAACCAGTCGGCCTGGATCGGCGTGAGACTGTGCACCAGTTCCCACTCCTTGCGATGCACGAGCAGCTTCGCGTTCGGCAGCAGCGCCGGTTCGTCGTCCGTGCCCAGCCAGCGCCGCACGTCCTGCGTGTGGAGGTGGTCGTAGGTGATGTAATCGACGTCTTCCGGCCGCAGGCCGATGCGCGCCAGGATGTCGGGCACGGTGTCGTACTTTTTCACGATCAGGCTGGTGGCCCAGTCCGGGTTCCGTGCCGCCAGGCGCTTGAAGAACGGGGTCTCCTCGTTGCGCTCATAATCCGAGGGCGAGGCCAGCAGGGTCTTCAGCCCTTCCGGGGTGTCGAACTGGACGATGAACAGGCGGTTGAGCAGGTGCAGGTACTGCACCAGGTGCTCACGGGAGAACGCGTTGCGCAGCCCGTAAAAGCTGGGATACGGCACCTTCACCAGGTCGAAGGATTCGTAGTAGCGCACCTTCGGGCCGCGCGACATCTCGTCATGGAAAGCACGCGCGGCGGCCCGCGTGTTCTCGACCCGGTCCTGCGGACCCGGGACATCCCGGGCGCCCTGGAAGGTGGTGATTGGCTGGATGTGACTCACGCTGCAGGCCTCGCGTTGGATACTGATCCGGGGTGACCGGCCGGCACGGCTGCGGCCGGGAGACACAGGGTACACCGCCCGGCCGGGCGGCGCAGCGGCGCCAGCCTAGGGCGCACCGTTCAGGCGCCAGTCATACCCGTACTCGATGCGGCCACGGTACCCGGCCAGCGGTTTGCGGGCGGCGGCGGGCGCATGCCGGGCGAGGAAGGCGAGCAACCCGGCCTCTCCCCCGAAATCGTCCGCGAACCAGTTGAAGATGCTGGAGAGGAAGAGCCCGTCGCCGCGCCATTCCAGGCCGCGCGGATGCGCCAGGAAGCGCGTCGTCAGCGCCTGCAACTGCGACTGCACGTTCGCGCCGGTGAACGCGGCGGCGGACAGGTTCGGGCAGCCGATGCTGGCGCAGTTGACGGCGAAATGGATGCGCGGATCGCGGAACAGCGGCCGCAGGATCCGGTGCTCGATGTCATTGAGCGTCAGGTCCTGGCCCGCCACGGTCGCCACGTCCATGTCCCAGGGGCCGAACGCGAACAGGTGCGGACGGATCCTGCGGATGCTCTTCACGGGATAGTGATCCAGCACCAGCGCCACCGTCAGGGCGTTGTAGAGGTTGATCCAGTAGGCCAGTTGTTCGTCCCTTTGCAGGAACCGCGGGTCGGTTGCCTGCATCCGCTCCAGGTACTCATCCAGGATGCGCCGCTGCTCCGGCTGCACGTCGCCGTACCGGAACAGGTGCACGCCGGAAGGATCGTCGGTCACCAGGTACTGGTCGAGCACCAGCTGCCAGCGCGCGTGATCCAGCACCTGTTCCGACACCGGCGTGCGCGGCTCCCAGAATGCCCAGGGATCCGCTGCCGGCGCCGCCCACGCCTCGATCGCGTGCAGGAGTGCCAGCGAGGAAAGCAACTGGCGCGTCATCTTCACAGCCCTCCGGCCCTGATGTCCGAGACATGCACCCCGCCGTCCTGGTACATCTCCAGGAACTCGCGGGCCTGCGCCGCCGGCATCGGCTTCGCGTAGTAATAACCCTGCACCATGTCGACGCCGAGGCGCCGGAGGATCTCGAGCTGCTCCTCGGTTTCCACGCCCTCGGCCACCACCAGCAGTTTCAGCTTGCGCGCCAGGTCGACGATGGCGTCCAGCACCATCTCGCTTTCCCCGTCGAGGACGAGATCGCGCACGAAGCTGCGGTCCACCTTCAGCGCATCGATGGGCAGCTTGCGCAGGTAGGACAGCGACGAGTAGCCGGTGCCGAAGTCATCCAGCGCGATGCGCACACCCATCTCGCGGAACGAGTTGAGCAGTTCGATGGCCTGTTCCTCGTTGCGGATGAGCCCCGACTCGGTGATCTCGACCTCGATCTGCTCCGCGGGCAGGCCGAACTCACCCAGCGCCTTCAGCAGGCCCGTCAGCGGCGAACCGAAACTCACCTGCGCCGGGGACAGGTTGACCGATACGCGGCAATTGCCGAAACCGCTGTCGTTCCAGGCACGCACCTGCCGGGCGGCCTCCATCATGACCCAGTCGCCGATGTTGCGGATGAAACCGTTCGCTTCGGCGAACGGGATGAACTTGTCCGGACTGATCATGCCTTTCTGCGGGTGCCGCCAGCGCAACAGCGCCTCGAACTCGCGGTAGCGCCAGTGACCCCGCAGGTACACCTTGGGCTGGTAATGCAGCTCGAAATGGCCGGCGGAAAGCGCTGTGCGCATATCCGCCTCGATCTCGAGGCGCTCGCGCGCGGATTCATTCATGCTGCTGTCGAAATAGCGGTAGGTGTTCTTGCCCGCCGCCTTGGCGCGGTACATCGCGGCATCCGCGTGCCGGAGCAGGCCCGAGGGCGTGTCGCCGTCACCGGGAAAAACCGCGATGCCGATACTGGTGCCCACGAAAACCTCGTGCCCGTCGCCGACGGTGATCGGCCTGGCCAGAACCTCGATGATGCGCTCGGCGATCTGGGTACAGTCCCCGGCGGTCGCCAGCTCGTTCAGGAGGATGGAGAATTCATCGCCCCCGAGCCGGGCCAGCATGGATTCGCTGTCCTCCGGGCGCCGCTTCGGGTTGTGCTGTTTCGCACTGCTGGCGACGACATCGTAACTGCGCACGCAGCCGGACAGGCGCTCCGCGACGGTCTTCAGCAACTGGTCCCCGGCCTCGTGACCCAGGGCATCGTTGACGTTCTTGAAGTTGTCCAGGTCCAGGAACATCACCGCGAGCAGTTCGTTGTGCCGCTTGGCCAGGGCGATCGCCTTGGCGACGCTTTCCTGCAGGGAAACCTTGTTGGGCAGCCCGGTGAGACGGTCGCTGAAGGCCATCTCGGCCATGTTGCGGGTCACCTCGTTCAGCTGCCGCTGCGCCCGCAGGTACAGGCGGGTGACGTCGCTCAGTTCGTCCGTGCCGGCCACTGAGTCCGGCGACCCGATCTCTCCGCCCGCCTCGGCCAGGCGAATCTGTTCATCCAGGTAGCGCAGCCGGCGGAGCAGCAGCACGTTCAGGCCGAACATCAGCGCGATCAGCATCGCGCTGATGATGAGGAGGGACGCCAGCCAGGACAGCCGCTGCAGCTGGGCCAGTGACCCGACCAGTTGCTCGTCGGTGTGCACGGCGAGGAGGTAGATATCCCCGGACAGTTTCCGGGCGACCACGAGGTCGCCGTTGGCCATCTGTTCCGGTTCGATCCACCCGGTCTTCGCCGCCCGTTGCAGCAACGCCCGCAGCACGCCTTTCTCAGGCAGGTTCTCGGCATCCGCCTGGCCCGGAATCAGCGCACCGGTGGCGGCGTCGAGCAGGTACATGTGGGCTTCCTCGTCCGCCCCGCCCAGCACGTGACCGTACATCTGCAGCACGTCGAGCCGCAGCACCAGGTAGCCTCGGAAGGCAGCCACCGCGCTCTCCGGTTCGGTCGCCTCGTTCCGCAGGTACATCGGCATGGCGAACACCTGGTAGGCGTTGCCGTTCTCGGTGACGAGCAACCGGTTCAGGTAACCGGGCGACTGCCGCAGCTGGTCGGCGTAGCCGGCCTTCACGCCGACGGCGAACGCATCCGCGGCGCTGAAGTCCACCGTGCCGTCCGGCATCACCACCTGCAGGTCCTGGATCACGACATAGGCCCGCAGGATCGACCTGGTGAAACGCAGCAGGGGTTTTTCATAGAGGCTGTAACGGGTCGCGGTATCGTCCAGCAGGAAGGACCGCACGATCGGGTTCTCCGCGTAGAGGTTGAGCGTGGTGGCGGCCTGCCGTTCGCGCAGGTCCGCTGCATACTGCGCCTGGGTGCTGAGCGCGGTGATCCGTTCCCGGTGCTCGCGGCGGAGGTTGTCGTTGAGATACTGGGAGGCCAGGGTGGTCAGCGCCGCAACCGGGAGCAGCATCAGCGGGACGACAAGCAGTACGATCTTGGTCCGGATCTGCATGGGCGCAGGTGATCCTCAGTCCCGCAGGCTGGAGAACAGGCGCGTGCGCTGCCGGGCTCCCAGCGTGGACAGGTCGGAGTAGGACTCGGACCTGTCCAGCACCTCCTTCGGAGGGTACAGAATCGGGTCGTTGAGGAATTCTGCACCCAGCAGTTTCTCGGCGGCGGCATTGGGCGTGGCGTAATGAACGTAGCCGGCATTCTGCGCGGCGATGTCCGGCCGGTTCAGGAAATCGATGAGCCGGAACGCCTGCGCCTGGTTCGGCGAGGAATCGAAAACCGCGATGAAGTCCACCCACAGGTTGGTGCCTTCCTTCGGCACCACGTACTGTACCGTCGGCACGTGCTCCTGCAGGGTCAGCACGTCGCCGTTATAGGCCATGGTGAGCAGCACTTCACCGCTCCCCAGTGACGATTCCTCGGTGTAGTCGAAGTAGCCGATGTAGCGCAGGTGCGGCTTGAGCCCCTGCAGCAGTTCCATCGCCTGTCCGAGTTCCGCCGGGTTGACGGAGTTCATGCTGTAGCCCAGAACCTTGAGCGCGGCCCCGATGGCGTCCTTGGAATCATCGATCAGCATCAGGCGACCGTGCAGCGCCGGGTCCGGCCGGAAATAGTCCATCCAGCTTTCCGGCCTCTTCACGAGGTCGCTCCGGTAGGCAAGGCCCAGCGTGCCCCAGAAATACGGCACCGCGTAGGGCCGCAAGGAGCCATAGGATGCCCGCCAGCGCTCCTTCAGGTGCACCAGCTGCGGCATCTTCGCTTCCGGCAGTTCGGCCAGCCAGCCCGCCTCGGCGAGCGAGCGCAGGCTGATGCCGCTGCCGATGATCAGGTCGAAGCCTTCGCCGCGCTGGGTGGCCGCCAGTTCGTGATCCTTGGTTTCATCGGTGTCGTAGGCACGGATCACCACCCGCACGCCGGTTTCCGTGTGGAATTTCTCCAGGATGTCCGGATCGAGATACTCCTCCCAGTTGAAGAGCACCAGCGTCGGGGGGCCCTCCCCTTCCGGTAATCCCCACGCGAGGGAGGATGCCGCGATGGACAGGATCGCGAGACAGGTACAGAGCAGTCTTCGCAGGACGGGCATGGGCGGGCTTTCCATCATCGTGGGCCTTCGATTACGTTCCATCGGCCACAGGCGATACGTCAGCGGGCCCGGGTCGGCACGCTTATTATTTCAGCAATATCGCAGAATCACCACGTTCCTGCCCCTGGCGGAGCGGTGCGGGGAATCGCCCGGTCAGGTCGCCCGTTGCAACAGCATGTGACGGATGTGACCGATTGCGCGGGTCGGGTTGAGACCCTTCGGGCAGACGTCCACGCAGTTCATGATGCCGCGGCAGCGGAACACGCTGAAGGGGTCATCCAGCGCCGCCAGGCGTTCCTCGGTGGCCGTGTCCCGGCTGTCCGCCAGGAAACGGTAGGCCTGCAGCAGGCCGGCCGGACCGACGAACTTGTCCGGGTTCCACCAGAACGACGGGCAGGAGGTGGAACAGCAGGCACAGAGGATGCACTCGTACAGGCCGTCCAGCTTTTCCCGGTCCTCGGGACTCTGCAGGCGCTCGATCGCCGGCGCCGGGGTGTCGTTGAGCAGGTAGGGTCGGATGCTCTCGTACTGCTTGTAGAACAGGGCCATGTCCACCACCAGGTCACGGATCACCGGCAGGCCCGGCAGCGGACGCAGCACCAGTCGGCCCTTGCCCCGGGTCACCTCGGAGACCGGCTTGATGCAGGCCAGGCCGTTCTTGCCGTTCATGTTCATGCCGTCGGAGCCGCAGACGCCCTCGCGGCAGGAACGGCGGTAGGTCAGGCTGGGATCCTGCTCCTTGATGAGGTGCAGCACGTCCAGCACCATCAGGTCCTTGCCTTCCGGCAGCGGCACCTCGAAATCCTGCATGTACGGTTCCCGGTCGGTTTCCGGGTTGTAGCGATACACACTGACCTGCATGTTTCCCACCTCTTTAGCAGTAAAGGGGCCGGAGCCCTTTGATTCTTCCGCCAGTCAGGCTGAAGCCTGACCTACAGGGTTGTGACACCGGGCACCATCAATACGTCCGTACCTTGGGCGGAAATGCCTCCATGGTCTTCGGCGCGAAGTTGACCGCGCGCTTGCCAAGGCGTTTCTCGCCCGGGAAGTACATGGAATGGCACAGCCAGTTCTCGTCGTCCCGCTCGGTGAAATCGTTGCGCGCGTGCGCGCCCCGGCTCTCCTTGCGCTGCTCCGCAGCGATCGCCGTGGCCTCTGCCACCTCGAACAGGTTCTGCAGCTCCAGCGCCTCGATCCGGGCAGTGTTGAATGCCCTGCTCTTGTCGGCCAGGTGCAGGTTCTCGATCTTGCTGCGCAGGTCGGCCAGCTTGGCGATCCCCTCCAGCATGTACTTGCCGTCCCGGAACACGCCGAAGTAGTTCTGCATGATGGTCTGCAGTTCCTTGCGGGTTTCCGCAACCGGCTCGCCGGAAGTCGAGTTCTCCAGCTTGTCCAGGCGGCTCATGGCCTGCTCGAGGTCGGACTCGCTGGCGTCGCGCGCCTCCCCGGCGCTGCGCAGATGCTTCTCCAGGTAGAGACCCGCCGAGCGCCCGAACACGACCAGGTCGAGCAGCGAGTTGCCGCCGAGCCGGTTCGCGCCGTGTACCGACACGCAGGCACACTCGCCGGCGGCGAAAAAGCCCTCGATCTTGTGGTCCTCGCCGCTGGCGTCCTGCCGGATCGCCTGCCCGTCGATGTTGGTCGGGATGCCGCCCATCATGTAATGGCAGGTCGGCACCACGGGGATCGGTTCCTTCACCGGGTCGGCATGCGCGAACGTGCGGGACAGTTCGAGGATGCCCGGCAGGCGCGCGTTCAGCACCTCCTCGCCGAGGTGGTCCAGTTTCAGGTAGACGTGGTCGCCTTCCGGGCCACAGCCGCGGCCCTCGAGGATCTCCAGCACCATCGAGCGCGCCACGACGTCACGGCCGGCGAGATCCTTCGCGTTGGGTGCGTAGCGTTCCATGAAACGCTCGCCATCCTTGTTGACGAGATAACCGCCCTCGCCACGGCAGCCCTCGGTGACCAGCGTGCCCGCACCGTAGATGCCGGTGGGATGGAACTGCCACATTTCCATGTCCTGCATCGGGTATCCCGCACGCAGGGCCATGGCGACGCCGTCCCCGGTGTTGATGAGCGCGTTGGTGGTGGAGGCGTAAATCCGCCCGGCACCGCCGGTGGCGAACACCGTCGCGCGCGACTTGATGAACACCACCTCGCCCGTTTCGAGGCAGATGGCGATGACGCCTACCACGACGCCATCCTGGTTCTTCACCAGGTCCACGGCGATCCACTCGTTGAAGAACACCGTGTTGTTCTTCAGGTTGCCCTGGTACAGCGTGTGCAGCAGGGCGTGACCGGTCCGGTCGGCCGCTGCACAGGTGCGCGCCGCCTGGCCGCCCTTGCCGAAGTCCTTGGACTGCCCCCCGAACGGGCGCTGGTAGATCCGCCCGGTCTCGGTACGCGAGAACGGCAGGCCCATGTGCTCGAGTTCGAACACGGTCGCCGGCCCCTCGCTGCACATGTACTCGATGGCGTCCTGGTCGCCGATGTAATCGGAACCCTTCACCGTGTCGTACATGTGCCAGCGCCAGTCGTCGTTGGGATCCGCGCTGGCGATCGCGCAGGTGATGCCGCCCTGGGCCGAGACCGTGTGGGAGCGGGTCGGAAACACCTTGGAGATCACCGCGGTCTTGTAGCCGCTCTGCGCCAGTTGCAGCGAGGCACGCATGCCCGCGCCGCCGCCACCGACGATCACACCGTCAAAACTTAAGGTTCGGATTTTGCTCATTACTCAGAAGCCCCAGAGAATTTCCACGCCCCAGACGAAGAAGGTGAACATCAGCACACCGCAGGCCGCCTGGAAGGCGAAGCGGATGACGGTGGGCTTGATGTAGTCCGTGGCCACGGTCCACAGCCCGATCCAGGCGTGCGCGCCCACCGAGATCAGCGCCATCAGGCTGAAGACGCGCATGCCGGTGTTGTCGAATGCCGCCTTCCAGCTGAGGTAGGTGACATCGGTGGTCAGCAGCATGCCGGTGATGCAGAGGAAATACAGCAGGATGACAATCGCCGTCACCCGCTGGACCAGCCAGTCATAGACGCCGCTGCGGCCGAAACTCGTGACGTTGGTTACCATATCCACGCTCCCGCAAGAACAATCAGTACCGCCGAGATGACCAGCACCGCCCACGCGCCGCGCTGGCCGCCTTCCAGCGACTCGCCGTAGCCCATGTCCATGATCAGGTGCCGCACGCCGGCGACGATGTGATAAAGAAAGGCCGAGAGAATCACCCAGAGGATGAATTTCATCAGGCCGCCACCCAGGTCCGCCTGCAGCGCCGCGAAACTCTCCGGCGACGCCAGCGAGCGGTCGAGCATCGACAGCAGCACGGGAATCAGCAGGAACAGCAGCACGCCGGAGATGCGGTGCAGGATGGAGGAGTAGGACGTGATCGGCAGCTTGATCGCGAACAAGTCCGATAAACCGATGTTGCGGGGACGATTGTCTTGCACGGCTAGAAATCCTGATCAGTCAGAAGTGCGCCGGGCCCGGGGGAAGACCAGCTTGGACCCCGTGCGCCAGTCGCCGGAGTATAGATGCAGTTATAACCCCTTACAAACCCGCCGCTGCGCAGAAATGGTGCGTTTTCAAGGGCTTCAGATGGGCGTCAACCAGGTGGACGGCAGGCGGCCGGTTCTCTTCTATAATGAACCGGCTTCGGAATTGAAATTGACATCGGTTTTTCAGGTTTTATAGTTGTCGCGCCCCGGCCGGGGCGGCTGCAGCGCAAACAGGAGTCTCCTCATGGCGGATAAGAAGGCAACCCTCACCATCGAAGGCATGGATCCCATCGAACTCCCCATCTACTCGGGCACGCTCGGGCAGGACGTCATCGATGTGGGTGACCTGGTCAAGAACAACATGTTCACCTATGACCCGGGCTTCGTTTCAACCGCCGCCTGCGAGTCGAAGATCACGTTCATCGATGGCGGCAAGGGCCAGCTGCTGCATCGCGGATACCCGATCGAGGAACTGGCGGAGAACTCGGACTACCTGGAAACCTGCTACCTGCTGCTGAACGGCGAACTGCCGAACGCCGCGCAGAAGGCGGACTTCGTCGCCACGGTGAAGAACCACACGATGGTGCACGAGCAGCTCATCCACTTCTTCAACGGCTTCCGCAGGGATGCCCACCCGATGGCCATACTGTGCGGCGTGGTCGGCGCGCTTTCGGCCTTCTATCACGACTCGCTGGATATCTCGAACCCGCAGCACCGCAAGGTCTCGGCATTCCGCCTGATCGCGAAGATGCCGACGCTGGCGGCCATGTGTTACAAGTACTCGATCGGGCAGCCCTTCATGTGTCCGCGCAACGACCTGGAGTACGCCGAGAACTTCCTGTACATGATGTTCGGCGTACCGGCCGAGCCCTACGAGGTGAACCCGGTGTTCGCCCGCGCCATGGACAAGATTTTCCTGCTGCACGCGGATCACGAGCAGAACGCCTCGACCAGCACGGTGCGGCTGTCCGGCTCCTCCGACGCCAACCCCTTCGCCTGCATCGCCGCGGGCATCGCCGCGCTGTGGGGTCCGGCGCACGGCGGCGCCAACGAGGCGGTTCTCACCATGCTCGAGGAGATCGGTGACGAGTCCCGCATCGAGGAGTTCGTCGCCCGGGCCAAGGACAAGAACGACCCCTTCCGCCTGATGGGCTTCGGCCACCGCGTGTACAAGAACTTCGACCCGCGCGCCAACGTCATGCGCAAGACCTGCGACGAGGTGCTCGGCGAACTGGGTCTGACCAACGACCCGATGCTGAAGATCGCCAAGCGGCTTGAACAGATCGCGCTGGAAGACCAGTACTTCATTGATCGCAAGCTGTACCCGAACGTGGATTTCTACTCCGGCATCATCCTCAAGGCGATCGGCATCCCCACGAACATGTTCACGGTGATCTTCGCGCTGTCACGCACCGTCGGCTGGATCGCCCACTGGAACGAGATGATCAGCGGCAGTTACCGGATCGGCCGTCCCCGCCAGCTGTACACCGGCGCGGCGCAGCGCAAGTTCGTACCGGTAGAGCAGAGAGCCTGACGCCGGCGATGGCCGCCTCCCCGGCCACGACGCTGCCGGACACCGGAGAGGATCCGGCGCCGGGTGGCAAGCGTGAGCGCAACAAGGAGCAGAACCGCGCCGCCATCCTGCGGGCGGCGCAACGCTGTTTCACCCGGCACGGATTCGATGGTGTCACCGTACGCGACATCATCGGCGAGACCGGCCTGGCGACCGGCACGTTCTACAACTATTTCCAGGACAAGGAAGAGGTCTTCTCGGCGCTGATCGAGGATGTTTCAGCGCGCATGAACGGGGAACTGCACGTCCTGCGCGAACGTGCACCGGACCTGCAGTCCCTGCTGCAGGACACCTACCTGCACGTGTTCCGCTTTTTCGCCGCGGAGCCGGAACTGTTCCGGCTGCTGGACCTGAACGACTCATTCATCCGCAGCAGGTACCACGGCAGCGTGCTGTCCGCGACCATCGCCTCGCTGGAGCAGGACCTCGATGACGCCATGCAGCGCGGCGTGCTGCCGCCCGTCGACGTGGGCTATCTCGCCGGCGCGTTCTACGGCGTCGCCTACGAGATGATCCGGGTGATGATCAACCGGCCCGAACCGGACCCGGACCGGGCTGCCGCAATTGCCACGCAGATCTTTCTCGGCGGCATCGGGGGCGTCAGCAGCGCTTCCTGACGTCCCGGGTCCCGAATCACGACTCATCACCCCGCAAGACCTGTTCCTCTCCGGCCGGCTCGAGCAGGTCGGCAGACCGGTTGCGCGCGTTGCTGACCGCCTTCGGCAGGGGCGCGACGGCCAGTTCCACCGCCTCGTTCGGCATCATCAGCACGCGCAGGCGTTCCTCGCTGCTGTCCGCCGCCAGCCAGTCCGGCACGGCTTCCGGCTCCAGGATCACCGGCATGCGGTGGTGCCAGTCGCGGAAGTCCGCGCGCGCCTCGCAGGTCACGATCGCAAACGACTCCAGCGCCTCCTCCCCCTGCCCCCAGCAGTCCCAGATGCCCGCCAGCGCCAGCCCGGCGTCGGTGCGCCGGACGCGGTAGGGAAGCTTCTCGCCACCGAGGCTGCTCCACTCGATGAACGAACTGGCCGGCACCACGCAGCGGCTGCGCCGGAACGGCCCGCGGAAGGCGCGGCTCCCGGCAATGGTTTCCGCGCGCGCGTTGAACATGGCGTACTTCTGGCTGGGCCCGGCTGACCAGGAGGGCACCAGCCACCAGCGGGCCCAGGCGGCCTCGCGCGCACCGTCCCGCTCGCGCACGATCGGCAGCGTCTCGGTGGGCGCGAGGTTCACACCCGGCAGCGGCGAAAGTTCGATGCCGAGAATTTCCAGGAGCAGGCGGGTGGCGGGATCGTCGGTGAGGTTGTAGCGCCCGCACATGGCCGTGTTTCAGGCTTCCGCCGGCTCCGCCCGGCGGGCCGGCGCCGGCAATGCCCAGTCGACCGGTGGCTGTCCGTGTTCGTGCAGGTAGTCATTCGCGCGCGAGAAGTGGCGACAGCCGAAGAACCCGCGCGACGCCGAGAGCGGCGAGGGGTGCGGCGCCTTCAGCACCAGGTGCCGGCGCGGATCGATGACCTGCCCCTTTTTCTGCGCATAACTGCCCCACAGCATGAACACGAGCCCCTCGCGCTCCCCGTTGAGCAGTTCGATGGCGCGGTCGGTGAAACGCTCCCAGCCACGCCCCTGGTGCGCGGCCGCCCGGCCCTGCTCGACCGTGAGCACACTGTTGAGCAGCAGGACACCCTGCGCCGCCCAGTGTTGCAGGTTCCCGTGCGCCGGGCGCGGCAGGCCGAGGTCCGAGGCCATTTCCTTGAAGATGTTCTGCAGCGACGGCGGCGGCGTCACGCCCTCGCGTACCGAGAAACACAGGCCGTGCGCCTGGCCCGGCCCGTGATAGGGGTCCTGTCCGAGGATCACCACGCGCACGCGGGAGAACGGCGTGCTGTCGAATGCGTTGAAGATCTCCCCGCCGGGCGGGTAGATGCGGCGCCCGCGCTGCCGCTCGGCGAGCAGGAACTGCCGCAGTTCGACCATGTAGGGCTGATCGAACTCCGCCAGGAGACGCGATTTCCACTCCGGTTCCAGTTGAATCCGGTCTTCGGCCTCACCCATGAAAAATTCCGCCAACAGCTCCGGACCCGATTATTCCCGCCCGAAGGGGCGCTGACAAGTTGAATCAAAATGCTCACATTGGACTTCCGCACCATGCAAAACGTATCATTCGCAGCGTTTTGATTCTTGCCTTGAATGATTAATTTATGTTCGCCGTGGACGGTGCTAGATTGATCTGAAGCCCGCAATGAACGGCCCCGGCGAAAGTCCCGCGATGCGCGCGTAACCCACCCGTTTCCATGGATTTATGAAGTATCCAGCATGAACATGAAGCAAGAAGAGTTCATCTCGCTAGAACCCCGCAAGAAACCGACCCAGAAGCGCTCGCGGGAACGCGTCGACAGCATCCTCGACGCCTGCGCGGGTCTGCTGGACGAGGTCGGACCGGACGGGGTGAACACCAACACGATCGCCGAGCGGGCGCATATCCCGGTCAGTTCCCTGTACCAGTACTTTCCCAACAAGCACGCCGTGCTGATCGAACTCATGGCGCGCCGGCTCGAGGAGATCGACGCGCTCGGCGCGCAGATCGCATCGGAGCTGTCGATGGAATCGAACTGGCGCGATATCCTTGACCGTTTGCTGGACGCCTACCTGGCCTTCTGCGAGAAGCTGCCTGGTTTCACGCCGCTGTGGCACACCATCCAGGCCCATCCGGACCTGTACCAGACCAGCAGCAATCAGCTGATCGGCTCCATCCGCAGCCTGCGCGAGATGTTGACGGCTTACGTCGCGATGCACGCGCCCGGCAGGTTTTCCGAGGAACAGCTGCAGGCCATGCAGCACACCGTGATGGAAGCGGTCATCCCGCCGATCGGCCGCGCCTCCCGCATGCGCGGCGGGGAACGCGAGAAACTGATGCGCGAGATCAGGACGCTCGCCTACGGTTACCTTTCCGGCTACCTGGACTGACGCCGCCGGAACCTCACTGCGGCCGCATGTGCGGAAACAGGATCACGTCGCGAATCGACGGTGCACCCGTAAGAAGCATGACCAGGCGGTCGATACCGATACCCTCGCCCGCCGCAGGCGGCATTCCATACTCCAGCGCGGTTACGTAATCCTCGTCGTAACACATTGCCTCGGCATCGCCTGCAGCCTTCTCCTCCGCCTGGCGGCGGAAGCGTTCCGCCTGGTCCTCGGCGTCGTTCAGTTCCGAGAACCCGTTGGCGATCTCCCGGCCGCCGACGAACAGTTCGAAGCGGTCAGTGATCTCCGGGTCTTCGTCGTTACGCCGCGCCAGGGGTGAGACCTCGGTGGGATAGCCGGTGACGAAGGTGGGCAGCACCAGGGTGTGCTCGACCGTCTTCTCGAAGATCTCCAGCAGCAGTTTGCCCCAGCCCCACTCGGGCTTCGCCTCGATGCCCAGTTCCTGCGCGACCGGCGCCAGCACCGCCACGTCGCGCAGGTCGGCGTCGGCCAGGCCGGCGACCCGGTCCCGCACCGCGCCCTCCACCGTCAGCCGGTCGAACGCCTCGGCGAGGTCGATCACGGCGCCGTCCACGGTCACCTCGGTGGTGCCCAGCACGTGTCCCGCCACGAAACTCAGCATGTTCTCGGTGAGATCCATCAGGTCGCGGTAATCCGCGTACGCCTGGTAGAACTCCAGCATGGTGAATTCCGGGTTGTGGCGAGTCGACAGGCCCTCGTTGCGGAAATTGCGGTTGATCTCGTAGACGCGCTCGAAGCCGCCCACCACCAGTCGCTTCAGGTAGAGTTCCGGCGCGATGCGCAGGAACAGGTCCATGTCGAGCGCGTTGTGGTGCGTCACGAAGGGCCGCGCCGCAGCGCCGCCGGCGAGCACCTGCATCATCGGCGTCTCGACCTCGAGGAACGATTCCTTGTTCAGGTAACCGCGGATCGCCTCGATCACCCGGCTGCGGATGCGGAAGATCTCGCGGGACTCCTCATTCATCAGCAGATCGAGGTAGCGCTGGCGATAGCGCAGTTCCTGGTCCGCCAGCCCCTTGTGCTTGTCCGGCAGCGGCCGCAGCGACTTGGTCAGCAGGCGCAGTTCCGTCACTTCCACCGTGAGCTCTCCGGTGCGGGTGCGGAACAGCTTCCCGGCGGCGCCGACGATGTCGCCGATATCCCAGTGCTTGAACTCGTTGTACAGGCCTTCCGCGAGGTTGTTCTTGCGCACGTAGAGCTGGATCCGGCCGCTCATGTCCTGGATGGTGACGAAACTGGCCTTGCCCATGATGCGGCGCAGCATGACGCGGCCCGCCACGCGCACCTGCACGTCGCTCCCGGTAAGCTGCTCCTCGGTCGCGTCGGCGTAATCCTGCTGCAGTTCGGCGGCAAGCGAATCGCGGCGGAACTCGTTCGGGAAAGCCGGCCCGCCCTTCTCGCGCAGCGCCTGCAGTTTCTCGCGGCGCTGCTGGATCAGCGCGTGCTCGTCGATTTCCGGCTCTTCCGCCTTCTGCTGTTCGTCCGTCATGCGTACCCCTACAAACCCTGCTTCAGGCTCGCCTCGATGAATCGGTCCAGGTCGCCGTCCAGGACCGCCTGGTAATTGCTGGTCTCCACGCCGGTGCGCAGGTCCTTCACGCGCGCATCGTCCAGCACGTAGGAACGGATCTGGCTGCCCCAGCCGATGTCCGCCTTGCTGTCCTCCACGGCCTTCGCCTCCGCCTCACGCTTGCGAAGTTCCAGTTCATACAGCTTGGCGCGCAGCTGCTTCATGGCGGCGTCCCGGTTCTGATGCTGCGAGCGCTGGTTCTGGCACTGCACGACGATCCCGCTGGGTTCGTGCGTGATGCGGATGGCCGAGTCGGTCTTGTTGACGTGCTGACCGCCGGCGCCGCTGGACCGGTAGGTGTCCACGCGCAGGTCGGATGGATTGATCTCGATCTCGATGTCGTCGTCCACCTCCGGCGACACGAACACCGCCGCGAAGGACGTGTGCCGGCGGTTGCCGGAGTCGAACGGCGACTTGCGCACCAGACGGTGCACGCCGGTCTCGGTACGCAGCCAGCCGGAGGCGTACTCGCCTTTCACGTGCAGCGTGGCGCTCTTGATACCGGCGACTTCCCCGGGCGAGGACTCCAGCAGTTCCGTCTCGAAACCGTGGCTCTCGCACCAGCGCAGGTACATGCGCAGCAGCATTTCCGCCCAGTCCTGCGCCTCGGTACCGCCGGACCCGGCCTGGATCTCCAGGAACGCCGGGCAGGGATCGGTCTCGCGCGAGAACATGCGGCGGAACTCGAGCTTTTCCAGTTCCGCCCGCATGCGCGCGATGTCCGTCTCGATTTCCGCGACGGTGGCCTCGTCGTTCTCGTCGATGGCGAGTTCCAGCAGTTCGCCGGCGTCCGCCAGCCCCGACTGCAGCGATTCCAGGACGCCGACCACCTCTTCCAGCGTCGCGCGCTCACGGCCCAGCGCCTGGGCGCGATCGGGCTCGTTCCAGACCGCGGAATCCTCCAGTTCGCGGAGAACCTCGTCGAGACGGTCGCGCTTTACCGGGTAGTCAAAGATACCCCCTCAGGGATTCGGCGCGCTGCGACAGATCCCTCAGGGTATTGCGGATGGGTGCGGTTTCTTTCATGGCTTGCCTGGCTTGTCCGGACGTGGGCCGGGGCTTCGAAAAGGGCGCCGATTGTAGCGTACTCAGGCCGCGGGGTGCACCCGCGTCAACCGGCGAGGACGGCGCTGACGCGGGCGGGTTCCAGGTGCTCGATCAGCAGTTGCAGGCGGTCGCGTCCGCGCCAGTGGTTGATGTCGAGCCGGTAGACGATGCGGACGCGCTCCAGCCGCCGTTCCAGCAGCGCCGGGTCCGGGTTGAATGCAATGGCGTCGAGTTCGCGCTCGTGGCCGGGCGGGAGCAGCGCCAGTTTCAGGTGGCGTCCGCCGACGATGCGCCGGTCGGTGACCTCGAACTCGCCGTCGAAACTGGGTTCCGGGAATCCCTGCCCCCAGGGCCCGGCATCGCGCAGCGCGGTGGCGAACTTGAGCGAGAACTCCTGCACATCCAGTTCGCCGTCGGTCTGCAGTTCGCCGCGCAGGGCATCCGCCGCGATCTGCCCGCTGGCGTCTTCCTCCAGCAGTTGCCGGAACCGTTTCAGGTGGGCCGCCGGCAGGCTCAGGCCGGCGGCGCGCGCGTGGCCACCGAACTTGCCGATCAGGCCGGGGCAGCGGGCGTCCAGCCGCGCGAGCGCATCGCGCAGGTGGTAACCGGCGATGGACCGGCCGGAGCCTTTCAATTCGGCAGCGGCATCGTCCGCCGGTGCGAAGACGAAGACCGGCCGGTGGGTGCGATCCCGCAGGCGGCCTGCCAGGATGCCGATCACACCCTGGTGCCAGGTGGCGTCGTAGAGGCTCAGCGCGTGCGGCAGCGCGCTCTCCCCCGGCACCTGCAGGGCGTCCAGCGCATCGCCGGCCTGCACCAGCATCTCTGCCTGCAGTTCCTTTCGCTCGCTGTTGAGTTTCTCGAGTTGCTGCGCCAGGCGCTGGGCATCGACCGGATGCTGCGCCAGCAGGCACTCGACCCCGAGCGACATGTCATCCAGGCGGCCCGCCGCGTTGAGCCGGGGCGCCAGTGCGAACCCGAGATCGGCGGCGCCGAGACGGGCGCAGTCGCGGCCGGCGACTTCCGCCAGCGCCTGGATACCGGGCCGCGCCCGACCGGCGCGGATGCGGCACAGCCCCTGCCAGACCAGCACCCGGTTGTTGCGGTCCAGCGGCACCACGTCCGCCACCGTGCCCAACGCCACCAGGTCGAGAAAGTCGGCCATGACCGGCTCGCGGATGCCTTCCTGCACGAACCAGTCCTGCGCCCGCAGCCGTGCGCGCAGCGCCGCCATGACGTAGAAGATCACGCCGACGCCGGCAATACAGCGCGCGCCGAACCCGGACCGGTCGAGCACCGGGTTCACGATCGCCGCGGCTTCCGGCAAGGTGTCGCCCGGCAGGTGGTGGTCGGTGACGATCACCTGCATGCCCGCGGCATTCGCGGCGGCCACGCCATCGATGCTGGAGATTCCGTTGTCCACGGTCACCAGCAGTTCCGCGCCGGCCTGCGCGGCCAGTTCCACGATCTCGGGGGTCAGGCCGTAACCGTATTCGAACCGGTTCGGCACCAGGTAGCCGGCATTCTGGGCGCCGAACGCGCGCAGTGCGGCGATGGCCAGCGCGGTGCTGGTGGCGCCGTCGGCGTCGTAGTCCCCCACCACCAGGATGCGGCGGCCGGCCCGCAAGGCCTGCTCCAGCAACTCGGTGGCGCGTTCTATGTCGGGCAGGCCGTGGAAGGATTCCAGGCCCTGCAGGGACCGGTCGAGATCGGCCTCGTCGGTGATGCCACGCGCCGCGTAGATGCGCCGCAAGCGCTCCGGCAGGGATTCCGGGCCGGGCAGTGGCGCGGCAGGCAATTCGCGGCGGGTGATTCGGACCATGTGCGCTGGGCGTCCCTGTCCAGACTTTGAGGCTATGATGAACGCATGCGCGGAGGGCGGCAAGCGCGGTCTGCCTTGCATCCGCCACCGGCATGGCAGACGCCTGACGTACCATGCCGGCGCAGCCGGTGCAGGGAGTGTTCGACATGGAACGTGGTACGGAAACCATCGGGGGCGTGGCGGCCGGCCGGGTGCGCGGAAAGGTCGGCGGCAGGACGCCGGGGACCTGAGCCATGCCAGTGAGGGACGCGCCAGACCCGGGGAGCCCGCCGCCGGCCGATCCGCCGATCCGCCGCCAGGCGGACCTCGATGCCGGTGCATTGCAGCGGGTGCACACGGTCAGCAGCGTCGCCCTGCTGGTCGTCATGGCGGCGCTGTGGCTGTTCCAGGGCGAGGACGGCGGCCCCCTGGCGATGCGCATGTTCGATTTCTACCAGAAGGCGCACCCGCGCAGCGTCCGCGACTCCCCCGTGCGGGTAATCGCGGTCGACGAAACATCCCTGCTCAATTTCGGCGCCTGGCCCTGGCCGCGCAACTACCTGGTGGCGTTGCAGGAGGCCGCCCTGCGCGACGGCGCGCTCGCAGTGGGCTACGACTTCCTGTTCAGCGAGCCGGACCGCCACGGCGTGCGCCGTCTCAGCCAGATCTACCAGGGACTCGATCCCGGCATCCTGGCGAGCATGGCGAGACTGCCGGACCTCGACGCCCATTTCGCCGACAGCATTGCCAGCAGCCCCGTAGTGCTGGCTCGGGTGGGGACGCGAACGGATTCGACCGGCCGCCTGTCGCGCCGGCTGCTCGCCCGGCAGGTGCGGGTGGAAGGACCCGCGGAGATCCTGCACACCTATCCCTACGCGTTCGCCAACCTGGCGGAACTGGACGATTTCGCGAGCGGACACGGCCTGCTGAACGGACCGCCGGACAGCGACGGCATCGTGCGGCGGTTGCCGCTGCTGACGCACACAGCGGGCGACCCCACGCCGTCTTTTGCACTGGAACTGCTACGCGTGGCGCGCGGTGTGAGCCGTATCCGGTTCGGCGCGGATGGCACCTGGGTACAGGTTGCCGACCTGCGGATCGATACCGAACCGCCGACCATCCTGCGTCCCTGGTTGTCGCCCCCGTTGCCGCAGCGCTACGTGTCCGCCTCCACGGTGCTGGACGGAAGTTTCCCGCCCGGCACGTTCAAGGACCGCATCGTCGTCATCGCGCCGGCCGCGCTGGGCCTGGAGGACGTGGTCACCACGCCGCTGGTGGCCGAGAGTTACGGCGTCGATGTGCACGCGCAGGCCATCGAGACGATGCTTTCCGGGGAGTGGCTGTCGCGCACACCCGAATTGCGACGCGCCGAGTGGCTGGTCATGGTCCTGTTCGGCTTTGCCGCGATCCTCATCCTGCCGCGCTTCTCGCTGCGCCAGGGCGTGGCGCTGATCCTGACCGCCGGCGCCCTGCTGACACTGTTCGGCGCGTTCCTGTTCGTAGCCGGCCGTATGCTGTTCGACCCGACCCTGCCCATCGTCGGCGCCACCCTGACGGCGATGGTGGTGCTGGGCAAGGTCGCCGAGGAAACCACGCGCATCTCGCTGGAACTGGAAGCACAGCGTGCACAGTTGCGTGAACGGCTGCAGGAGACGCGCATCGCGCATGCCCGCGTCGACGGGGAACTGACGGCGGCGCGCGAGATCCAGCTCGGCATCGTGCCGGACACCGGCAGGATCCGGAATCTTCCCGCTCACGTCCGCGTGGACGCCATCCTGGAACCGGCACGGGAGGTCGGGGGCGACCTCTACGATGTCTTCATGCTGGATACGCGCCACCTGTACTTCCAGGTCGGCGATGTCACCGGCAAGGGCATTCCGGCGGCAATGTTCATGGTGATTTCCAAGGCGCTCACCAGTTGCACGGTCGCGCAGCGGGACCGAGGCCTGAACGAAGCGATCAGCGAGGCCAGCCTGCGCATCAGCAAGGAGAACCCGGCCTCCCTGTTCGTGACGCTGGTCGCCGGGATCCTCGATACCGAGACCGGTGCGCTGGAACTGGTCAACGCCGGACATGACGACCCGTTCCTGCTGCGTCCGGGACGCGAACCGGAACGGATCCGCTGCGACGGCGGGCCGCCGCTCTGCTTCGTGCGCGAATTCGAGTATCCGCTGGACCGCACGCGGCTGGCGCCCGGAGACCGGCTGTTGCTGCTCACGGATGGCATCGCCGAAGCCCGCAGCCCGGAGGGCGCCCTGTTCGGGAACGAGCGCCTGGTCAGGCTGTTGGGCAGCTTGCAGGGTGCCTGCTCGAACCGGGAAGTCCTGGAACGGCTGCGGGAGACGGTCCGCGCCTTCGAGGGCGGCGAGGAGGCCACCGACGATCTCACCGCGCTGCTGATCGAGTACCGGCCGGCGGTCGCTGGTCACACCCGCCTCGCGCAGAATCTGCTGCAGCGCCCGCGCCACGCTGTCGGCCCGCCGGACTGACAGCCGGTCGCAGTCCGCGCCCCGGCCGGTCGGTATCCGCCGGGGGGTGCACTGTGGCTCAGGCCAGGTTGTCGAGAATGGCCCGCTTGACGCTGTCGAGGTCGGCAGAGACGGTCTTGAGCGGCGCGCCCTTCCGCTCGCACTGGCGAATGGCGGTGTCGGGATCCTTCAGGCCGTTGCCGGTCAGGGTGCAGACCACCTTGCTGCCCTCGGGAATCTTCCCGGAACGGATATCACGCAGCGCGCCACCCACCGAGGCGGCCGATGCGGGTTCGCAGAACACCCCCTCGCGGTCCGCCAGCAGTTTCTGCGCGGCGAGGATTTCCTCGTCGGTGAGCGCATCGAACCAGCCGTTGGATTCCTTCTGCGCGTCCCAGGCCTTGTCCCAGGACTGCGGGTGCCCGATACGGATCGCGGTGGCGACCGTCTCCGGCTCATCGACCATCTCGCCGCTGATGAACGGCGCGGCGCCGGCCGCCTGGTAACCGGCCATGCGCGGCCGCGAATTGGCCATGCCCTGGTGCTGGTACTCGCGGTAGCCCATCCAGTGCGCGGTGATGTTGCCGGCGTTGCCGACCGGCAGGCAGTGGTAGTCCGGCGCGCCGCCCAGTTCCTCGATGATCTCGAAGGCCGCCGTCTTCTGGCCCTGCAGGCGATAGGGGTTGATGGAGTTGACGATGGTCACCGGCGCCTCGCCGGCCACCTCTTTCACCAGCGCCATGCCGACGTCGAAGTTGCCGGCGATCTGGATCACCTGCGCGCCGAGGATCATCGCCTGGGCCAGCTTGCCCATCGCGATCTTGCCCTCGGGGATGAGCACGAAGGCCTGGATTCCGGCGCGCGCCGCGTAGGCGGCCGCCGCCGCGGAGGTGTTGCCGGTGGAGGCGCAGATGATGGCGCGGCTGCCATCGGCCACGGCCCGCGTCACCGCCATGGTCATGCCGCGGTCCTTGAAGGAACCGGTCGGGTTGAGTCCCTCGTACTTCACGTACATGTCGACTTCTTTGCCGGTGGTCTGCGGGATGTTGTTGAGCCGGATCAGCGGCGTGTTGCCCTCGCCCAGGCTGATGACCCGCATGTCGTCGTGCACCGGCAGGTGGTCCCGGTACTTGTCGATCAGACCCGTGTAGCGTTCGCGATGCGTCATGGCGTTTTCTTCCCGCTAGATGGCGTCGAGGTGCTCGACGCGGATGCGCACGATCTGCCCGGCCACTTCCGGCAGTGCCTCCAGAGCCTGGATGGCGCCGTTCATGTCGGTCTCGCTGACGACCCCGGTCATCAGCACGACCGGCACCCAGCCGGAATCGGCTTCGGCAGCGGGGCCGTCTTTCTGGATGATCCCTTCGATATTGATGCCACGTTCGGCCAGCACCGATGAAATCCGCGCCAGCACGCCGGTGCGGTCCTCGACCTGCATGCGCAGGTAGTAGCCACAGGATACCTCGTCGATGCCGGAGACCGGCGTGTCCGAGAGCATGCCGGGGTGGAAGGCCAGGTGCGGCACGCGGCGCTCGCGCGGGACATCGGCATTGCGCGCCACGTCGACGATATCGGCGACCACCGCGCTGGCGGTCGGCTGGGCGCCGGCGCCCGGACCGTAGTACAGCGTCGACCCCACCGTGTCGCAGTGCACCAGCACCGCGTTCATGACGCCGTGCACGTTGGCGATCAGGCAGTGTTCCGGGATCAGCGTCGGGTGCACGCGCAGCTGCACGCCGGTCTCGGTGCGACGGGTGATGCCGAGATGCTTGATGCGATAACCGAGTTCCTCGGCGTACTGCACGTCGAGCTGGCTGATGGCCGAGATCCCCTCGGTGTAGGTCCGGTCGAACTGCAGCGGGATGCCGAACGCGATCGAGGCGAGGATGGTCAGCTTGTGCGCGGCGTCGATTCCCTCGACGTCGAAGGTCGGGTCGGCCTCCGCATAACCGAGTTCCTGCGCCTCGGCCAGCACCTCGACGAAGTCGCGCTGCTTGTCGCGCATCTCGCTGAGGATGAAATTCCCGGTGCCGTTGATGATGCCCGCAATCCACTCGATGCGGTTCGCCGACAGGCCCTCGCGGATCGCCTTGATGATCGGGATTCCGCCGGCGACCGATGCCTCGAAGCCGACCATCACGCCGCGTTCGTGGGCACGTCCGAAGATCTCGTTGCCGTGCACCGCGATCAGCGCCTTGTTGGCGGTCACGATGTGCTTGCCATTGTCGATCGCGCGCAGGACCAGTTCGCGCGCCGTGTCGTATCCGCCGATCAGTTCCACCAGCACTTCGACTTCCGGGTCATCGGCCAGCGCGAAGATGTCCTTCTCCACCCGTACCCGGGAGAGATCCAGATGCGGTTTCTCGCTGCGGGCGCCGACGCAGACCACCTCGATGGCGCGACCGGCCCGGCGCGCGATCTCGCCGGCGTTGCGCGTCAGCACCTCGAAGGTGCCGCCGCCGACGGTGCCGAGGCCGCAGATGCCCACGCGAACGGGGGCGCCGGAGCCGTTGGGGGCAGGTTTGGCGTTCATGCTGGAAAAGCAGGTCCCTAGCTGGCAGGAAGCGGCGCAGTTTACCTGATCGGGGGGCCGGAAAAAATTCCCGGGCTGCCGGCTGTCAGGCCCACAGAGCGGCAGGTAAGGCTTCAGCCTTACTAGAGAGGACCCTGGAGTGTCAGGCTGAAGCCTGACCTACATGGGCCAAGGGCCAAGGGCCAAGGGTTAAGGGTTGAGGTTCGGGGGCCGGGATCAGGACCGGTTTCGCAGCATCCGCCGGATGCCACGCACCGCCTGGCGGGTGCGGTGCTCGTTCTCGATCAGTGCGAAGCGGACGTGATCGTCGCCGTACTCGCCGAAACCGATACCCGGCGATACCGCCACCTGGGCGTCACGCAGCAGTTTCTTGGAGAACTCCAGCGATCCCATCTCCCGGAAGGGTTCCGGGATCCGCGCCCACAGGAACATCGTCGCCCGGGGCGGCGTGACCGGCCAGCCCGCCGCGTTCAGGCCCTGGCACAGGACGTCACGGCGGCTGCGGTACTGGTCGCAGATCCCGGCCACGCAGTCCTGCGCGCCTTCCAGCGCCGAGATCGCCGCCACCTGGATGGGCGTGAAGGTGCCGTAGTCCATGTAGGATTTGATGCGCGCCAGGGCGGCAATCAGTTCCGGATTGCCGCAGCAGAAGCCGATCCGCCAGCCCGGCATGTTGTAGCTCTTCGACAGCGAGAAGAACTCGACCGCCAGGTCGCGGGCGCCCGGCACCTGCAGGATCGACGGCGCCTTGTAGCCGTCGAAGACGATGTCCGCGTAGGCGAGGTCCTGGACCACCCAGAGATCATGCTCACGGGCCATCTCCACCACCCGGGTGAAGAAGGCCAGGTCGACGCAGCGGGTGGTCGGGTTGCCGGGGAAATTCAGCACCAGTCCCTTGGGCTTGGGCCAGGACTGGCGGATGGCCTGTTCCAGTTCGGCGAAGAAATCGACCTCATCGGTGAGGGGCACGTGGCGGATGTCGGCGCCGGCGATCACGAAACCGTATGGATGGATCGGGTAGGACGGGTTGGGCACCAGCACCGCGTCCCCCGGGCCGACGATGCCCAGGGCGAGGTGCGCCAGTCCCTCCTTGGAGCCGATGGTGACGATCACCTCGCTCTCCGGGTCCAGTTCAACCGCATAGCGGTCCGCGTACCAGCGGCTCATCGCGCGCCGCAGCCGCGGAATGCCGCGCGACATCGAGTAACGGTGGGTGTCGTTGCGCTGCGCGGTCTCGACCAGCTTGCTGACGATATGCGGCGGGGTCGGCTGGTCCGGGTTGCCCATGCCGAAATCGATGATGTCCTCGCCGCGTGCACGGGCCTCGCGCTTGAGCTCGTTGACGATGTTGAAGACGTAGGGCGGCAGGCGCTGGATACGCGGGAAGTCGGTATTCAAGGGGTCGGTCCGGCCAGTTGCGACTATCTCATTGTAGGAGCGGCCTGCGCCGCCCGTACCGGGTAAACGGGATGGCTCTCCGCGGCCTGCGCCGCGCCTACTTCACGTCGATGCCGGCGGCGCGGGCCAGGTCCTTCGCCGGCATGTAGCCGGGCAGGAGGCGGCCGGATTCGAGCACGATCGCCGGCGTGCCACGCACCCCGAGCTGGCCGCCGAGCTGATACTGCTGTGCCACCGGGTTCTTGTCGCACAGGGCGATGGGCACCGCCTTGCGCGCCTTCAGATCGGTCAGCACGGCCTGCTTGTTCCTGGCGCACCAGGCGGTGACGGCGCGCTGGTAGGCGGGGGAGCCGATGCCGGCCCGCGGATACGCCAGGTAGCGGACCGTCACCCCGAGCTTGTTCAGTTCCGGCACCTCCTGGTGGATCTTGCGGCAATAGGTGCAGTCCACGTCGGTGAACACGTTGATGACCGTCCTTTCGTTCTTCGCCTGGAAGGTGATGAAGTCATCCGGCGCGATATCGGCCATGGCCTGGCGGCGGATGCGCGACTGCCGGATCTCGGAGAGGTTGATGAAGGAATCCCCCTGCGCCAGGTACAGTTCCGCGCCGACCAGGAAATGCTTCCCGTCCGCGCTGGCGTAGACGACATCACCACCGGGGATGGTCACCTCGTAGATGCCCGGCATCACCGTGGGTTCGATGCGGATGTTCCCGATCTTGGGGAACAGCCGCTCGAAAGTCGCCCGCACCCGCCGCTCCGGATCGTCCTTCCGTGGCGGTGCGGCGTCGGCGATACCGGCGAAGACGAGCGCGAGGCTCAACAGGAAAACTCTTGGCAAGGGGGACTCCGGCTGCGGCATCTGCGTTGGAATGGGGCGATCAAAGCATGCCCGCCAGCGGGCGGCAAGCGATCCATTGGTTTAGTCCGCCCGAACGGTGCGAAGTTCCGGACAAGGCGTACTCATCCACGCGGATGGTGGCGCGCATGCAGTTCCTGCAGCCGGTGACGCGCGACGTGGGTGTAAATCTGGGTGGTGGACAGGTCGCTGTGCCCGAGCAGCATCTGCACCACCCGCAGGTCGGCGCCGTGATTGAGAAGATGGGTGGCGAACGCATGCCGCAGCGTGTGCGGCGACAGGTGCTTGCGGATGCCGGCGGTCACGGCGTGGCGGCGGATGCGGTGCCAGAACGCCTGCCGCGTGAGCGGCCGGCCACCCCGGCCCGGAAACACGAAATGGCTGTCGCCGGCGTGTATTTCGGCGCGCGCCTCGCGCAGGTAGCGCTGCAGCCACGCCAGCGCATCCTCGCCCACCGGAACAATACGTTCCTTGTTGCCCTTGCCGACCACCTGCACCACGCCCTGCTGCAGGCCCAGCTGCCCCATCCCCAGGTTCACCAGTTCACTGACGCGCAGGCCCGAGGCATACAGCAGTTCCAGCATGGCGCGGTCGCGCAGGCCCAGCACCGTGCCGGTGTCCGGCGCATCCAGCAGCGCCTCCACCTCGGCCTCGGTCAGGGTATGCGGCAGCGGGCGGCCGATGCGTGGCCGCTCGACCTGCCGCGTGGGATCCACCGCCACGCGGCCCTCGCGCAACAGCCAGGCATAGAAACCACGGAGACTGGACAGCCAGCGCGCGGTGGTGCGCGACTGGGCACCGCCGGCGATGGCGTGCGCGAGGTAGGCGTTGATGGCAGCGCGATCGGCCTGGCAGCAGTGCTGGCCACGCGCCTCCAGCCAGGCGAGGAAGCGCCGGATATCGCGTCGGTAGGAGGAGAGCGTGTTCTGGCTCAGCCCCTTTTCCATCCAGACCGCGTCCAGCCACGCCTCGGCCAGTTCCTGGTGCGGGGCGTGGCCGGAGACCACGGCGGATGCGGGGCCCGGGGTCCGTCTCTAGCGGACCTTCTCCTTGATGCGGGCGGCCTTGCCGGCGCGGTCGCGCAGGTAGTACAGCTTGGCCTGGCGCACGTCGCCGCGGCGCTTCACCGTGATGCTTTCCACCAGCGGCGAGTACAGCTGGAAGGTCCGCTCGACGCCGACACCGTTGGAAATCTTGCGCACGATGAAGGCGCTGTGCAGGCCGCGGTTGCGGCGGGCGATCACCGCCCCCTCGAATGCCTGCAGGCGTTCACGCTCGCCTTCCTTCACGCGCACCTGCACGACCACGGTGTCGCCGGGACGGAAGTCCGGGACTTTCTTGTCGAGTTGCTCGATCTGTTCCTTGTCGAGCGTGTCGATCAATGGATGCTTGCTCATTGTCAGGATCCCCTGCCTTGGTTACCGAAAATTTCCCAGTCCTGCCCCGGCGGTCCGCGCCGGGTGCTCAATTCTCTTCCGCGCCCTCGCCTGCAAGCAGGTCCGGCCGCTCCCGTCGCGTCCGCTCCAGCGCCTGCTGCCGCCGCCAGGCGGCGATCTCGGCATGGTTGCCGTTGCGCAGCACCGCCGGCACCTCGCGCCCCTCGAACCGTTCCGGGCGCGTGTAGTGCGGATACTCCAGCAGCCCGTCGGCGAAGGAGTCGTTCCCGGCGGACTCGCCGTGCCCCAGCACCCCGGGCAGTTGCCGCAGCACCGCGTCCATGACCACCAGCGCCGGCAGTTCGCCACCGCTCAGCACATAGTCGCCGACGGACCATTCCTCGTCGACCTCCAGGTCCAGCGCCCGCTGGTCGATGCCCTCGTAACGGCCGGCCAGCAGGATCAGCGCCTCCCGCGAGGCCAGTTCCAGTACGCCGGCCTGGTCCAGGCGCCGGCCGCCGGGCGTCAGGTAGATCACCTTCGCACCGGGCAGTTCCGCCCGCGCCGCGCGGATCGCCGCCACCACCGGCTCCGGCTTCATCACCATGCCGGGCCCGCCCCCGTAGGGACGGTCGTCGACGGTCCGGTGCCGGTCCGCGGTGAATACACGCGGGTCCCAGCAGAGCAACTCCGCGAGACCCTCGCGAAATGCCCGGCCGACCACACCGAACCCGCTCAGCGCCTGCACCAGCTCGGGGAAGATCGTCACCACCCCGAAGCGGCGGGCGTTCGCCGTGCCCATGGTCCTGTTCCCGGCGCGCCAGCGCGCCTCTCAGTATTCCGCCGGCCAGTGTACCCGCACGCAGCCCTCGGCCAGGTCGACGCGGCGCACCACGCGCTCCTGCAGCCAGGGAATGAGGCGTTCCCGGTCGTCGATGCTGCGCGGATCCGGCCGCACCACCATGACGTCATTGGCGCCGGTCTCCAGCATCTTCTCGATATGCCCGAGGTTCTCGCCGGCCTCGTTGCGCACCTGCAGCCCATGGAGCTGGTGCCAGTAGTACTCGCCGTCTGGCGTCTCCGGCAATGCCTCCAACGGCACGCCGACGAACATGCCGGTGTAGCGCCGCGCCTCTTCCGGGGAGGCACACCCCCTGAGGCTGATGCGCAGGCCCTTGGCGTCGCGCTCGACCCCGGCCAGTTCGGCGTCCTGCCAGTCCCGGCCGCGGCCGATCTTCCAGGGGTCGTACTGGAGGATGTTCTCCAGCGGATCCGTGAAGGATTCCAGGCGCATCCAGCCGCGCACGGCGTAGGGTGCGCCGATACGCCCGACCGTGACGATCTGGCTGGTCATTACCCGGCCCGGACCGCGCCCGCGATCAGGCTTCGGCCGCTGCCGGCGTCAGCTTCTGCCACTCCTTCCAGAGGCTGCGAACGCGCTCGGACGCCTGCGCGCCCTGCCCCACCCAGTACTCCAGGCGCTCGCCCTCGAGGTGGAGACGGACTTCGCCGCCCCGCGCGCCCGGGTTGAAGTATCCCAGCCGCTCGATGAAGCGGCCGTTGCGAGCGCGCCGCTCGTCTGCCACAACTACTTGATAAAACGGATTTTTCTTGGCGCCGCCGCGCGCCAGACGAATCTTGACCATGATCAATCGTGCCTCAGTTGTCGGGCGTAGCCCCTGCGAAAAAGGCGCATATTTTAGAGAACTGCGAGCGGAAACAGAACACCCT